>NZ_JBSFRM010000020.1:4078-100969 GCF_053589235.1 Gordonia sp. NPDC003376 | reverse complement strand
CCTGCCACGACAACCCACCCTCACCGGCCGTGTCGGCCGGTCGCGGTGACGCCATCCCCGAGGTCATGCACCGAACATACAGACGAGGTCCGACAAACTGTGTCGTCCCTGGTCAAGGGTGTGATTCTGGGGTGCGCGGCCGCACCGGCGGCCCCCGGTGAAGCCGGTGGCCGGCGCGGGTCACCGAATCACGAGATCGGTGTTCGTGGCGCTCAGGGTGATCGGGGCGATCTTCTTCTCCCGCATCCATCCGCGGTAGAACGATGCCACCGTCGGATCGGTGCCGCGGGTGGCGTAGACATCGTCGGGAAGCTCGACGGCGCCGATCAGATGTCTTGGCGTACTGGTCAATCCGGGTTGACCGGGGGTCATCCGCATGCCATCGGCGGTATGGAGCAGGACGGGGATACGCTTTCCGTCAGGGGTGGTCACCGTGGCCTCGCGGGTGGTCACCGCGGGATCGAAGTGTTCCACCGACAGCCGGTATCCGGACGGTGCCGCCGACAGCCCGATCTGGTCGAGCAGTCGCGGATCGACGACGCTGTAGGGGAGTCCGATGTCGATCAGGGTCTGACCGTCGACCGAGGCGGTGCGTGACGGGAGTGATCCCGACAGATTCCACGGCGTCGGCGGCGCCAGGGTGGCGGCCGACATGTCTTGGCCGGTGTTGATCAGAATCGGACCGTGCAGTGGCCCGCCGGTCGGTACGAACGCCCACGTCGGTGTATGTAATCCCTTGCGCCAGTACCCGGCTTCTCCGTTCTGGCGTCCCTCGACCCGGAGCTCGCGGCGTTCGGCGCCCGGTCGGGTGGAGATGACGGTGATTGCCGAGGTGATCTCACCGGGGATCTTGGGTTGCTGCTTCCAGTCGGAGGCCGGGAGTTGCACCGCAGCGGTGGACCGATCCCAGGTCTCCTGGTTGAGGTCGGTGGCGCTGGGCAGTCCGTCCTGGCGTTCCCAGCTGTAACGGAAGAACACCGAATCGGAGCCCGACGAGTCGAAGTCGAAAGTCCTCGTGAACATGTCGCCGTAGCGATTGATGACGAGCATCGTCGAGGCCGATGCCGACAAGGCCACCGAGCGGAAGCGGCCGCCGAGTGGGCTGCCGATCTCGTAGGACCGATCGTTGGGCAGCCAGGGATCGGCGTACACGATCCGACTGCCGTCGCCGACGAGGGCGGGGATCATCGTCATCTTGGCCTGGCCGCTCGGATGCACCCGGCCGGCGATGTCGAGATACTCGCGATTGGCGGACGGCGAGGTGACCGACAGCGCCCAGCCGTGCGGGCGCACCGTGTTCGCCGGGAGCGTCTGTCCATCGCCGAACCACAACATGGCGCCGAAGCGTGACGTCCAGTTCCACAGCCGCGGTGACTGCGTGACGTTGTCCATCGTGTAGATCCACCGGTCGCCGTCGACGCCGACCATCTCGTCGTCGTCGAGGGAGATGGCGGTCAACTGCCCGCGCAGACAGGACGGTAGGGGCACGACGCGCCATGTCCCGGTGTGCCGCGGACGTGCGATCAGGATGTGTTCGACCAGGGCGAATTCCCAGTACTTGTTGAACTGCATGCGTTCGGTCCGCAGTTCCACCTCGGCCGGCGCACCGGTGCCCTGATAGCGAGGGAGATCGTCGACACCCGTGCGGTCCCCGGTGGCGGGGGCACCCGGCGGGAGCTGCGCGGTCCCGAACGGCACGCACGTCGCGGGACCGGCCGCCGCGGGTGCGGGTGCCACGAGTACCGACAGGACGATCGCGGCGGCAACCGCCGTGACGGCGGCGCTCAGATGTCCTCGGCGAGATCTCATGCCGAGGATGATAAGTCCTTCTCGGTCTGCTCAGGCCGCTCCCGCCCACGTCGTCCCGGCTGGTCCCCGGGAACGGTGTCCAGCCCGTGCAAAGCCGCGGGACAATTGATCTGACACCCCTTGTATTCAAAGTGATGGCGTTACACAATGAGGTATGGCCAGCGGTACCCCGCCTGCTCGAACCACGGCCACCAGCCCGCGGCGCTACGACTCGAGCCTGCGCCGACAGCAGGCCGCCGAAACCCGACGGCGGATTCTGGATGCGGCGACCGCATTGTTCACCGACCGCGGATGGTCGGTCGGGGTTCGGGAGATCGCCCGCGTCGCCGGGGTGTCCTTCGAGACGGTGTATGCGAACTTCGGCTCCAAGACCGCATTGCTGAACCGTGTCGTGGATGTGGCGGTGGTCGGTGACGACGAACCCGTCGCCCTGGTGGATCGACCCGAATACGCGGCGATCTCGTCCGGGAATCGGCGGCGCCGAGCCGGTGCGGCGGCCTCGCTGATCGCTGACGTGAACCGGCGAACCGCCGGGTTGCAGGGTGTGCTCCGAGAGGCGGCAGCCGCCGAGCCGGAACTCGCCGCGCGCCTCGAGTCGCTCCGGATGAGCCGGCGTCAGGCGGTCCACGAGGCGTGTGTTGCGATCGCCGGACGGCCGCTGCGAGACGACGAGGGGGATGGTGTGTGGTCAGTGGTCTCCGTAGAGGTCTACGACCTGTTGGTCGGTAGCGCGTCGTGGAGTGCCGACCGCTATGAGAAGTGGATCGTAGAAACGATTCTGAGGTTGCTGTCCCCAGCAGGGAGCACCTCGAACCAGTGAAAGGAGAGGGCCGTGAACACCATCGATCACGAGCCCGCCGACACTCGCAGCATGGGTATCGTGCACGGTGCCCTACGACGCGATCTCGTACGTGCCCGAATGGTCCTCGAATCCGGCCCCGATCGCGACGACCGCCACCGACGTGCGCTCGCCGACCACCTCGTCTGGCTGATGGACTTCCTGCACGCACACCACACGGGTGAGGATAGAGGTCTGTGGCCACTTGTCCGGCAACGAAATCCGTCGGCAGGGTTCCTGCTCGACCGGATGGATGCCGACCACAAGCGGATCGCTCCCGCCATCGATGGCCTCGCCAGGACGGCGCGGTCATACCGAACGCGTACCCAGGCGAGTGAACAGGTGATCGCGGCACTCACCGCTCTCGAGGCGGTGCTGCTGCCACATCTCGCCGCGGAGGAACTCGAGATGATGCCGGTGGTCGCCACCTCCATCACCACCCAGGAGTATCGCGACGTCGAACGTCGATTCTTCGTCAGGCCCAAGGGGTTCTCGGAGCTCGGCATCGAATACCACTGGCTGGCAGACGGATTGGATCAACAACGGCGTGATCTCATCGCCGGCGTGGTTCCGCCGATCCCACGATTCGTCCTGCTGCACGGGTTCGATCGTCAGTACCGGCGGTATGCCGCCGCGCTCTGGGCGGGTGGGCCGGCGGCCGAGGTACCGCCCCTCGGACCCGCCGATGTGGCGAGGGGGACATGATGGGCAGGATCGCTCGGCACGGGCGGACCGAGCTGATCACCTCGGCATCACCGGAATCGCTGTGGCGCATCATCAGTGATGTCTCCCGCACGGGGGAGTGGAGTCACGAATGCCGACGTGCACACCTGCGCCGGACAGGGGGGCCCGTCGTCGCCCCGGGGATACGGTTCCGCGGGGTCAACCGGTCGGGGCCGTTCACCTGGACCCGGCTGTGCGTGGTCACCACGGTCGATCCGCCACACCACCTGGCATGGCGCACGGTGGGACTGTGGGGGCACGTCGACAGCACCCAGTGGCGGATCGACCTCGAGCCCGTCGGCACGAGAACCCGGATCGTCCAGACCTATGACGTGGTGCACGCCGTTGCGGGCGCGGACCGGATCTTCTGGGTGATCGTCAAGGCGCATCGTGATCGACGTGACGCGCTGATGGGCGACCTCGAACGGCTGGCCGCCCTGGCGACAGACTGAGACGACTCGCGGCAGGAGGCGGGGCGGTTCCGAACCGCCGTGCGCGAAAACCTGTGACCGGAATCGAAGTGGACGTAGTTTCACTGCTCAATCCAGTCCTCCACATCCGGGAGCACGTCGGTGACCCTGCAACTCGAACCGAACATCACTGCGGAACCGAACATCACTGCGGAACCGAACATCACTGCGGAACCGAACGTCACCGTGGCGGGCGACGTCGGTGCCTCGGCAACGCCCGAGCCATCGTCGTCCGTGGCTCGACGCGCGGTGGACCCTGTGCGCACGTGGCTGACCGGCGGGCCGGCGATCCGCCTGCTCCGGCAGTCGATCGGCCTCGTCCTGGTGGTGGTGATCTGGCAGCTCGGCGCCCGAACCTGGCTGGGCGCCACCACGCCCGCCCCCACCGAGGTCGTCGACGCAGGGTGGCAGTTGGCGAGCAGTGGCGACCTGTGGCATCACCTCGCCGCGTCCACCCGGCGCGTCGCGATCGGTCTGGCGATCGGCATCACCATCGGCACCGCGCTCGGTGTGGCCGCCGGACTGGTACGCGTCGCCGAGGACCTGATCAACGCGCCGGTACAGGTCTTGCGGATGATGCCCGCAGTGGCATTGGTCCCGGTGTTCATCATCTGGTTCGGGATCGACGACGTCTTCAAGATCGCACTGATCATCGTCGCGCCGATCTTCCCCATGTACGTCAATGTCTTCGCCGGAATCCGCAGTGTGGACCAGAAACTCATCGAGGCCGCGGAATCGTTGAACCTCACCCGGTTCGAGCTGATGCGCTTCATCCTGCTGCCCGGTGCACTCCCGCAGACCTTCGTCGGGTTGCGCCAGGCCCTCGGCATCGGCTGGCTGGTGCTCGTCGTCGCCGAGATGCAGACGACGACGGTCGGGCTCGGCTTCGTGATGAACGATGCGAAAGAATATCTGCGCACCGACCAGATCTTCCTCGTGCTGGTCATCTACGCGGTCCTCGGCCTCGTCACGGACTTCGCGGTCCGGCTACTGGAGAAGCGGTTTCTTCGCTGGCGCAACGGATTCGAGGGACGATGAGTACCTCTGCGCCGCCGGTGGGATCTACCACCGAGAGCGACGGCGTCCGGGTCCACGACGCGACACGGCGCTTCGGCGACCGCACCGTACTCGACCGCATCGACCTGACCATCGAACCCGGGGAGTTCGTCGCGCTGCTCGGCGCCAGCGGCTCCGGCAAGTCCACATTGCTGCGGGGGATCGGCGGACTCGACGACGGGTTCACCGGGACCATCGAGGCCCCTGACACCAAGGCGATCGTCTTCCAGGAGCACCGGTTGGTCCCGTGGCTTCCGGTGTGGCGCAACGTCGCCCTCGGGCTGCGCGGTGCCCGGACGCACGAGCGTGCGGTGGCCGCGCTCGGTGAGGTCGGACTGGCCACCAAGGAGAACGGCTGGCCCACCACCCTCTCTGGCGGGGAATCCCAACGCGTCGCCCTCGCCCGGGCCCTGGTCCGCGAACCGCGACTGCTGTTGCTCGACGAACCGTTCGGGGCGCTCGACGCCCTCACCCGGATCAATGCCCAGGCACTCGTCGAGCACCTGTGGCAGGAACACCGACCTGCCACACTGCTGGTGACCCACGACGTGGAAGAGGCCGTACTACTGGCAGACCGGGCTCTGGTGCTGCGCGACGGCCGGATCTCCGAGGACATCGGAATCGACCTCCCCCGACCCCGCGACGTGACGGCCCCCCGATTCGTGGCCTACCGCAAGCAACTGCTCGCGGCACTCGGCGTCGACCACCGACCCGTGACCACCCACCACACCACCGCGACGGAGACAGCGTGACCGAGACCCTCACCCTCACCACCGATGTTCTGATCCTCGGCGGCGGCCCTGCCGCGACCTGGGCGGCCATCCACGCCCGTGAGGCCGGCGCGGATGTGATCATCGCCGACAAAGGCTATTGCGGGACATCGGGAGCCACGGCTCCGGCCGGAACCGGAGTCTGGTACGTGGTGCCCGACCCGGACCGACGGGCCGAGGCCAAGGCGAGCCGGGAGGAGCTCGGCGGCCACCTCGCCGACCACGACTGGATGGACCGCGTCCTCGACCAGACGTATGCCAACATGCGCCGCCTCGGCGACGAGGGACGCTACCCGTTCCCGGTGGATACGCAGACCGGCGAGCCGATCCGCACCGGTGTGCAGGGGCCGGAGTACATGCGACGCATGCGGGCCTGGGTGCAGCGCAAGGGGGTCCGTATCCTCGACCATTCTCCTGCGCTCGAACTGCTCGTCGACGCCGACGGCCGCGTATCCGGGGCGGCCGGTGTGCGACGTCAACTCGGCATCGACTACCGGATCACCGCCGGCGCCGTCGTCCTCGCGACCGGTGGTTGTGCCTTCCTGTCCCGCGCGCTGGGCACCAACGTCGACACCGGTGACGGTGCGCTGATGGCCGCCGAAGTGGGCGCCGAGTTCTCCGGGATGGAGTTCGCCAACGCCTACGCCATCGTGCCCAAGGGTTCTACCGTCACCAAGACCGCCTACTACGGGTATGCGACGTTCTTCCACGAGGACGGCCGCATCGTCACGGGCGCCGGGTCGATGAAGGGGCGTTCGGTGATCGCACGAACCCTGCTGCAGGAGAAGGTGTACGCGCAGCTCGACCGCGCCGACGACCGCGCCGCCGCACTAATGCGCCAGGGTCAGCCGAACTTCTTCCTGCAGTTCGACCGACGTGGGATCGATCCGTTCACACAACGTTTCGAGGTCGACCTGCTCGCCGAGGGGACGGTGCGGGGCACCGGTGGGATCAACATCGTCGACGACGACTGCTGGACCGGTGTGCCCGGCCTCTATGCCGCCGGCGACGCTGCGACCCGCGAACGGATCTGTGGTGGATTCACCGGTGGGGGCAGCCACAATTCGGCCTGGGCGATGTCGTCGGGGACCTTCGCCGGCAAGGCCGCCGCCCGCGACGGCCTGGTCCACGGCCGCCCGCAACAGCACACGGTGTCCGGTGCGGGCCGTGTCGGACTCGGTACCGGACATCATGCACCGCAGGCCGCAGAGGTGGTGGCCGCGGCCCAGGCGCAGCTGATCCCGTTCGACAAGAACTACATCCGGCACGGTGACCGACTCGGACCGGCGCTCCACGCGCTGGACGAGTCCTGGAGGTCGTTGTCGGCCGGTGATTTCGGTGCGCCGTCGACGTCGGAGCGGCTCGCGACGCGGCAGGCGGCCGCGATCACCGCGGTCGGGCGGTGGATCTACGCCTCGGCACTCGCGCGTACCGAGTCACGCGGGATGAGCAAGCGGGACGACCACCCCGACCAGGACGCCGGTCAGCACGGCCACATCCTGTCCGGGGGACTCGACGACGTGTGGGTCCGGCGGGCACCTGCGTTGCCGGGCGCCCGGGCATCCAGGTCGGCGGGAGTGCTTGTCGCATGATCGAACTCGTCATCGCCGAGGCGTGTATCGGCTGCGACAAGTGCGTGGCCGCCTGCCCGACGAATGTCTTCGACAGCACCGAGGCCGGGGTTCCGGTGATCGCCCGGCAGTCCGACTGCCAGACCTGTTTCATGTGTGAGGCGTACTGCCCCACCGATGCGCTGTACGTCGGTCCGGACTCGTCGCCGGCCGACCCGCAGACGTTCGTGGCACCGGCCGACCTGATCGGCAGCTACCGGGCCCACCTCGGCTGGGGCAGTGGCCGCCAACCGGGCAGCCGGACCGCGGTGGGCCCGCCCATCCCGCACGGCGATCCACCTCCGCGCATCGACGAGCGTATCGCCGCCGCAGCGACTCGGACACCCTGACCCCAGGCCGGTCAGCGACCGGTTCGCTGAACCTGTTCCGTCAGTTCATCCCATATCGCACAAGGACTCCCATGCCCCGCACCCGTGTGGGCCGTATTCGCGCGGCCCGCTTCCTCGCCATGCTCGGATCGCTGTTGCTCGCCGTCGCCGCCCTCGCCGGCTGCGGTGGCGGACAGGACGATTCGGCACAGCGTGACGTCATCGACACGCTGCGGATCGGCGTGATCGGGTCCACCAATACGCTGACCGGCCCGATCGGCTTCGCACACAGTCAGGGAAAGCTGCTGGAGGCGTTGAAACCACTGGGCGTCAACAAGATCGAGGTGTACAACTTTCCCAACGGGCCCGACCTCAACCAGGCACTCATCGGTGGCCGGCTCGACGTCGCCCAGTACGGTGACACCCCCGCCCTGGTGGCCCGTGGCAGCGGGCTCGACACCCGCCTGATCTCGATCTCCCAATTCGACCTCAACGCCGGCGTGGTGGCCAAAGACCCGAACATCAAGACCCTCAAGGACCTCGCGGGAAAGCGGATCGGCGTACCGAAGGGCTCCTACATCGATCGGTACCTGCAGGGAGCGCTGCAGGCCGAAGGCGTCACCGCGGAGTTGGTGCACCTGTACCCGGCCGACCAGGAGGCGCCGCTGAACTCCGGTGAGATCGCCGGGGCGGCACTACCCGGCGTGGTGCCGTCGGTGACGCTGCAAACCTTCCTGCTCAAAGGATTCCACCTCGTCGACTCGGTGTACGAGAACCATCCGGATCTGGCCGGCACCAGCGTCACCGTCGCCGCCGACGTCTTCCTGGGCAAGCACCCGACATTCGGTGCCGCCTGGCAGAAACTCCACGCCGACTCCGTGACCTACACCAAGGCGAACTGGAACGCATACGTGGACTTCGAGATCGCCAACTCCAAAGCGCCCGCCGAGGCCATCCGGCAGGCCGCCAACGCGGCCGGCTTCGCACCGGAACCCTTCCCGGCGAGGGGTGTGGACCTGTTGACCGGTACCAAGAAGTTCCTGGCCGATCAGGGCAGCCTCAAGGAGGACTTCGACCTCGACAGCTGGTACTACCGGCCAGACACGTCGTCGGACTCCTGATCGGTGGGCCTCGTGAGGGCTGGACCAGGGAATATACCCCGCGAGGTATCCATTGAACCCGTCATGACAACCCGTGAGATCACCCTGGCCAATTTCGACGACACCATCAAGGAAGGCGGCATCGTCCTGCTCGACTTCTGGGCCGCGTGGTGCGGACCCTGCCGGATGTTCGCACCGGTCTTCGAGAAGGCCGCCGAGACCCACGCCGACATCGTCTTCGGCAAGATCGACACCGAGGCTCAGCAAGAACTCGCCGGCGGGTTCGGCATCCGCTCGATTCCCACGTTGATGGCCTTCCGCGACGGGATCATGGTGTTCAACCAGGCCGGAGCCCTGCCGGCACAGCAGCTCGAGCAGCTGATCGAGGCGGTCGAGGGTCTCGACATGGATCAGGTGCGCAAGGAGGTCGCCGCCGCTCAGGCGGAGTGACGCGTCCCGTGATGGGTGTCACATGAACCTCTCCGGGTGGGGACAGCGGTCTTGACCGGCCCTGACATGGTCTGTACAAACGTACATGTACATTTGTACAGACCATGCAGCGTCAGGAGCCGTCATGCCCCCATCCACCCGCGATCCCGCGGGCCGTCGCGAGCAGATCGTCACCGCTGCCGCCGAACTCCTGTGCGCCGGCGACGGCAAGCTGACCCACCGGCGGGTCGCCGATCACGCAGGTGTCCCACTGGGGTCCACGACGTACTACTTCTCGACGCTCGGTGACCTCACCGCCGCCGCGCTCGAGCACCTGGCCGATCAGGTCGACATCGGCCTCGCCGAGACCGCGGAGCTGGTGACCGGCGGGGACGCCACGCCGGAGACCGTTGCCCGGCTGTTCCACGAGTATCTGACCGACCGCGACCGGGTGCGCGTCGAGATCACGATCTACACCGCCGCACTGCAACGACCCGAACTGGTGCCGCTCACCCGGCGATGGTTCGACGGGCTCGTGGAGATCCTGTGCGCGGTCACCGACCCGGCGACCGCGCAACTGCTCGCCGTCTTCGTCGACGGCGCCTGCATGCACGCCGCGGTCCAGGAACAACCGCTCGAGCTCGACGTCCTCGAGAAACTCACCCGCACGTTGATGGGCGGGCCGGGACGCGTCACAGGATCGGAGCGGCCATGACCGTGTTGTATTCGCTACCCACCAATCCGGATGGAACCCTTCGGGATCCGATGCCGACCTGGCGTCGCTGGGCTTCCCTGACGGTGCTGTCGGTGGCCTTGCTGGCCGTCGTCATGGACCTCACCGTACTCAACGTGGCCTTGCCGTCGATCAGTGCCGAGCTCACTCCGTCGGCCACCGGCCAGCTGTGGATGGTGGACGCATACTCGCTGGTCCTGGCCGGTTTGCTGATCCCGATGAGCGCACTCGCCGACCGCTGGGGGCGTCGTCGGCTCCTGATGCTCGGCTTCGCGGTCTTCGGTCTGGCGTCACTGCTGGTGCTGTGGGCCGACTCCACCGCCGCGGTGATCGCACTCCGTGCGCTGCTGGGGCTGGGCGGTGCGATGATCATGCCGACCACCTTGTCGATGCTGCGTGTGGTCTTCACCGATCCGCGTGAACGGACCCTCGCCCTCGGCGTGTGGGCGGCCGTCTCGGCGGCCGGTGCGGCCGTCGGACCGATAGTGGGAGGCCTTCTGCTGGAACACTTCTCCTGGCATGCGGCGTTTCTGGTGAACGTCCCGCCGATGATCGTCGCGATCGTCGCCGCCGCATTCCTGCTGCCGGAGTCGCGGCTCACCGCGGCCGGCTCACTGGACCTGGTCGGTTCGGTGCTCGCCGTCGGCGGCGTGGCCACCCTGGTGTGGTCGATCAAGCAGTTCGGCAAGCACTATGTGGCCGACGGTTTCGCCAACCCACCGGCCTGGATCGGCCTGATCGCTTCGGCGGTGGTGCTCACACTGTTCGTGATGCGGTGTCTGCGCCGGCCGGAACCTCTGCTCGACGTGCGGTTGTTCCGGAGGCCGCAGCTGACCGCGGGGGTGCTGGCCGCACTGTTCTCGATGCTGGCGATGGGTGGCGGGCTCCTGCTTCTCGCCCAATGGTTGCAGTTGGTGGAGGGACACTCGCCGCTGCAGGCCGGAATCCGTCTGCTGCCGTTCGCGGTGGGTGCGATCCTCACCTCGGTTCCGGCCCGGAACCTGGTCGATCTCCTCGGTGTTCGCGCCGTCATGGGAATGGCGCTGCTGCTGCCCGCCGCCGGATTCCTGCTGTTCTACCTCGCACCCGAACCGCTCGGCTATCCGTGGGTCGCGACGGCGATGCTGCTGCAGGGTGCCGGCGCGGGCGCCCTGGCGATCGGCTCGGCGATGATCATGTCCGGCAGTCCGCAGGACAAGGCGGGCAATGCGGCCGCGATCGAGGAGACCGCCTACGACCTCGGCAACGTCTTCGGCGTGGCGCTTCTCGGCACCATCGCCGCGGTCGCCTTCAGCAGCAAGATCCCGGTGGACGTGCCCGGTGCCGACGAGTCACTGGCCGAGGCCATGGAGGTGGCGCGGCAGACCGGCTCCGCCGAACTCGCGACCGTGGCACAGACTGCGTTCACCGACGCGATCGCGCAGGTCGGCATCATCGGTGCGGTGATGCTGACGATCGCCGGGGGCATCGTCATCTGGCTGACGCCACGCGGGTTGGACCTCGATATCCAGCACTGAGCGGCTTCCCGGACAGGTGTCGTGCGTGCGGCCGGACTGCGCGCCCGACACGTCATGGTTCGCGCAACCCGATCTCACCGTCGGCCGTCGCCGGACGGGGTTGGCGGGTGATGACCCAGCCGAACGCCGGTGTCAGGATGTACATCACGATGGAATAGACCGCAGCCGGGACGGCAACCATCGCATTGTCGAGAACACTCAACGCGATGGTCAGCGCGATCGTGGTGTTGTGGACGCCGATCTCCATCGAGGCGGCGACGGCCTGCGGCCTGGTCAGCCGGAGCAACAGCGCCGCGCCGTAGCCACACGAGAGACTGATGAGGCAGAACAGACCGACTACCGCTCCGACCTGCCGCCCGTGGTCGACGACGTTCTCGCGGTCGGCGATGATCGCGCCGGTGATCACCACGACGAGCACCACGATGGAGAAGATCCGGACCGGGCGGTCGGCGCGCCGGGCCACGTCGGCCCATCGTGACCGCACCACCATCCCGATCCCCACCGGGGCCAGGACCAGCGCGATCACCTGGACGACCTTGGTGAACTGCAGCCCCAGCGCGCCGGCGGCGTCGAAGTGGGCGATCGCGAGATTGGTGATCAGCGGGATGGTGAAGGCGGCGAGCACCGAGTTGATCGCGGTCAGCGAGATGTTCAGGGCGACGTCGCCCCGGAAGAGGTGGCTGAACAGATTGGCCGTGGTACCGCCTGGAGACGCGGCCACCAGCATCACGCCGACGGCCAGCAGTGGCGGCAGGTCGAAGACGAGGACCAGTCCGAAGGCGATCACCGGGAGCAGCAGGATCTGGACGGCGAGGACACCGATCACCGCTCGCGGTGTGCGCACGACGCGGGCGAAGTCTCCGGGTGTCAGCGACAAGCCCAGGCCGAACATGATGATCGCCAGCGCGATCGGCAACCCGGTCGAGATCAGCACGGAATCCTGCACGGGTGCACCTCCCTTGTCTCGTCCACTCTCACACGGCAATCACCGCAAAACGGACCAACCGGCAGAAGGGTACGGGATCGCACCGGTCGCCGTGGGGGAGTGGGCGGTACGGCACTTCCGGGAGTCCTCTGGGCTCACTACGGTGGAGCGAGTGGGCATCACACTCGAGAATGTGGGTATCGCCGTCGACGATCTCGACGCGGCCATCGCCTTCTTCACAGACCTCGGCCTCACCGTGCTCGGCCGGGACGAGGTCAGTGGTGAGTGGGCCGACGTGGCCGTGGGACTCGACGGCAATCATGCCCGGATCGCGATGCTCGCGACGCCCGACGGTCACGGACGCCTCGAACTGTTCGAATACATCCATCCGGAGGCGATCGTGACCGAACCGACCCTGCCCAACGAGATCGGCATGCATCGCGTCGCCTTCGCCGTCGACGACATCGACGAGGCCCTGGCGACCGCAGCTCGCCACGGATGTCATCCGCTGCGTGGCGTCGCCAACTACCGCGACATCTACAAACTCACCTACGTGCGCGGACCCAGCGGGATCATCGTGATGTTCGCCCAGGACCTGACGAGGGCGTAGCCCGCCGGGAACGGTGGACCCACCGCGCACGACGGGTCCACCGCGACCGTCAGAGCCCGGTCATCCCGGCATCGATGGTGTAGATGCTGCCGGTGACGTACGAAGCACGGTCAGAGGCGAGGAAGGTCACGACTTCGGCGATCTCACTCGGCTCGGCATAGCGATGCAATGCAACAAGTCCGGCAAAGGACGCCTGGGCGGCCTGGACGTCGTCGGGCGACATCCCGGACTCGATGGAGCGCATCATCCGTGTATTCACCGGTCCCGGACATACTGCGTTCACCCGGATACCGGCCGGGGCTGCCTCGGCGGCCGCTACCCGTGTCAATCCGATCACCGCGTGTTTGGAGGCAGTGTAGGCGCCCAGTCCGGTGAATGCGATCACACCGGCCATCGACGATGTGTTCACGATCGAACCACCACCGCCTTGGTCGGTCATCGCAGCGATCACGTGCTTCAGACCGAAGAAGTGTCCTTTGACGTTGACATTTAGAATCCTGTCCAGCGTCTCCTCGGTGGTGTCGACCAGCGCACCCGTGGCGCCCTCGACCCCGGCATTGTTGAAGAAGACATCGATGCGGCCGAAGCGATCTCTCGCCCCGGCGACATATCTGCGTACCTGGTCCTCAGAGCTGACATCCGCGGCGATCAGTTCCGTGCGGCCGGGATCCAGTCCCAGTTCGTCGGCGAGCCTTCGCAGAGCTGGCGTCGCGAGGTCCACCAGCACGAGGTTCGCGCCGGCCTTCGCGAAGATGCTCACGGCGGCGCTGCCGATCCCGCCCGCGGCACCGGTGATGAGCACGGTCTTGTTCTCGAACTCCATGATTGCCCTTCGATCGTGTGGAATACCCTTGGCCACTTTGTCGTCCGGACCCTGAGGTGGGCATGAACGACGGTGCACGGTGTGATGGAGCGGGGTGCATCAGGTTGCGACGGCCATGGCTTCCGTGATCTCACAGTCACGCCATGCGCCGCGTGAGATGTCGTTCACATGGAAGTGGAGGGCTGTGAAACCTGCGTGTCACGGCATGTTGCGATGCTGTGCCCGCGTGCGCCTGCCACACGACGCGCACCGATCGGAGTGAGACATGACCACGTGGTCTACCGAAGGAGTGACAACTGCCGAGCGGTATGACTTCTGGCGGGATGCCCTGACCGCGGCCTTTACGCCGCTGGTGCCGCACGCCATAGACCATGACGGTTGGCGGCATGGTGCGCCATTGGACGGTCGCGTGGTCGGATCGGCCGTCGACCGGCTGAACATCACCAGGATCAGGACGTGCGCCCAGCGAAATCTGCACGGCGAACGCGAAGTTCGGGCCAGCCCCGACGAGGTCTGGTTTGCCAACCTTCTGATCGCGGGGCGTTGCGTCGGTGAACAAGACGGGCGTCAGTGCGATCTACAACCCGGGTCGCTGGCATTGTTTGACGCACGTAAACCCTTCTCCCTGAATTACATCGAGGACTGGAGCGCGATCTCTATCCGGGTTCCGTCCGCAGACATGGTCGACCTCACCGGACACCGGGGTGGGTCGACAGCAGTGGCCCTCGCCACCGACCGGGGAGCGGGAGCGATGCTTCGGGAGCTGATGGTCACAATGGCCAGGTCGCCGTCGGATATTCGGTCGTCCAACGATATAACGGTGGCAGAGGCGTTTCTCCTGCTACTCGGATCGGTGCTACCCGGCCGGGAGGTGTTTCGCACACCGGTTCCGGAACTCGATGCGCTGCTGCGTGAACGAGTACGTGCGCATATCCACTCCGCAGTCCTCGACGGCCCCGTCCGTCCCGAAGAGGTCGCGGCGCGCTTCCATATCTCTGTTCGGAAGCTACACCAGCTGTTCGGCGGGGCCGATCTCTCCTTTGGTAGAACGGTGATGGCCGCGCGCGTCGACGGATGCGCGAACGAGTTGGCTCAGGGATCGTCGAGTACTCTGACCGATCTGGCCGCTCGATGGGGATTCTCGGACCTGTCCCACATGCATCGTGGCTTTCGTCGACACCGTGGCCGATCCCCCGCGGAATTCCGTAGTGGAGAAACAGGATTCGAACGCGAATGACCCAGGTTCTAGGTCCGGAGGTGGTCGGGGAGGCGCGTGCGCCGCGGGTCTGGGAAGCCGGGGTGGGCGTGTTGGTGATGGCATGCGCAGGTGCCGGAGCGCGCGTACACCAGGACTGCTGTGAGGTCGTAGCCGAGATCGGCGACCTCCTCGTGTTCGATCTCGCCCACGAGGTGCGGCTGTGTGATGCTGACATCGTGCACTGGGTGGTGATTCCGCCGTGCCTCATCGGTCCGTGGCTGGCCGACGGACGGCTGAGCACCCCAGGACTTCGACTCCCGACGAGTGACCTGATGGTCAGTCTCGCCGCCCAGGGTGTCATGAGTGTGGTCGCCCATCACGATTCGGTCGAGCAGGCCAACACGGGTCTGGTGTTGAGCGCACTTGCCCGATTGGTCGGCGCGGCGATCGCCCAGGGTACGCCCGGTGTGGAACAGCTCGGCGCAGACGGAGAACTGCGTGCGCAGATCATTCAGCACCTGGATTGGGCAGTGCGATATGGTCGGGTCCGCCCAGTCGACGTCGCGCAGCGATTCGATATCTCTGTTCGGAAGCTGCACTTGCTCTTTGAGTGTGAGGAGCTCAGCTTCAGCCAGACGGCGATGAGTATCCGGGCTCGCCTTTGTGCGCTCGACCTACAGTGCAGCGATGACGTGACGGGGGACATCGCGCGGCGATGGGGTTTCGCCGACTCGTCGCATCTGGCGAGGACGATGCGCCGACACCTGGGATGTACACCGGCGCAGGTGCGTGGACGCGCTGCATGGACTGTGTGAGCGATTGCGCAGACGTCCTGACGGGTGTGCACGAGGATTCATGTGGTGGAGACTGCCGGGTTGCGACTGTGGAGATGCGGCGAACGCGTCGTCGCCGAAACACCGGACAGGCTTGGCTCAAGGAGACGAAATGACATCCACTGAAACCTCTGCAGCGCAGAATCTCTCGATCATCAACGAGATCAGGGCCCTCGGCGCCCGATACAACTTCGCGATCGACGAGGGAACGGCGCAGGAGTGGGCCGACACGTTCAGTACCGATGGCGTGTTCCATGCGCTCATCGAGGGCCAGGAGCCGAAGGGGCATGCCGAGTTGGCTGCGTTCGTGCCACTGTGCCGGGACACCTTCGGCCCGATGCGGCACCTGACCATGAACGAGATCATCACCGTCGACGGTGACCGTGCGACCCAGACGTGCTATCTGCTGTTCTTTGCGCACAAGGAGGGGGAGATCGACGGCACCGTCTGCGTGTACGAGGACCAGCTCGCGATTGAGAACGGCGCTTGGAAGTTCACCGATCGCAAGGTCCGTCCCGTGATGCCGTTCAGCCATCTGCCGGCGGGTGCCGGACTCGGCGGCCAGTGAGCACGTCCGAGGGCAACATGGCCGAGTGGCTCATGTGAGATCCTGTGAACACTGATCTCGCCTGGGGCCGAGCTGGTCTCGGTGGCTGTCCAACCATCGGCGTGCCCGTCGCTACCTGTACGTCGTCGATGTGAGCTCACGTCAGTCCGCATTGACCTGTCACAAGAAGTTTACCGCTACAAGCCAGCCGCAGATCGTCGGTGCGGCGGACTACGTCGTCGGGACGGGCTCGCCGGGCCCGTCCCGCTCGGTGTAGCGGCGATACCGATGCAAATCGGCACGCAAGGAACGCTGCTCGCTGAGCTGTTCGCGCCACACCGACGATGAGGACATCGAGCAGATTCTGCTCGATCACGGCGTCGCAACCCTTGCGAAGTACAAGTGTCTGCGACACAACGACTCCGCCGGATGGCTGCCCATCAGCAAATTGTTGCACCTGCGAACTCCGAGGTCGCCATGCCGAACGTGGCCGATCAGAAACGTGGCCGATCAGAAACGTGGCCGATCAGAAAGGAACGGTGGCGATCCTCCGATGGTGACGACCTGAGACGGAGTCCAAAGACCGGTCACTGGCCTGATGATCAGGTCTCGTCGACCCCGGACTCGCCGTCGGACTCTGGCCCCTCGAGTGCGCGGCGCCGGTCGGCGTGGAGAGACTTGACGCGTCGTTCCTCCCGGCGGACCTCCACCTGGGTCGCGCGCTCGGCGGCGAGCCACTCCGGCATCTCGGCGAGCAGGGCGTCGATCTGTGCGGTGGTCAGCGCTTCGGTGATGCCGGCGCGGTTCAGCCCCGAATTGGAGATGCCGAGCCTGGCCGCGACCAGGTTCTTCGGGTGTGGGCCGTCGGCGCGCAGGGTGCGCAGCCATTTCGGCGGATCGGCCTGGAGCTCGGCGAGTTCGGCCCGGGTGATGGTGCCCGCCTGGAACTCGGCAGGCGTCGCCGGCAGGTACACGTCCAGCTTCTTGGCGGCGGTGGCCGGCTTCATCGACTGCGAACTCATTCCTCGAGGGTATCGGGCGGTAGCCTTTCTGCGTGATGACACCCGGCGACGCCCCCATATTTCGACTGGCGTACGTCCCCGGCGTGACCCCGAGCAAGTGGGTGCGCATCTGGGCGGAACGGCGGCCCGAGGTGCCCCTCGACCTCGTCCCCCTCGCCGTCGCCGACTGTGCGGAAGCGGTGGGGCAGGGGCGCGTGCAGATGGCGATCACGCGTATCCCCGACGCCCTCGACCACGGAGACCCCGGCGCACACCACGTGATCGAGCTGTACTCCGAGACCACAGTTGTCGTCCTACCCAAGGATCACCTGCTGACCGCCGGCGATGAACTCATGATGGCCGATCTCGCCGACGAACAGTTCCTCTGGCCCCTCGACGAACCTCTCGTGGTGACCGGGCGACCCGGTGCCGAGATCGAGCATCGTCCCGAAACAGTCGGCGACGCAATCGAACTCGTTGCTGCTGGGATAGGTCTGCTGCTGGTACCGCAGTCGCTGGCGCGGTTGCATCACCGCAAGGATCTGGTCTACCGGCCGGTGGCCGATGCCCCGACCGGCGCCGTCGGGCTGCTGTGGCCGCAACCCACCGACGACCTCGCCGACGAGTTCGTCGGGATCGTGCGTGGACGCAAGTCGACGTCGTCACGGGGCCAGTCCGAACCCGCGCCGAAGCGCTCGGCAAAGGAGAAGGCCGCAGCGAAGCGTGCGGCCCGTGAGGCCGCCGGAAAGATCCCGGGCAAGAGCGCGCGCAAGAACACCGGCCGCCCCCGCCGACGCTGAGGCGCGCGGCTCCTCCAACAGGTGCTCGTTCCCATCGATCACCTGCGCCGAGCGTCACCGATCGCGCCGCCGAAATTAATGTGTGACACAACTAGGTTGTGCAACACATAAATGACGGCTAGATTGGCTCCCGTGAGCAACCCACGCCTCGACGACCAGCTCTGCTTCGCCCTGTATGCCGCCTCCCGGGCGGTGATCGCGGCGCAGCGTCCGGGCCTGCGGGAGTTGGGCCTCACCTACCCGCAGTACCTGGTGATGCTGCTGCTGTGGGAGGAGCGTGAGGTGCCGATCGGGCGACTGTGTGCCCGACTGCATCTCGACTCGGGGACGGTCTCGCCGCTGGTTCGGCGCCTGGAGAAGGCCGACCTGGTAGTGCGTCGACGATCCGACACCGATGAGAGGTCGACGATCGTCGCGCTCACCGACACCGGTGCCGAGATGGCCGATCGTGCCGACTGCGTCACCGCGGCCCTCGGCGACTCGATCGTCGCGGCCGAGGAGGCGAATCCCGACGGCGTCCCGCGATTCGGCGTCGCCGACGTCGGAGCGCTCCGTGAAGCCCTGCACAACCTGATCGGCGAACTCGATCGCATCGAGTCGCCGCACCCCAACCCGTGAAGGAGAACGTGATGAGTCATCTCTACACCGCAGAAGCACTGGCAACCGGCGACGGCCGAAACGGCCACGGGCGCAGCTCCGATGGCGTCCTCGACGTGGAACTGAGCACCCCCAAGGAACTCGGCGGCAACGGTGGCGGCACCAACCCCGAGCAGCTGTTCGCCATCGGGTACGCGGCCTGCTTCCACAGTGCACTGCGCGCCGTGGCACGGGCCGAGAAGGCCGATGTCTCGGATTCGGCAGTGGGGGCACGTGTCTCGCTCGACTCCCTCGACGGCGGCCGATTCGGGATCTCGGTGGAACTCGAGATCACCCTGCCCGCACTGTCTGCGGACGAGGCGCGCGCACTGACCGAGAAGGCCCACCAGGTGTGCCCCTACTCGAATGCGACGCGCGGCAACATCGACGTCACACTCACCGTGACCGAGGACTGAGGAGTCGACGATATGGCGATCTCCCCGTTGGTCACGCCGGCCACGACGCGTCAGGGCCGTGGCCGCAGCATTGCGCGGGTGGCGCTCGGTTCGGTGCTGGCACTGGCCGGGATCGGGCATCTGACGTTCCAGCGCAACGAATTCCAGGCTCAGGTACCGACCTGGGTGCCGCTCGGTAAAGATGCCACGGTCCTGGCCTCGGGTGGCGTCGAGATCGCGCTCGGGTCCGCCCTGATCGCCCTGCCGCGTCACCGTCGGTTGGTTTCGGTGATCGTCGCGGCCTTCTTCGTCGCGATCTTCCCGGGCAATATCCATCAGTACCGCAACCACATCGACGCCTTCGGGCTCGACACCGATGGCAAGCGGCTGGCCCGCTTGTTCGGTCAGCCGGCCCTCGTCGCGTGGGCGTTGGCCGCAGGTGGTGACGGCAAGCAGTAGTGCTCGTCGTCGGCTCAACGAGCACTGTTCAGTTGGTGATTGAGCCGGGACCGAGCGTAGCGAGGACCCGTGTCGAAATCTCTGTGGCCTGCGTTGGGTGGTGACCGGTCTCTGGGGTGGTCGCGTTGCTGAGGTCGGCCGTCTGAGGTTTCGACTCGACTCGTCGCTGCGCTCCTCGTCGGCTCAACCATCAACGGTGCGTGGATGATTGAGCCTGGACCGAGCCCGAAAGTGAGGGTCATTGTCGGAAGCTTCGCAAGACCGATGTGTTCGGACCTGTCTCGGAGGTTCTTCGTCGGATCAGCCAACTTGTGCAGCGCCTGTTTGATTCTCCATCCATGCGCCGATGACGACCCCGCCTCGCCTGGGCCTCGATGGGCTCGGCGAGACGGGGCCGGTGGACCGCTGTCGGGGCGTCGGTCAGATCAGGTTGATGCCCTCCACATGCAGGATCGGTGTGCCGGCAAGCCGGTCGGCGGGCAGCTCGGCGACGAGGACCACCTGCTCCTCGGGGTACACCGTCACGTAGTTGTCGTCGTAGTAGGTGGGGGTCACCTCCTCGCCGGTGGCGGGGTCACGCAACTCGACCCGCACGAAGTACGCCAGATGCGGGCCGGGGTTGTGCAGGCGGATCTCGAAGGAACGACGCGACGTCTCGTCGTCGGCGGTGATCTCGCGGGCTGTCACGTCGACCTGGGCCTCCGGCAGTGAGAACAGCGGCCGGAAGTCGGGCCAGACCGTCTGACGGACCTTCATCGCGTCGAAGATCCCGTCGATGACACGCAGATCCGGGACATCGTCGTCGACGGCGAGCCAGTAGGTGTTGTCGACGACGGTCTCGGCGTCGGCGGTCGACAACGTCAGGCGCACGAAGTAGACGGCGCCGATGTCGGTGGGACGGGCGAAGTCGAACGCCTCGCCGGTGCTGGTCGCCGGTGCGCTCAGTCCGGGCTGTTCGTGCGATTCGACGAGCGTGCCGTCGCTGCGGTAGATCCGGGTGAGCAGGGTCAGGTCCTTGACGTCGTCGAGGGTCTGGTTGATCAGGTGCACCCGGCCGGTGCTCTTGTCGCCGGTGGCGTAGTGATCGAAGGCCACGGTCAGCGGCCGCAGGGCCTTCTTGGCGCCGAAGTAGGTGCCGCCCTTGCCATACCACCAGTCGAAGACCTGTCCGAAGAACGACGGCCACGGTGAGTTCAGCATCCAGTAGACGATGAACTTGTTGGTCTCCCAGCCGCGGGCGGTGTAGCCCTCGAGCATGCCGCGGGCGGCCTCGTACTGGATGATCTGTGCCTTGTCGACGAACTCCTCGACGGTCTGTGCCCCACCCATCCGGCGGTCGATCACGCGCCGCGTGCCGGCCATCTGGAGATTGGTTGCGCCGGTGTGCATCGACCACACCTTGTTATAGGGCCACAACGCATCTCCGGGCAGCATCTTCTCGAGACTCGACAGCACCGGGATGACCTCGTTGTTGCCCTCCTCGGCGCACGACCCGATCGCCCTGTCGTTGTCGGGCAGGTACCAGAAGACCGGCGCGCGCCAGGTATAGGGCCCGTTCATGTGCACGCCGCTCCAGTCGCGGTTGCGGGTGCTGACGGTGTCGAGAACCGCGTTCTGCCACTGTGCGTCGTCGAGCGAGCGGTGATAGCCCTCGAGCACCCCGTCGGGCGGCATCCCGTCGCTGCCGTTGGACCAGATCACGATGGCCGGGTGCGCGCGGAGTGCTTTGACGGTGTCGGCCACCGACAGCTGGGCGATCTCGTAATCCTCTGCGTTCCAGTGGGACCAGCGTTCCCAGGCGCCGCAGCACATGGTGCCGAGCATCGCGGGCATTCCCATCCGGTCGGCGAGCTCGAGGAGCCCGTCGTCGATGATGTGGCCCTCCCACCGCAGCAGGTTGACGCCGAGGTCGATGGCGTGGTCGAGGATCGTCCGGACCCGGTCCGGGTCGTTGCTCTCGAAGAACAGGTCGGGGCTGTAGGCGCCGCCGCGAACCAGGTAGTCACGGCCGTTGATCGCGATGTAGAACGAGCTCGGGTCGTCGAACTGTGGTTGGGCGATCGTGTCGTCCCGATGCGCTGTGATGTGCCGGATGCCGAAGTCGACAGTGGCCCGATCGCTCGGCTCCGAATCGGATCCGCTGACCTCGAACTCCAGGTCGAGGGTGTGCAGGGTGGGATCGCCCCACGTGTAGGGCCACCACAACTCGGGGTCGGGCACATGGAGTGCGGCGCAGTCGCCCGAGTCCAGGGTCAGCCCACGCTCCTCGCCCGGCTCGAGGGTCATCGGCACGGCGAACCGGATGTCGACGCCGGTGTCGGCTGCGGCGTCGTCGGCACGGGTGATGTGGCCGCGCACGATCCCGGATACGGCGTCCGACGTGTGGTTGCGGATGTCGGCGTGCACGGTGAGCTCAGCCGAATCCGTTGCCGGAAGCGGGAGTTCGGTCTGGACGTAGGGATGCCGGATGCTGACGGGGCCACCGAAGGTGAGCCAGACCCGCCGGAAGATCCCGGAGTTCTTGTCCGGCAGGAACGTCTGCTTGTTCTCGGCGTCGCCGTGGTGGGCGAAGCACAGCCAGTCCGCCCAGGTGTCGGTGAGGTCGACACCGGTCGGCTCGCCGTCGGTGACGATATCGGTGATGACCATCGACGGGGTGTTGCGCTCGGGGGTGATCCGGACCGCGAGCCGGTTGTCGCCACCCGCCGTGATCATGTCGGTCACGTCGAATTCGAAGCGCCGGTAGGAGCCGACGACCTCCGTCGGTCCGGCGAGAAGTGTTCCGTTGAGCCAGATCTCGGCCCGGTAGCTGATCCCGTCGAAGGCGAGGGTGTATCGCTCGTGCCCGGCCGGTGCGGTGAAGGTGGTGCTGTACCACCAGTCCTTGGTCCAGAGATCCTGGTCGATCGTGGTGAGGTTGTCACCGACGTAGAGGTCCTTGTCGTACACGCCTGCATCGACGTGCGCCTTGAGGATGGTGGCCGGCATCGCCGGGATCGCAATTCCGGATTCGGGTGGCCGGTGGGAGTCGTCGCCGGCGTCGACCGAGGTCAGTGTCCAGTTGTGCACCAGCTCTGTGCGCCCGGGTTTGTGGCAGATCACGTCTGTTGATCCATTCATCCGTGGGGGAGCGGATGTCCGCGGACCTGCTGTTCACAGCACCGCGGAGATCCTGTCTAACAGGTGTGAGAGATGCTATCTAACAACCGTGAGATAGGAAAGGTCTGGGAGGCCTCCGCGATGGGTCGATCAGCCTCCTGCCGGTGCGGCCCCGACATCGTGACCGCCGCCGGACCGGGTCGCCACCTCGGTCAGTGCCATGAACTCGTCACGGACCCGGATCATGGCCGGGTTCGAGTCGTCGCGTCGCCACGCGATCCGCATGTCGACGTCCGGCGACGGCTCCTGCAGTGGCAGGAACACCACGTGGGGGTCATTCGCGTTGCGGGCGACGGAGGCCAGGGTCAAGGTGCACCCGACCTCGGCGCCGACCAATGCCAGCGCGGTCTGGGTGTCGGGTGCCACCTGGACGACGTTCGGAACGAACCGGGCCGCATGGGCAAGTCGCCGAAGGCGATCGGGCAACACCGCGCCCTCGTGGGCGGGGAGTGACACGAAGTGCTCGTCGGCGAGTGCGGCGATCGAGACCTGTCCGGCATCGGCGAGCCGATGGGTGTCGGGAACTGCCATGACGAGTGAATCCGATTGCACGACATGGGCGGCCACCTCTGATGGGATGATGTCCCACCGGCCCAGCGCGATGTCGGTGTCGTCGTCGAGCAGTCTCCTGAGGGCCGGCTGTGCGAAGTTCTGGCTGGACAGCTCCAGCTGGATTCCCGGCCGCTTCGAGTGCACGGCGCGGGCCAGCCGGGCGATCAACCGGTGGGTGGAGACCCCGGCGAAGGCGATGCGCACGATTCCGGTGTCGCCGTCCTCGGCGGAACGAACGGCTGCCTCGGCCCGGCGTAGTCCGGCGAGCGCCTCCTGTGCGGGTGCGATCAACGCGGCCCCACTGGCGGTCAGTCGCACCGACCTGGTGTTCCGGTCGAACAGCCGGGTACCGAGCCTTCGCTCGAGCTGTTTGATCATGCGGCTCAGGGGTGGCTGCGCGATGTGCAGACGCTCGGCCGCCCGACCGAAATGGAGTTCCTCGGCGACGGCGAGGAACGCGCGCAGATCGTCGAAGTCCACCTGTACCTCCGGCCGGGGCGATTGATACCGTGGAAGAATAACAGGACTGCTGATCAAGTATTGGACTGAGATAAATCGCGGGGGCATGGTCTTCTCATGGTCACCAGCAACCCCGACGTCCCCGACGATGTGTTCGCCGACATCGTTGCGCAGGTCCGCCACTTCGTCCGCACCCACGTGGTGCCGAGGGAAACCGAGATCCTCGCAACCGACGAGATCCCGGGCGACCTCCGCCGGATGGCAAAGGACATGGGGCTGTTCGGCTATGCGATCCCGCAACGCTGGGGCGGGCTGGGACTCGACCTGATGCAGGACGTCGAGGTGGCGATGGAACTGGGCTACACATCGCTGTCCCTGCGGTCGATGTTCGGCACCAACAACGGCATCGCGGGGCAGGTCCTGACGAACTTCGGGACCGAAGACCAGCAGGATCGCTGGCTTCCCGGGATCGCCGCCGGCGAGGTGGTGGCCTCCTTCGCGCTGACCGAACCCGGTGCGGGTTCCGACCCGGCCGGTCTGCGGACGATCGCACAGGCCGCCGACGATCACTGGATCATCAACGGCGGCAAGCAGTTCATCACCAACGCGCCCGACGCGGGCCTGTTCGTGGTCTTCGCCCGAACCGATCCCGCCCCGGAGAAGGGCAACGGTATCGCCGTGTTCCTCGTGCCGGCCGACACCGCGGGACTGGTGGTGGGGCCCAAGGACGCGAAGATGGGGCAGGAGGGCTCCCGGACCGCCGACGTGACGTTCACCGACGTCCGGGTGGGGGCCGATGCCCTGGTCGGCGGGGATGCGGCGGTGGGCTACCGCGCGGCGATGACGTCCCTGGCGCGCGGTCGCGTCCACATGGCCGCACTCGCGGTCGGACAGGCCCAGCGCGCCCTCGACGAGTCGGTCGCCTACTCCGTCGGCGCCACGCAGGGCGGCACTTCGATCGGCGACTTCCAGCTGGTGCAGGCGATGATCGCCGACCAACAGACCGGCGTCATGGCCGGACGGGCTCTCGCCCGCGACGCCGCCCGCGCCTGGGTCGAGGGCACCGACCGGCGGATCGCGCCCTCGGTGGCAAAGCTGTTCTGCACCGAGATGGTCGGTCGGGTGGCCGATCTGGCGGTCCAGGTACATGGTGGTTCCGGCTACATGCGTGAGGTCCCGGTGGAACGCATCTACCGCGACGTCCGCCTGCTGCGCCTGTACGAGGGCACCAGTGAGATCCAGCGGCTGATCATCGGCGGCGGACTGGTCCGCGCCGCAAAGGGGAGCGCATCGTGACGCTGCCCCTCGACGGCTTCACCGTCGTCGCCCTGGAACAGGCGGTGGCGACACCTCTGGCCACGCGCAACCTCGTCGACCTCGGTGCACGGGTCATCAAGATCGAGCGGGTCGACGGTGGCGACCTGGCGCGCGGGTACGACCACGTCGTCGACGGCACCGGTGCACATTTCGTGTGGCTCAACCGGGGAAAGGAGTCGCTGGCCATCGACCTGAAATCCGATGTGGGAGTGGGCATCGTGCGCACGTTGATCGCGGGTGCCGACGTCTTCGTACAGAACCTCGCCCCCGGTGCCGCCGCCCGCCTCGGGCTCGACGCACCCACGCTCCGTGCCGACCACCCCGAACTCGTCGTGGTCGGCGTGTCCGGGTACGGCGTCGGCGGCCCACTCGAACACCGCAAGGCCTACGACATGCTGATCCAGGCGGATGCCGGGCTCATCTCGATCACCGGAACCCCGGACGAACCGGTGAAGACCGGAATCCCCACTGCCGACATCGCAACCGGGATGTACTGCGCACAAGCCGTTGTGGCCGCACTCCTGCGACGGGCCCGAACCGGGGAGGGCGCCGAGATCGAGGTGTCGATGCTGGAGGCGACCGTCGAATGGATGGGGCATGCGCTGTACACACAGATGTCCACCGGCGCGCAGCCGCCGCGAATGGGCGTCAGCCATATCTCCATCGCGCCGTACGACTCGTTTCCCACCCGTGACGGGCAGGTCCTGATCGGCGTGCAGACCGACCGCGGGTGGCAGACGCTGGTGACCGAGGTGCTCGAGAACCCCGCCCTCGGCACCGACCCGCGGTTCCATACCAACATCGACCGGGTGCGCAATCGCGAGGCGTGCAACGCGGCGGTGGCGGAGGGGACCCGCCGGTGGACCAGTGCCGAACTCGACCGGCGGCTCGCGGCAGCCGGGGTCCCCGCTGCCCAGCTCAAACAACTCGCCGACGTCGTCGAGCACGAACAGCTGCGGGCGCGTGACCGGTGGCGCACCGTGGCGATCGAGAACTCTTCGGCCAGAGCGCTTCTGCCACCTGCGACCTTCGGTGACTTCGAGTCGCCGATGGGCCCGGTGCCCGCGTTGGGCGAGCACACCACGTCGCTGCTGCACGAGGCGGGACTCGACGATGCCGCGATAGGTGCCCTGCTCGCCGACGGTATCGCTCGCACGCCCACCGACGTCCCGGCCGGGACGCGTTGACATGTCACCTGAACCGAAGGGAAAGACCTTGCTCGACAACAAGACCGCCGTGATCACCGGTGGCGCACAGGGAATCGGTGCTGCGATCGCCCGGACCTTCGCCGAGCACGGCGCCCGCATCGTCATCGGTGATGTGGATGCCGCACGGGCGCAACGCACCGCCACCGAACTCGGTACCGACGCGATGGGCATCGGATGCGACGTCACCGACGGTGAGAGCGTCACCGCGCTACTGGACGCGGCACGGTCGGCATTCGGCTCGGTCGACATCATGGTGAACAACGCGGGCATCACCCGGGATGCGACGATGCGGAAGATGACCGAGGCCGAGTTCGACGACGTCATCGCGGTGAACCTCCGCGGGGCCTGGAACGGGACACGCCTGGCCGCCGCGATCATGCGCGCGAGCGGTGGCGGGTCGATCATCAACCTGTCGTCGATCTCCGGCAAGGTGGGATTCATCGGGCAGACCAACTATTCGGCGGCTAAGGCCGGCATCGTCGGACTGACCAAGGCTGCAGCGAAAGAAGTTGCGCACCTGGGCGTTCGGATCAATGCCATCCAGCCCGGCCTGATCCGGACCGCGATGACCGCGGCGATGCCGGCCAAGGCGTGGGATGCCAAGATGGCCGAGATCCCGATGCGGCGGGCCGGCGAACCGTCGGAGATAGCCTCTGTCGCATTGTTCTATGCGTCGGATCTGTCGTCGTACATGACGGGAACGGTGGCCGAGGTCACCGGGGGTCGGCACATCTGAGCGCGGCCGGGCCGGTGGCCTGTGTCGCGTGCAGACAGGGCGAATGCTGTGACCATGCGGGTGCATTCTTGTGCCCGTTTGGAGTGTTTCGCCGAGTCCGGACAACGGCAATCATGTGACTGACTAGGGTGAACCAGTGAGCAGCTGTCTGCTCGGTGGGGCGTCGTGACCAGCGTCGCGCATGCTCGATCCCCGCTCACTTCTAGTGAAAGAGACACACAACATATGTGCACTCGGGTCATGTGGCCGGACGCCAACGGGTCTGTGATCGTCGGCCGGAACATGGACTTCCACCAGGATCTCCATACCAACCTGTGGAAGCTCCCGCGCGGGATCAAGCGCGACGACCGGATCAGCGGCAAGCTCGAATGGACCGCCAAGTACGGCAGCGTGATCGCCGGCGTCTACGACATCCTGTCCACCGACGGCCTCAACGAGCGCGGACTGGGTGCACATCTGCTGTGGCTGGCGGAGTCGGACTACGGCACCCCCGACGAGTCGCGGCCGCAGCTGGCCATGTCGGTCTGGCTGCAGTACTACCTGGACAACTTCGAGACCGTGGCCGAGGCCGTGGCGTGGACCGAGGAGCATCAGCCGCAGGTCGTCCCGATGGCCGATCCGACCGGGCGCAGCAAGCCGGCCCTGCACCTCGCCATCGAGGACGCCGGCGGCGACTCGGCGATCATCGAGTACATCGACGGCAAACTGGACATCTACCACAGCCGCGACCACCTGGTGATGACCAATTCACCCACCTACGACAAGCAGCTGGAACTGGTCAAGAAGTACGAGGGTCTCGGCGGCGACGACCCGCTGCCGGGCACCTGCCTGGCCAGCGATCGTTTCGCCCGTGCGCAGTACTACGTCGGTGTCCAGCCGCAGCCGACCTCGCAGGTGCAGGCGATGGCCGCGATGCTGAGCATCATCCGCAACTGCGCCCAGCCGTTCCGCAACCCCGAGCCGGGCAAGCCCGATGCGTCGCAGACACTGTGGCAGGTCGTCCTCGACCTCACCAACCTGCGCTACGCCTTCGAGTCGACCACGCGCCCCAACACCGTGTGGGTGGACCTCGAGGACCTCGACTTCACCGAGGGCTCCGGCGAGGCCAAGCTCGACCTGCTCAGCAAGCTCGCCCTCGAGGGCGGCATCGCCGGAGAGGTGCACAAGCACTTCAAGGCCCACCACAAGTTCCACATCGTGTCCATCGAGCAGGCCAAGCTCATCGGCGAGGTGGTGGCAAAGGCCGCCAAGGTGGTCGGCGCCGCGAAGACGACCGCCGAGGAGTATGAGAACAAGATTCAGGACGAGGTCCAGGCGAAGCTGACCTCGTTCGTCGCCGCCGAGTAGCTGTTCGGCGAATTCTCGGTCACCGGCCCCGATTCCGCGACGACGCGGAGACGGGGCCGGTTGTGGTTCACGTCGACTGGTTCGCGGTCACAGTGCGGGGCGGTACCAGGGCAGCGGCGCTCGATGGTCGATGTCGGGGTACCGTCATGGGCCACAACCCGGGGGAGGCCGCGGAAGCCATTCCAGGCACACTGTTTCCGCAATTCGGGATCGACCACGCCGCCCCGGGTGTCGACAGAATCTGTGTTCACGGTGACGGCGACGACGGCAACCCGGTCGGGACGTGAGACAGACTGGGCGGCCCTCCACGGAAGGCACGCCCCAGCACGTCGAAGCGATCGATCCGTCGCGGTGAGGATCGGGCTACGGAGTGTTCCACCAGGTCCAGAACGCGCGGACCGTCTCGCCCTTGGCCTTGCCCTTACCGCAGTTGCCGTAACCGATGTCGGCACCGATCACCGCGCCGATTCCGGCGCCGATGATCCATCCGACGATGAAGAACAGCCCGATCAGGCCACCGATCACGGCGCCGGCGATGACCGACGGTGCAGCGCAGCTCCAGTTGTTGTTGGCCTTGCGGATCATGTCGTCATAGGCCTGCGCCTTGGTCAGTCGCTGGGGCTTCTTGTTGGCCACCTCGTGCCTCGTCGCCTGCGGCACCAGATCCGCGACCGTGCGGTCAGCCGAGAGGGTCGCCTTGAGCGGCACGACCTGGTCGGCGGCGGCGAAGCGTGCGAGGTCGATGGTCTCGGTGGTGACACCCGAGGCGTTGACGACATGCAGCGAGTTGCCCGCCTGCCGGAAGTGGCTGCCGTGGGCGAGCTCGACGATGATGGAGCCGTAATCGGCTCCGCCCAGCGACACCTTCGCGGCCCCGCCGTCCAGCGCGGCGCGCGATGCCGCGGGATCTGCGTGGGCGGTCCCCGACGGAACCACGAGCAACGTGACCATGGCTGCGGCGAGCAAACCCAGAATCGACGCGAAGCGCCTCATTCATCCCCCTAGTAATCGGCTGCAGCGAACCCGCAGCGTCGCCATGTAACCACAGGGGTTTGCCAAAGTGGATACTCGACAAAGAGATTGGTCCGGTTGGAGTACACCCGTGCCAGTATCTGTGCGAACATCACCTGGGCGGCGCATGGTCGGTGGTCCCGCCGCGGGTGGGCCGGATGGGTAGCGCGAGCGAGGCTGGAGGGTGGCGCACCGAACGGAGCCATGAGTTGCTCTCCTGTGCCGTAAGCACGGGAGCCGGCGCGATGCTCGGTGCGGCGCCGTCTTCGTCAGCCGATTGCGAGCGGACGGTCAATGGGCGCGGTGTGAGTGCATGGGGGTTTCGCGGATCGAGTACTCGGCTGATCGAACCCGCTAACCGCTGGTCAAATGTGGAGCCGATGACGGGAATCGAACCCGCGTATTCAGCTTGGGAAGCTGATGTTCTGCCATTGAACTACATCGGCGTGCGGGCTTGTGACCCGCGACGCACACTGTAGCAAACGTCGCCGGCGGGGGTTGGGAGCAGGGGTGGGTCGGGGCGTCGCGGAGGGATTGCTCGGCAAGAGCGTGCCAGGTGTGGCTCAGACTTGTCGGTGCGGAGTGGGCTGCCGGATTTGTCGGCTACTGTTTTGCAATGCGCACAGGTCAGGGCGGTTCTCGTCGGTCGACTCGCCTTCTGGTTTCGGCGCTCGCCGTGGCTGTTTCGGCCCCACTGATGGTGATGACGGCCGCCCCCGCCGACGCTGCACCGGTGGTGAACCCGAAGGCCGGCAAGGTCGTCGCGAAGTCGGCCTTCGACGTGAAGCGTGACGGCTTCTCCTTCGAGAACTGGGGCCCGGACGACGAGTTGCACCGGCGTGGCCTGACGGTGGACGGCATGCGTGCGGTCTTCGGCGACGGCGTGTGTGCCCGGATCACCGTCGAGGTGTGTTCGCCGACCACCGTCGCCGAACTGCTCCAACAGGAACTCAACGCCTCGATGACCGGCGGCCATTGTTACGGCATGGCCGCGCTGGCCGGTCTGTATTCCACCAAGCGTCTGAACACCCTCCCGCTCGCGATGCCCTGGCAGTCGGTCTACGACATGAAACCGTCGGCGCCGCTGGACGAACTGATCGCACGGATGTTCATCACCCAGAGTTTCCCGCCCACCGCGCGCACCGAGGCCGAACTCCCGGCGTCGGAGATCCTGACCCGGCTGCGGGCCGCATGGGCGCGCAACGACAACTACATCCTCGGCATCTACACCGACGAGAAGAAGGAAGCCGGCCACGCCATCACCCCCATCGCGATCCGCGACCTCGGTGCCGGTAAGTCCGGAATCGTCGTCTACGACAACAACTTCCCCGGTGTGGAGAAGATGATCATCGTCGACCCGGCGGCGAACTCGTGGTTCTACTCCACGGCGACCAACCCGAGCGAGCCCACCCTGCTGTTCGAGGGGTCGCCGGCCAACCCGATGTCGCTGACGCCGCTGTCCACCGCGCTCGGACATCACGAGGCCCCGTACGTGCGGGGCGACTACACCCTCGTCATGGTCTCCGACACCAACGGCGGGGCGCGGGGTGAGGGTGACGTCGAGTGGGACCTGCGGGTCACCGACCTCGACGGGAACGTCATCCCGGGCGTCGACCAGCGAATCCTGCTGAACAACGACAACACCGGCTCGATCATGGTGCCCAAGGGCAAGAAGTTCCGCATCGTCGTCGACGGTGTGGACGCCGGACGCGTCGCCGACATCAACACCACCGTGGTCAGCGCCGGAGGCGCCGTCGTGGTGGACGACATGGAGGTGCCCGCCGGTGCCACCGCCACCCTCGACGTCGACCCCACCCGCCATGCGGTGACCGTGCGGTCCACCGCACCCACCACCGCGGGCTTCGAGGTGGCCACCCAGGACTCGCTGCGATCGGTGACCACCCAGACCAGTCAGCTCGCCATCGGTCCGGAAGCACCGGTGTCGGTGGGCGCCACCTCGCGGTCGGGGATCACCGTGGCATCGCAGGGCCGCGCTCAGAAGGTGCAGTTCGCCGTCGAACGCAGCGACACCCTCACCGACCGGAACGCGGCCAACCACACCCCGATCACCGTCGGCTCCGGCGGCCGGATCGACGTCCCGGTGAACACCTGGACCGGGTGGGAGCCGCTCACCGCGACCGTCCACTCCGGCGGGTCCACCACGGCGGTCCCGATCCCGACGCGCTGACGCCGTCCGCCGGCCGGTGGTCCTCAGGGCCGCCGAGCCGGTCCGTGGCCGGTTGATAGCCTCGCAGGGTGTTGCTTTCCGACCGGGACATCCGTGCGGCCATCGACGGTGGCCGCCTCGCACTCGACCCGTTCGACCCTGCCCTCGTGCAGCCGTCGAGCATCGACGTCCGCCTCGACAGCCTGTTCCGGGTCTTCAACAACACCCGCTACACCCACATCGACCCGGCGCAACGGCAGGACGAGCTCACCACCCTGGTCGAACCCGCCGAGGGCGAACCGTTCGTGCTGCACCCCGGTGAGTTCGTGCTCGGCTCCACCCTCGAGGTGTGCACCCTGCCCGACGACCTCGCCGGTCGCCTCGAGGGCAAGTCCTCGCTGGGACGCCTCGGCCTGCTGACGCACTCCACCGCGGGATTCATCGACCCCGGCTTCTCCGGCCACATCACCCTGGAGCTGTCGAACGTCGCGAACCTGCCGATCACCCTGTGGCCGGGTATGAAGATCGGCCAGCTGTGCCTGCTGCGGCTGACCAGCCCGGCGGAGAACCCGTACGGCAGCGCCGCGGTCGGCTCGAAGTACCAGGGCCAGCGCGGACCCACACCGTCCAAGGCGTACCTGAACTTCCTGCCCGACACCGCCCGCTGACCTGCTCGTAACCTCGTTCAACCACACGTCACCGGGTCTCGTCGGAGTTCACCGATACGACGCGTCGACGCCACTGTGCGGTCGGCTGCACGCCCCGTTGTCGGCGTAGCCCTAACAGGTATGAAGCTCACGGTGATCGGATGCGGATACCTCGGCGCCACGCATGCCGCCTGCATGGCCGAACTCGGCCATGACGTTCTCGGCGTGGACGTCGACGCCGACAAGATCGCCCGCCTGGCAGCCGGCGAGGTGCCGTTCTTCGAACCCGGACTGTCCGATCTGTTGCGCCGCAACATCGATGCCGGACGGCTCGCCTTCACCACGTCGTATCCGGCTGCCGCCGAGCATGGTTCGATCCACTTCATCGGGGTCGGCACCCCACAGCAGGCCCGCGGACTCGGCGCCGACACCACCTACGTGGAGGCCGCCGTCGACACCCTCGTCGGACATCTGCGCGGTGATCACCTCATCATCGGCAAGTCCACCGTCCCGGTCGGCACCGCCGCCGCCCTGCAGGCACGCATCGATGCCCGCACCGACGACGACACCACCGTCGAACTCGCGTGGAGCCCCGAATTCCTGCGCGAGGGCTTCGCCGTCGAAGACACCCTGCGTCCCGACCGGCTCGTCGTCGGCACCGACCCCGACGCGCACTGCTCGGCTGCGGTGGCCGTGATCGACGAGATCTACCGCGAGATCCTCGAAACGGGAGTGCCGTTCATCACCACCGATTGGGCCACCGCCGAACTGGTGAAGACCTCCGCGAACGCCTTTCTGGCGACCAAGATCTCGTTCATCAACGCGATCAGCGAACTGTGCGAGATCGTCGGCGCCGACGTGTCCACCCTCGCCGACGCGATCGGCCACGACAACCGGATCGGCCGACGATTCCTCAACGCCGGTATGGGTTTCGGCGGCGGCTGTCTGCCCAAGGACATCCGCGCCTTCATGGCCCGCGCCGACGAACTCGGCGCGCACCGCACCCTGGGCTTCCTGCATGAGGTGGACGCGATCAACATGCGGCGTCGCACCGCGATGGTCGAACTCGTCGAACGCGCCTGCCGTCGCGAACTGATCGGCGCGAACATCGCCATCCTCGGCGCCGCCTTCAAACCGGAAAGCGACGACGTGCGTGACTCCCCGGCACTCAGCGTTGCCGGACAACTGGCCCTGCGCGGTGCCACGGTGACCGTGTTCGACCCGAAAGCCGCCGACAACGCCCGCCGCATGTACCCGATGCTGCACTTCGCCGACACCGCCCGGGCCGCCGTCGCCGATGCCGACGTCGTCGCCGTCACCACCGAATGGGCCGAGTTCGTCCACATGGGGCCCGACGAGCTCGATCCGCTGGTCCGGGACCGGGTCATCGTCGACGGCCGACGGTGTCTTGCACCACACATCTGGACCGGCGCGGGCTGGGAATACCACGCTCTGGGCGGCGTGAACCGCAGTCATTCCCCCGCTCGGACCACACGCGTGACCTCGGGTGACCAGCACACCCATGCTAGGTTGAAGACCATCTGACGTACCCGGGGCACGCCACCGGCCCCCGCCAGGCACAGGAAATCCGACCATCATGACCGTTCACCGCATCCCGAATCCGGGTGTTGCGCCGATGACGGTGCTGCCGATGTCGATCCGCGAGCACATCCACGAGATCGATGCGCCGATCGTCGCCGTGCTCGACCTCGACGATGCCGGAAGCCGGGTGATGGTGGCCGATCTCCTTGCGCGGCGCGTTCTCGCCGTCGACCCCGCCGACCCCATGACCGCGCCGAATGCACTCGATCGGGCCATCGCCGACCACCTGGTGGCCGACGGTCGGGTCGAGCGGCCCGTCGGCGACGAGTGGCGTGCCGAACTGCTCGGCGTGGTCGGCCGGGCCAGGGCAGCGCTCGCCGGCTCCGACGGCACCTTCCTGATGGGCGACAACCACGTCCGCCTCGTCCGGGTCAGCCGCCGCGACGTGGACGTGGCCACGGCGCCGCTGGCCGACCAGGTCAGCAACCGGATCGAGCAGACCCTCGCCGCGCTGGGTACCACCGACGCGGTGATCGTCCTCGCCCCCACACACGTCCGGTGGCCGGGTGCGGTGGGCCGGCTCCGTGCGACAACTCATCGTCGGATGCTGGTGATGGACGACCAGGCCGTTCGCGCGGTCGAGGCGCCCGGCGCGGTGTCGATGCCGGCCGCTCATGCCCGCGACGCGCTGGTCGAGGATGCGATCACCGAGGAGATCCCGGCGATCACCGATCAGATCGACCCGGTCGCGCACGGGACCGCGCTCGACGGGCCGGTCGAACAACTCGACGAGGCGGCGCCGCTGATCGGCGCTGCTGCACTGGTCGACGTGGATGCCCTGGTCGATGCCGAATCGGAGTACGAGCCGCATCCCGAACGGTCCCGCAACTCGTCCGGCCAACGCTGGTTGCTCGGTGGTGCCGTCGCCGCCGTGCTCGCCGTCCTGGGCACCGCGACCGTCGTCGCCTTCACCGGCACCACCGACCCCGGACCCACCCCGCCCGCGGTGGTCGCCGCCGCACCCACCGGTCCCACCACCGCCGCATCGACCGAATACGCCGACCCGGCCGACCTCGTCGCCGCGCAGGAAACCGCGGTCCGCTACACCACCCCGCCGCCGCCCAAGACCACCAAGAAGTCGACGACCCGCAGCCCGCGCCGGACACCGAACTCGCCGAACGGTGGCCAGCCCCGCATCACCATTCCCGTCCCCGGATTCCCGCCGATCGTCATCCCGTAGCCGGCTCCCGGCGCGTTGTTGCGTCGGAGTTGGTTGCGGACATTGTCGGCTCACCGGGCCTCGACACGGGTCCTCGCCCTGGGGGCTCGGTCCCGGCTCGACCATCCATGGTGGGTGCGTGCGGTTTACGGTGGTTGAGCCGATGAGGAGCGTAGCGACGAGGCGTGTCGAAACCTCTGTCGGCCGACGTCGGGTGGTGACCACCTCAGAGGTGGTTGGGGACATCGGTGGCTTGCTGGGCCTCGACACGGGTCCTCGCCCTTGGGGGCTCGGTCCCGGCTCGACCATCCATGGTGGATGGGTCTCAAAGTGGTTGTTGTAGTTGGTGGTTGAGCCGGTGAGGAGCGTAGCGACGAGGCGTGTCGAAACCTCGGTGGCCGGGTTCGGGGCGTGACCACTTCTGGGTTCGGTGCGTCTTGGCGTGACCTGACGGAGGTTTCGACGGCCGGTCGGCCTCGCTGCGCGAGGACGTCCTGCTCAACCAGCGTCTGGTGGGGGTGGGGACTTTGTCGGCTTGCGGGGGTCTCGACTCGGGTCCTCGCCCTTGGGGGCTCGGTCCCGGCTCGACCATCGGGGGGGCTCGACCATCGGGGGCGGGGCGGCTTGATCGGTGTCGGGTGCCGGCTCGGCCTACGGCGATGGTCAGGGGGCGAGACCTCGGGCGATGAGACCGATCACCTGCTCGTAGTTCGACTCGTGGTCGATGAAATCGGGTGCGGAACCGGCCAATTCGAGGCTCACCGCCCCGTGAACGCATGACCACAGCAACATCGCGTGGTCGAGCGGGTTGCCGGGTCGGATCACGCCCGCGGCCTGCCCGTAGCGGACGATCTCGGTGATCGCCAGGAATGCCCGCACTGCGGGCTCCGCGGCCGGATCGCACTCGGTGGTGAACATCAGGGTGTAGACGGTCGGGTTCTTCACCGCGAACTGCCGATACTCGCGACCACTGTGTGCCAGGCGCTCGGCGGGATCGTCGTCGGTGGTGGCGATGGTCTCGGCGAACTCGTTGAAGCCGTCGGTGACCAGCGCGACCAGCAGGCCTTCCTTGCCGTCGAAGTGGTTGTAGACACCCATCGGCGCCACCCCGGCCGCCTTGGCGACGTCACGCACCGTCAGTCCGGCGACACCATCGCGCTCGAGGATCTCGCGACCCGCGCGGATCAGGTTGGTGCGCACCTCGGCGGCGGGAGTGCGCTTGGACGGTTGGCGGACGGGCATATTGACAATCTACTAGGACGGTGTTCTTCTTGAATATAACAGCGTTCTATAACAGTAGATCGTTGTTCTACTCAACCTCATCCCACATCGGAAGGACCTGCGTGATGCGTACCCGTTGGTGGGCGCTGGGCGCCCTGTGCTTTGCCGAACTACTCGTGATGATCGACAACACGATCGTCAACGTCGCGCTGCCGACCATGGCCCGCGATCTCGACGCCGGGGTCTCCGGACTCCAATGGATCGTCGACGCGTACACCCTGGTCTTCGCCGGCCTGCTGCTCACCGGCGGCTACCTCGGCGACCGCTTCGGTCACCGCCGGATGCTCCTGACCGGCATCGTCGGATTCGCCGCGGTGTCGGCGCTCGCCGCCGGATCGCAGACACTGGGCCAGTTGATCGCCGCACGCGGCGGCCTCGGACTGTTCGCCGCACTCGTCTTCCCGGCGACCCTGGCCATCATCACCACGATCTTCACCGAACCCCGGCAACGCGCCGCGGCGGTCGGGATCTGGGCCGCCACCTCGGGCGTGGCGGTGGCCATCGGGCCGGTGCTCGGCGGCTGGCTCCTCGAACACTTCTCCTGGTCGTCGGTCTTCTGGGTGAACATCCCGCTCGCCGCGGTCGCGGTGATCGCCGTCGTCGCGGTGATCCCGGGTGCTCGTCCGGCCGCCGTGTCGCGCTTCGACGTCATCGGTCTGGTGCTGTCGATCGCAGGTCTGGGACTGCTCGTCTACTCGGTGATCGAAGGGCCGCACGTCGGTTGGCTGAGTGTGCGGACCGTGCTCGGTCTGGTCGGTGCGCTGGTGATCCTCGCGGTGTTCGTCCGCCGACAGCTCGTCATCGCCCATCCGATCCTCGATGTCCGGCTGTTCGCCAACCGGCACTTCGCCACCGCCGCCACGATGATCAGCGTCGCGTTCTTCGCCCTGTTCGGGTTCATCTTCCTGATCACCCAGTACTTCCAGGCGGTCAAGGGCTACGGCCCGCTCGACGCCGGCATCCGCACCCTGCCGTTCGCCGTCGTGATGGCCGTGTTCTCGCCCGTCGCGATGGCGCTGTCACACCGCTTCTCGGCCCGGCCGGTGGTGGTGGCCGGGGCGCTGCTGATGTCGTCGGGATTCGGCCTGGTCGAATTCTCCACGCGCACTTCGGGTTACTGGGAGCTGATCGTCTGGTCGATGTCGTTGATGGCGATCGGACTGGCCTTCGTCTCGGGACCGGCCACCCAGCTGATCATGGATGCCCTGCGGCCCGAACAGGCCGGCGCGGGCAGTGCCGTCAACGACACCACTCGCGAGATCGGTGGCACGCTCGGGGTGGCGGTACTCGGTTCGGTCCTCACCTCCATCTACACCTCCGGCGTGGGCGACCGGCTCGCCGCGATCGGGGTGCCCCACGGGCCCGCCGCGATCGCCGAACAGTCGGTGATGGCGGGAGTGGAGGTGGCCCAGCGCGCCCCTGCCGCCATCTCCGATGCGGTCGCCGTAGCGGTGCAACAGGTCTTCGTCGACGGATTGCACGCCGCGGTGTGGGTGGCCGTGGCGGTGACCGCGGTGGCGGCGGTCGGTGCCGCGGTGCTGCTGCGGGGCGCGCCGCGCGGCGCCGACGTCGGGTCCGAGGGGCGCGGGACCTCGGACACCGGAGCAGAGGTACCCGGTTCGGGGGCCGCCGGTCCGGTCACCGGGACCAAGGACCTCGCCACAGCTCACCTCCCGTTCACCTGACAGCGCTACGGTCCGGTCATCCCTCGCGCATCAGGAGTACGCACATGGACGCCGTGACCGCCGACGACCGCCCGATCCTCCGGCTGCGGGCGCAGATCCTCGATCTCATGGATCTGGCGCTCGCAGCCGAGCACGCCGTGGACCTCTCGCGGATTCATCCCGACCATCGCAGCGGTGCCGCCAACCTGGTGCACTACCGGGCCCTGCGGGCCCTGGACCTGCGCGCGTTGCAGACGGAGCTGAGTCGCCACGGACTCTCGTCGTTGGGCCGCATGGAGCCCCGGGTGATGGAGAACCTCTCGGCTGTCGCCGGAATCCTGTCACGTGCGGCCGGGCAACCGGTGCCCGGGATCTGCGCACAGTTCCCGTCCGGCGGGGCGGAAACCGATGAGCTGCAACGCAATGCCGATGCACTGTTCGCGTCGTCGACCGGGATGGCGGCCTCCCACCCGGGAACCCGGATCATGGTGACCCTGCCCAGCGAGGCCGCCACCGATCCGGCGCTGGTGCGCGACATCGTGCAGGCGGGAGGGGACGTGGTGCGGATCAACTGCGCCCACGACGGTCCCGATGCCTGGCGGGCGATGGCCCGCAACGCCCGCTCCGCCGACCCGACCACCGCGGTCTCGATGGATCTCGGTGGCCCCAAACTGCGGACCGGACCGATCACCCCCGGACCCCACGTACTCAAGGTGAAGCCGCGGCGCGACCCGCTCGGCCGGGTCGTCGAACCGGGCATGCTGTGGCTGGTCGGTGAGTCCGACACCGCGACCGACCTGCAGTCGGCGCCCGTCACCGACGTCGAGACCCTCGACCTGCTGTCCGTCGGGCAGGACATCACCTTCCACGACACCCGCGGACGACGGCGCGTCGCACGGGTGGTGCGCACCGAGACACGCCGGGTGCTGATCGCTGCCGACCGCACCTTCTACCTCACCCCGGGCGCGCGCCTGTCCTGCGCCGGCGACGACGGCACCCGGATCCGGCTCACCATCGGAGAACTCCCGTCGTCGGGGCAATACTTCCTGATCCGGGCCGGCCAGCGGATCCAGGTGACCGCCGACGACGCCCCGGTCAACCCCGACGATCCGTCCACCGACCTCACCACCATCGGCTGCACGCTGCCGGAGGTGTTCGCCGCGGTCGTCCCCGGACACCGAATCCTGTTCGACGACGGCAAGATCGAGGGGATCATCGAATCGGTGTCGGTATCCGGGTCGGTGCCGGGCGGCGGCGCCACCCCCGACTCGCTGGTCGCCCGGATCACCCGAGCCGGACTCGACGGGGCAAAACTACGCGGTGGCAAGGGGATCAACCTGCCCGACAGCTCGCTCCCGGTGCCCGCCCTCACCGTCGACGACCGCAAGGACCTGGAAACCGTCATCGAGATCGCGGACATGACCGCACTCTCGTTCGTGCGCAGCGCCGGTGACGTCGCCGAACTGCTCGACGCCCTTGCCGACGCGTCGGCAGGCGCCGACGGCGCACACCATGGCGCCGACCTCGGAGTGGTGGTCAAGATCGAAACCGTGGAGGGGTTCACCGCGCTCCCGGAGATCTTGTTGGAACTGATGCGGCACAGGCGGATCGGCGTGATGATCGCGCGTGGCGACCTCGCGGTGGAGGCAGGCTTCGAGCGGCTCGTCGAGGTGCAGGAGGAGATCCTGTGGCTGTGCGAGGCCGGCCACGTCCCGACCATCTGGGCAACCCAGGTCCTCGACTCGTTGGCCGGTAACGGATTGCCCACCAGATCGGAGGTGACCGATGCCGGCGCGGCCCGGCGAGCCGAGTGCGCGATGCTCAACAAGGGCCCGAACATCGTCGCCGCGATCGGTGCACTCGACGCGATCCTGGACCGGATGGGCAGCCATCTCGACAAGAAATCGCCTGTCCTGCGACGACTCTCGGCCTGGACCACGCCGGATGTGGTGCGGGCGACGGCGGCAACGGATGTGGTGTCAGACGTCGAGGTGTCAGAGGTCGAGGTGTCAGGGGTCGAGGTGTCAGAGGTCCAGGACGAGACGGTCCCCGCACGCTCGTGACACGCAGGGCAGCATCTGACCGCTCTCCCGTTCGGGTTCGGTGAGGATGTTGTCGCGGTGGTCCACCTCGCCGGACACCGTGCGCTGTCGGCAGGTTCCACAGAACCCCTGACGGCACGAGTAGGGCAGATCCGGCAACTCCCGTTGCAGGGCGGTGAGCAGGGATTCTTCTGCGGCGACGGCGATCTCACGCCCGGTGGAGGCGATGGTCGCGGTGAACTCCCGACCGTTCTCCACCGGTGACGGACCGAACCGTTCGTAGTGCAACTCGATGTCGGGCCGGTCGGCGAGATGAGTGCGCAGGTTCTCCAGGAGTGCGGTGGGGCCGCAGCAGTAGACGGCGAGACCCGTGGGTGTGCGTCCGGTCTCGGGATCGAGGGGGCCGAGCAGCTCGGTCATCGTCGGCAGACCTGCCGGGCCGTCGGAGCCGGGTGTGTCGTCGGTGCGGATGATGATCCGGTCCCCGAACCGGGCCACCTCGTCGCGGAACGGGATGGACTCGAGCGACCGGCCGGTGTAGATCATCGACCAGTCGAGTCCGAAGCGTTCGGCAGCGGTGATCATCGGCAGGATCGGGGTGATGCCGATGCCCGCGGCGATGAACCTCAGCCGGGTGGCAGTCGATCCGTGTCCGGGTAGGGAGAGGGGAAAGGCGTTGCGGGGTCCTTTGATCCGGATGAGATCACCGACCCGGACGCGCTCGTGCACCTCGACCGACCCGCCGCCCCCGTCGGGGATGCGGCGCACCGCGATGCGATAGGTGTGTCGTTCGGCCGGATCGCCGCACAGCGAGTACTCGCGCATCCGTCCCGACGGCAACAGCAGATCCAGGTGGGCGCCGGCATACCAGCGGGGCAGGACGCCGCCGTCCGGGGCCGCGAGGGTGAGAGCGATGACGTTCTCGTCCCCGGCGACCACCTGACGGTCGGCGACCTGCACCACGGTGACACCGTCGTCGGCATCGGGTGTCTCGTATGGCGGTGAGAGGGTACGCCACAACGGGAACCAGATCCTGGAGAAGGCGGTGCCGCACACCAGCACGGGATCGTGTCGCCACCGTCCGTACAGGTGGGGCGGCGGGCCGGTGAGGGTGGTGTGCGGATGCGCGCGCTGGTTCACGTCGCTCAACTCGCGTTCCGGGCCGCGGGCGACGACGCGAGGTAGGCGACGGCCTGTGCGGTGGAGCCGATCTCGTTGGGGTGGAAGCCCGGACGGAAATAGCTGAAGGTGGCCAGCGCGACCCGCGACAGTCGGGGCAGGACCCCGGCCCGCACGGCACGGTGGTACTCGATCTGCCGGCGGACGACACCGAACTCGCGGGTGACGGGATCGGAGTGCTGCATGAAGCGATATCCGCGCAACAGCACGGCGAACAGGGTGGGCAGCACGACGAGCATCGCGCGACCCCGCCGGATGTAGCTGTCCCCGAAGTACACCGCGACGTCGTGGGCGACGGCGCGGTGCTCCACCTCCTCGGCCCCGTGCCAGGTGAACAGGTCCACCATCGTCGGGTCGGCGTCGTGCTCCACCCACGTCGAGTTCAGGGCGAAGTCGCCGAGGAGCGCGGTGTAGTGTTCGAGTGCCGCGATCAGCCAGAGCCGCTCGATCAGATCCTTCTGTGCCGCAGCCGGTTCGGATCCGGCCTTGGGGGCCAAGAGCTTGCGGAACAGCCACTCCATCTGTGCGACGAACGGGCGCGGATCGATCCCGTGGTGTGCGAGGAACTCCCACAACACATGGTCGTGTGCCTCGGCGTGCATGGCCTCCTGGCCGATGAACCCGCGCATCGCGGCGAGGAGTTCCTCGTCGCGGATCAGTGGAAGGGCCTCGTTGAAGGTCTGGACGAACCACCGTTCCCCTTCGGGGAGCATCAGATTGAAGGCGCTGACGAAGTTCGATGCGACCGGGAACCCGGGAATCCAGTGCAACGGGGACCGCGTCCAGTCGAAGGCGACGTCGCGGGCGTGGATCTCGACCGGGCCGGGGTCGGCGGAGTCGGTCGGGGCTGTCGAATCGAGGGGTACATGCATCGAGTGCTCCTCACATGGGGTCGGAACGGCGTCAGGACAGCCGGGCGGACACCGCGGATCGCGCGGTGCCTGCGGCGTCTGTGGGGTGCAGGGCGTCTGCGGAGTGCGGGGCGACGGCCGCGATGTGGTCGCGGACGTTGTCGGCGACGAAGCCGGGATCGATCAACGGAAGCCAGTGCCCGGTGGGTGATTCCCGGCGGGTCAGGTTCTCCGCGTATCGACCGGTGAGTGCGAAAGTGGTTGTCCGGATGGCGAAGTCGCGGGTGTTGATCAGTTCGAGCACCGGAATCCGGGTGGGTCGGGGTCGGGGTCGGATCAGGCGTCGCAGCATGTTGGCCCGGTAGTAGGCGACCCCGGCGATCATGTCCCGGCGGAACGTCGGTGCGACCTGGATGACCTCGCGCGGGGTGTCGTCCATGACGTGGATGTACTCCCGCCACACGCGGGGGATTCCCAAGACGCTCAACAGGAGTCGCGGAACCAGCGGCAGATGGAAGACCGCGATGTAGGTAGAGGCGATGGCCTGGAGTGCGGTGGCGCGCAGCGAGTCCCGGGTGGGCGGGGAGAGGTTCTCGCGCACCAGGGTGCCGACGTGGTCGAGACACGGACCGGAGATGGTGGTGTACGACGCGAACGCGTCGTCGGCGCCGGGCCGTGATACCGCCTCCCACGACAGGATGGAACCCCAGTCGTGGGCGACGAGGTGCACCCGGCCGCCGGGATTCACCTCGGCGGCCACTGCGAACACGTCGTCGGCGAGGGTCTCGATGCGGTACGGCGAGATCCCGCGCGGGCGGTCGCTGTGGCCGAGACCGCGGCAGTCGAAGGCGAAGACCCGCGCATCCGGGACCAATGTGTCGGCGACGCCGTCCCAGACGATGTGGGTGTCGGGCCAGCCGTGGACCAGCAGGATCACCGGGCGGGCGTCGTGCTGCGCGACAGGTGCGCCCGAACCCGCGTCGGCCTCGAACACGGCGAGGCCGACACCCCCGCTGACGACCGTGCGTTCAATCCACCGAACCATTCGATTCCCCCTGTGAATCTCTCAGTGGGGTACACGTTACCCACGGTAACGGGAATGTCCAGGGGTTCGGCGGTATTACCAGGTCACTGGCGGTACGACGACAGGAAGTTGCCGATGCGTTCGATGGCCTCACCCAGATCGCGGGCCCAGGGAAGGGTCACGATCCGGAAGTGGTTGTGGTCGTCGAGGTTGAAGCCGGTGCCCTGCACGACGAGGATCTTCTCCTGCAGCAGCAGGTCCTGGACGAACAGCTCGTCGTTGTGGATCTCGTGGACCTCGGGATCGAGGCGCGGGAAGGCATACAGGGCGCCCTGCGGCTTGACGCAGCTGACGCCCGGGATCTCGTTGAGCCTCTCCCAGGTGACGTTGCGCTGCTCGTAGAGGCGGCCGCCGGGCGAGACGAGCGCCTCGATGCTCTGATACCCGCCGAGGGCCACCTGGATCGCATGCTGGCCGGGCACGTTGGCGCACAGGCGCGTCGACGCGAGGATCCCCAGTCCCTCGATGAACCCCTTCGCATGGTCCTTGGGGCCGGTGATCACCAGCCAGCCCGCGCGGTAGCCGCACACCCGGTAGGCCTTCGACAGGCCGTTGAAGGTGATGCACAACAGGTCGGGGGCCAGCGACGCGATGTTGGTGTGCACCGCGTCGTCGTAGAGGATCTTGTCGTAGATCTCGTCGGCCAGGATCAGCAGTGAGTGCCGGCGGGCGACGTCGACGAGCTGCTCGAGGACCTCACGGGAGTACACCGCGCCGGTCGGGTTGTTCGGGTTGATCACGACGATCGCCTTGGTGCGATCGGTGATCTTGGACTCGAGGTCGGCGATGTCGGGGTTCCAGGCGTTCTCCTCGTCGCACCGATAGTGCACCGCCTGCCCGCCGGAGAGCGCGGTCATGGCTGTCCACAGCGGGTAGTCGGGGGCCGGGATCAGCACCTCGTCGCCGTCGTTGAGCAGCGCCTGCATCGTCATGGTGATGAGCTCGGACACACCGTTGCCGAGGATGACGTCGTCGACGTCGAAGTAGGGGAACTCCGGCAGCAACTCGTATCGGGTCACCACCGACCGGCGTGCGGACAGGACACCCGCCGACTCCGAATAGCCCTGCGAGTAGGGGAGTGCGTGGATCATGTCGCGCATGATCACGTCGGGTGCCTCGAACCCGAACAGGGCCGGGTTGCCGATGTTGAGCTTCATGATCCGGTGGCCCTCGGCCTCGAGGCGCGCCGCGTGCGCATGCACCGGCCCACGGATCTCGTAGCACACGTTCTGCAGCTTCAGGGACTGCTCGAGCGGCTTGAGGTTCTGGTTCAGGTGCGATACATACGGCCTACTCACGAGTTCGATTGTCGCAGCCAGGGCAAGTCGGTTTTCCGGCGCCACCGGAATCCGCCGCGGAATCACTCCCGGCGACCGGGCCGGGGACCTCGGTGCGACACAGGCACGACGCCACCACCGGGACATCGGCGTATGCCTGGGCGAGCCGAAGCTGTTGCTCGATGATCGCGGCCTCGCCGTGTCTACCGAGCCGCGTGAGGCATTCGTGGTAGCCGTGCAGTGCCCAGATGTTGTTCGGATGCTGTTGTGCCCGCGGCAACGAGCGATCGACTCCGAGATCGGCGCGGTAGACCGCCTCGGCCTCGACGACATGACCTTGCTCGAGCAGCAGGGCGCCGTAGGCATGTCGGGTGGGTTGCATCCAGCCCCACGGCTCGTCGTAGGGCAGGGTGTCGTCGAGATCGATGGCGCGCCGCAGGTGGGCGAATGCCTGCTCGTGGCTGCCGAGGCGGTAGTCCAGCTCACCGGCCAGCATCGCCGACGCGATGGCCAGGATGTCGAGGCAGGTGTTGTTGAACAGCGTGCGAGAGGGAACCACCCGCTCGAGTGCCGTCCCGAACAGGACGCGGTGGTCTCGCGCCTCGGTGATCCGTCCGGACACCGCGTAGGCAATGGCCTTGCCGTAGTGGATCATCGCGGTGGTGGTGCAGTACAGGACGGGATCGCTGGGCAGTTCCATCTCGAAGAGGTTCTGCCACATGCCGAATCGGATGTAGACGTGCACCCGGATCGACAGGAAGCCCTCGAGCCAGTCGGCCATCGGTGGCGTCTCCACCCGAAGCAGGTCCTCGGGGATCGACGCCTCCAGTCGCGCCACCGCATCGAGCGCGGCGCGGGAGTTGCCGGCGAACATCGCCCCGTAGGCCGCGAAGTGGTGATCGTGGGCACGATAGAGCGTGTAGAAGTTCATCGCCCCCGCGTGCGCGAGGTACTTCTCGTCTGCGGCGATCGCCCGCTCGTTGGACGTGATCACTCGCCGGTAGTCGCCGCACAGGACGTCCAGGTGCGTCGGCATGTGCTGGAGGTGCCCGGCGTCGGGCACCAGGTCACGGAGACGATCGGCATGGGCCAGGCCCGACTCGGGACTCGCCGACATCTCCACCAGATGGATGTACATGTGCAGCAGACCCGGGTGGGAGTCCCCACCCGGGTCCGCCAGGGCCCGGTCGAGGACCTGCTGTGCCTCCTGTGCGTGCGATCCGGGTGCGGGATCGCCGGTCCGCACATCCCACAGCGCCCACGGGGTCAGGTTCATCAGCGCGTCGGCGAACAGGGTCGCGACGTCGAGATCATCGGGGAACCTCTGATACACCGATCGCATCGCGTCGGCATAGCGGTGATTCCATATGCTGCCGGTGGCGGGGTCACCCGCCGGACCATCGGGGACGGCGGCCGGATAGCGATGGCCGAGTGCCTCGATCAACGCCTGTTCCACCGGGGATGCCATCGCGGCCAGCTCGCCGGCGCGGACGGTGGCACGGTGCGCGGCGTCCACCGTCGACCCCAGGTCGGCGGCATCGAAGAACTCCCACGGCTTGTTGTAGTTGGGACCGAGAGCGTAGGCGACACCCCAGTGGGCCAAGGCGCACGTCGGATCGGCAGTGGTCGCACGAGTGAAGCAGGTGACGGCCTCTTCGTGATTGAACCCGTAACTCCACACGAGGCCCCGGTCGAACCAGGTCTGCGCCGTCGACGAGGAGGTGGTGACGGTCCGGGTGTGGCCACCCAGGTCGAAATAGTCGGAGTCCATGATCGGACACTGCGCGCGATCGGCGCATCCGTCAACACGAACGAGCCCGCCCGGTGTGGACCGGACGGGCTCGTTGCGGATTCGGTTGTGACGGGTTGTTGCGCTCGGACCCCGGGAGTCAGGCCTTGTGCCCGGGCCGCTTCTTGCCCGCGGCGATCCCGAAGCCCTTGGCCTTGGCGGCGCCGGTCTCGGCGATCGTGCGCTCGTCCGGCTCGGAACCGTTCGACGACGGCGCCGCGGCGGTGGGTGCCTCGGCCTCCGCCTCGGCCGGGGCGACCGTCTCGGCGGGAGCCTCGGTCTCGGCCGGTGCCGAGGGTGCTGCTGCGGCGGCCGGTTTGGGGGCGGCCTTGCCGATTCCGCCGGGGCGCTTCTTGCCCGCGGCGATCCCGAAGCCCTTGGCCTTGGCGGGGATGGCCTCGGTGGTCAGCGCGGCGGTGTCGGCGACGACCTCGGCAGCTGCCTCGGCCGGAACCTCTGCAGCCGGAACCTCTGCGGCCGGAGCCGGCGCAGCTGCGGCAGCGGGTGCCGCCTCGGCGGCCGGTTTGGGGGCGGCCTTGCCGATTCCGCCGGGGCGCTTCTTGCCCGCGGCCATGCCGAAGCCCTTGGCCTTGGCCGCAACGGCCTCGGTGGTCACCGCTTCGGTGGCGGGGGCCTCGGTCACCGACTCCGCGGCACCCGCGGTGGGGGCTGCCTCGGTGGCGGCCTCCGCAGCGGGTGCGGCGGCTGCCGCAGCGCCCGGCTTCTTGGCTCCCGGACGCTTGCCCGCGGCCATGCCGAAGCCCTTGGCGGCGGGCTTCTTCTCGACCGCAGGTGCGGCGGCCTCGGGGGCAGCGGTCTCGGCGGCAGGTGCGGCTGCAGCCGGGGCGGCCTTGGCGGCTGCGCCGGGCTTCTTGCCGCCCTTCATGCCGAAGCCCTTGGCGGCCGGCTTCTTGTCGGCCGGTGCTTCTGACGGTGCGGCAGCGGTGGCCTCGGCGGGCGCGGCTGCGGCCGGAGCGGCCGTCGCGGCACCCGGCTTCTTGCCGCCCTTCATGCCGAAGCCCTTGGCGGCCGGCTTCTTGTCGGCCGGTGCCTCCGCCGGTGCGGCGGCGGCAGCAGCGGGAGCCGGCTTGGCCCCACCCGGCTTCTTGCCACCCTTCATACCGAGCCCGACCTTCGGCTTCGGGGCCGTGGCGGTCCCGGCGGCGGCCGTGGCCGCAGCAGCCGCGGGGACTGCCACCGGCTCGGGCTCGGGTTCCGGCTCGGGAGCAGGCTTGGCGACGGGGCCGAGGAAGCGGCCACCACGGGCCACCTCGGGGGCGCCGCGCCTGACCGACTCCAGCAGCAGCTGGGCGACGTCGACGACCTCGATCTTGCCCTCGTTCTCGGTTCCCGAGGTCCGGGCGGTCACACCGTCGGTGAGCATCACGCGGCAGAACGGGCAGCCGGTGGCGACCTTCTTGGTCGCGGTTCCCGGATCGCCCAGGGTCGACAGCGCCTCGTCGACCCGGTCGATGTTGATCCGCTTGCCGATCTGCTCTTCCATCCACATCCGGGCACCACCGGCACCACAGCACATGGAGCGTTCGCCGTGACGCGGCATCTCGGTGAGTGCCGAGCCCGATGCGGCCATCAGCTCACGGGGTGCGTCGTAGACCTTGTTGTGGCGGCCGAGGTAGCAGGGGTCGTGGTAGGTGACGCCCTCGCCGAGCGGGGCTACCGGTACCAGGCGCTTCTCCCGCACCAGACGGTTGAGGAGCTGCGTGTGGTGGACGACCTCGTAGGAGGCACCCAACTGCGGGTACTCGTTGCCCAGCGCGTTGAAGCAGTGCGCGCAGGTCACGACGACCTTCTTGCGCTGCTGCGGGGCCGTCGAGAAGACCTCGTTCATCATCTCGATGTTCTGCTGCGCCAGCATCTGGAACAGGAACTCGTTGCCCGCGCGGCGGGCGGAGTCACCGGTACAGGTCTCGCCCTCGCCGAGGACCATGAAGTTCACCGCGGCGATGTCGAGGAGTTCGGCGACGGCCTTGGTGGTCTTCTTCGCGCGGTCCTCGTAGGCGCCCGCACAGCCGACCCAGAACAGGTACTCGAAGCCCTCGAACGACTCGACATCCTGGCCGAACACCGGGATCTCGATGTCCATCTCGTCGATCCAGTTGGTGCGCGCCGAGGCATTCTGGCCCCACGGGTTGCCCTTGTTCTCCAGGTTCTTGAACATGCCGGCGAGCTCGGACGGGAAGTCCGATTCGATCAGCACCTGGTAGCGGCGCATGTCGATGATGTGGTCGACGTGTTCGATGTCCACCGGGCACTGTTCGACGCAGGCGCCACAGGTGGTGCAGCTCCACAGGGTCTCGGTGTCGATCACCGCGCCGAGCTGCTCGGGATCGAAGGCACCGTCGGCGGACTCGATGCCCTCGCCGCCACCGATCGCACCCTTGGACTCGCCGACCAGCTTGCGGGCGGCCTCCGCCCGGGCGGCCGCCGGGATCTTGGCGAGCCTGGCGTCGTCGACGTTGCCCTCGGCATCGACGAGGCCCACCTCGTCGCCGCCCATGTCGGTGCGGCCACCGGCGATCAGGTACGGGGCCTTGGCCTGCGCGTGGTCGCGCAGCGACATGATCAACAGCTTGGGGCTCAGCGGCTTGCCGGTGTTCCATGCCGGGCACTGGCTCTGGCACCGACCACATTCGGTACAGGTGGTGAAGTCCAGCCAGGCCTTCCAGGAGAAGTCCTCGGCCTTACCGGCACCGAAGGCGTCGACGTCGGGGTCGGCGGTTTCCATGTCGAGGACCTTGCCGCCGGACATCATCGGCTTGGCGGCGCCCAGGGCGACGCCACCGTCGGCCTCACGCTTGAAGTAGATGTTGGGGAAGGCGGCGAAGCGGTGCCAGGCCACACCCCAGTCGATGTTCCGACCCACCACGGCCAGCCAGATCATGCCGCTCATCAGCTTGACCACGGCGGCGGCGGTCACCCAGTACACCGAGCAGCCCTCGAAGAGCTGCGCGAAGTAGTGGGTGAAGAAGGACGTCCAGATGGGGGCGTGCTCGAGACCGGTGGCGATCTTGAAGGTCTTGACGAAGATCATGCCGAGGCCCTCGATGAGGACGACGAGCTCGACGAAGTACGCCGCACCGAAGCGCGAGCCGGAGAAACGCGAGATGCGTTCGGGGACGCGCGGGTGGTTGAGCTGCCGGATGACGATCAGCGTGGTGATACCGATGACGGTGCCGAGGCCGAGGACCTCGTCGGCGAAGATGTAGATGTTCCAGGCGCCGATGATCGGCCAGTGGAAGCTGGGGTCGAAGATCTGGCCGTACGCCTCGAACCAGAAGATGGCGCCGATCAGGAAGCCGAACATCACCAGCCAGTGCGCCCAGCCGACGGATCGGAATTTGACCATGCGGGTGTGGGCGACGAACTCCTTGAGCATCGTCCACAGTCGCGGGAAGAACGGCCAAAAGCGCGAGCTGTCGACACGCTGTCCCTGTGCGATCGCGCGGACCATGGTCCACACGCCGCGCAGGAAGAGCGCCCAGCAACCCAGGCTGATGACCGCGGCGATGATGCCGATGGTGATCGTCGTGGCATTCACGGCGTCCGGCCCCTCTCTGGTGTGTCGCCGAACCTCCAGCGCAGGGCTGACGTGCGCGAGGTCGGACGTCTCGTACAGGTAACCGTAAATCCTGAGGACACCTGAGCGCTGCGAAGGTTGCCCTAAGTAGCGCTTGGTCGGGCTGGTACAGCGTGGGCGCCATATTACCCACGGGTAATATATTTGGGGTGTGTTGACGGCCACAACGGCTGGGCGATTCCTCTGCCCGGACTCGTCCACTTGGTGGACATCGACTCGAATGTGATGCAGGACACCGATGAATGCCGAATGTGCCGGGTGATACCCGGTACTTGCGAATTCAATGTCCGAATTGGACCCGTTCCGCCCCGGAATGGTCGATCGGCAATCCGCGCGAGACGTCGAATTTACTTATATCGGCGAATGGATTCGTCGTCGGCTGCAGCGGGCCGTGTGGCCGCGCCGTCGGGTGTTGCGGGTGTCGATGGCCGTCGCAAGAATTGCCCGTGTACTGGGGCGATGATGCCGATTCTGGTGGTCGAGCGGTACCGGACCGGAGAGAGGTCGACCATGGGGCCTGGGCGCCTTGTCGTTGTTCGAATAGTCGCAATACTCGTCGTTTCTTTTGGGGTTGTCTATATTTCTTGGCGCTGGACGGAAACGATTTCCTGGAATGCGTGGTGGATTGCCATTCCCTTGGTTGTGGCCGAAACCTACAGCTTTTCTGAATCTGTTCTCTTCTCTTTCATGATGTGGAATGCGCGGCGGCGCGTCGCGCCACCGATCGCAGGGCCCGGCCGCACGGTGGACGTGTTCATCACGACGTACGACGAGCCGCTGGACCTGGTGGTGACGACCGCGGTCGCGGCACGTGATGTTCGTTACCCTCACCTCACGTGGATTCTCGACGACGGGGACCGGCCGGAGTTCCGGGCGGCCGCCGAGCGGATCGGCGTCGGCTACATCACCCGGGGTGACGAGTGGGCCGGACGGCAGCGGTTCGCGAAGGCCGGCAACATCAACAACGCGCTCTTCCGCACCGGTGGCGACTTCATCGCGATCCTGGACGCCGACCAGGTGCCGGCACCGGACTTCCTGGAGAAGGTGCTCGGTTACTTCGACGACGAGTCGGTGGCACTGGTGCAGACCCCGCAGTGCTTCTGGAACGTGCCCTCGTCGGACCCGCTGGGCAGCCAGGCCGAACTGTTCTACGGTCCGATCCAGCAGGGCAAGGACGGGTGGGGTGCGGCCTTCTTCTGCGGCTCCAATGCGGTCCTGAGGCGTGAGGCATTGATGGCGCTGGGTCTGGCCACCTACTCGCGGGGTGCCCCCTCCCACACGCGTCGCAGGCTGCGCGAGTGCCGGGCACGGCTCGAGGACGTGATCAACGACATCGGGCCGGACTCGCCGTTCCGGCGCCCCCTCGAAGACGCCCACCGGCAGGTCCGTCTGGCCCAGGGACGTATCCGTCGCGGCGAGGCGATCGGTGAGGCGGTGGCCGATCTCCAGCAGTACATCCACGCCACGATCGTCGATCAACCGGAACTGCCGACAGCGCTGGTCGAGGTGCTGACCGCTGCAGCCGACGGCGTCGAGGTGTCGCGGGTGGACGAGGCCCTCGCGATCCAGCCGATCAACACCGCGACGGTCACCGAGGACATGGCCACCGCCATGAACCTGCACGCGATGGGTTGGGAGACGGTGTACCACCATGAAGTGCTCGTCACCGGGCTCGCCCCCGAGGACGTGCGCACGATGCTGGTGCAGCGGCAGCGGTGGGCGACGGGATCGATGCAGGTCTTCTTCGCCGACAACCCGATGCTCAAGTCCGGTCTCACCCTCGCCCAGCGGTTCATGTACCTCGCCACCATGACCTCGTATCTGAGCGGATTCGCGGCGCTGGTGTACATCGCCGCGCCGCTCATCTACCTGACCAGCGGGATCTTCCCGATGGAGGCGACGCCGCTGGACTTCTTCGCGCGGTTCATCCCGTTCTTCGTCGTCTGTCAGATCTTGTTCCTGGTCGCCGGGCACCGGTCGCGCGGACTGTGGCGGGGCCAGCAGATGTCGTTCGCGCTGTTCCCCACGTGGATCGCGGCGACGTTGTCGGCGGCCGCGGCGGTGTTCCTCCGCAGGCAGATCCGGTTCTCGGTGACACCCAAGACCCGCGCCGAGGTGCGGGTCGACTACCGGCCCGTCGCCATCCAACTCGTGGCGATGGCCGCACTCGTGGCGGCCACGGTGATCGGCGCGGTTCGACTGTCGCGGGGCGACGCCGACGTGTTCCCCACCTACCTGTCCATCGGCTGGGTCGTTCTCGACCTGCTGTTGTTGTCGGCGGTCATCCGGGCCGCCCGCTATCGGGGTCACCAGCCGTCGGCGTCCACGGCCCCCGACCCATCGGCTCGCCGCACACCGTTGTCCCGGCGTCCCGTCCTGCGAATGCCCCTGCTCGAGGAGGAATCATGTCCGTTCAGCCCGACTACCGCGACGCTGCCGACCGACGCGGTCTGACCGTCACATCACCGGTCGGCGAGGCCCTCGACATCCGGCTCGCAGCCACCGCCGATGTCCGTACGGGACTGTCGTGGCACGTCGTCGACGCGTCCCGACGAGGTGTCCGGCTCGTGCTCCTCGATGTGTCCCCGGTGGTGTCGGTGACGCCCTCGGGGCTGGCCGACCTCCTGCACGCCGTGCGGTACATGCGTGCCCGCGGTGGGGATCTGCGCGTCTATGGGCAGTCGCGAGCACTCGGTGACGCCCTCCGTGCACTCGACCTCGCGAAGGTCCTGACGGTGCATCCCGACCGGGAGGGGGCGTTGCGTCTGCGCACCGCGCGCCCGGTTCCCGAGGAAGTGCGGGTCAGGGATCGGGCACCTCGGTCACGGCGGATCGGAAGGCGTTCGCGGCGTGCGGATTCGAATTGAACCGCCAGTCCCGCTCCTTGTTCGCCTGGAACCAGATGAAGCCGTCGACGCCGGGTTCGGTGGTGGCGAGGGTGACGAACTCGGAGATCCACGCCGCCTTGCGTGCGGGGTCCGGGGAGTCGGCCGAACCCACCTCGGCGATCAGGATGGGTTTGGACGGGGCCAGGGCGCGCAGCCGCGCGAGACTCGCGGTGAACAGGTAGTCCGGCGATGCCCATCCGTGCGTTCCGTCGTCACCCCAGTTGTATCCGTCGACACCGATCTCATCGACGTAATCGTCACCAGGATAAGCACTTTCGAAATCGCTGATCCCGGGGATCGCCGTCATCGGGGCCCAGACGAAGCGCACCAGGTCGGCGCCCTCGGCGCGCATCAGGTCGTGCATGTGGATCCAGGCCGCCCGATAGTCGGCCGCGGTGTTCCCGTTGACGCCGACCGCCCACGGATACCACGTCCCGTTCATCTCGTGTGCAAAGCGGACCAACACCGGATGTCCCCATGCGGCAAGTGCTTTCGCCCACCGGGAGAGGTCGGAATCGTGCTCGCCGTCGGCGATCGGGCGTAGCCGGTGGTCGGGCTGATCCACCCCTCCGTCGGGCCGCCACGGTTCGATGGTGATCACCGGCGTCGCCCCGGTGTCCATGATCCGTGACAACCGCTCGAGCGGCACCGGGTCGTGTAGTGCGGAGAACGTGAGGATCAGGTCCAGCGGTCGGTTGGCCAGGGTGGTGACGCCGACGATCCCGGCATCCGAGGTGATGTCCGAACCCATCAGATCGGGAAGATAAGCACCCCAACGGATGTGGTGCGCCGAAGGTCCGTCCGTCGACTCGGTGCAGGCAGTGGCGCCCAGTATCGCCGTGACGACGACCACCAATGCCATGACATGCCGCGATCCGAGAGATCGGGCAGTGGTGCGTTCCGTGCGTGCCGTCGTCATGCGAATGACCCCGTCCGTCCTGCGATGTGAGGAACAGTCTGACATGACCAAGCCCGTGATGCCCACCGGGACAAGCAGATCGACCGATCCGGCCCACGCCCCCGGGGAGTTCGCAGCCCGGTGGTCCCGGCGTAGGAGGCGGCGACGGTCGGCGCTCGTCCCGGTGATCGCGATGGTCATCGGTATCGCCGCGGCCGGCGTCGCCTATCGCCACTACCTGCCCGAACCCAGCGCTCCCTGCGCCGTGGTGGACGCCTCGCGGGTGATCCCGTCCGACGGTGTGCTGTTCGGCGTGAACCTGGACTGGCAGACCGAATCGCTGGCCCGGCATCGCGCCGACCTCGGTCATGCCCCGGCGGTGGCGGTCCAGTTCTCCGACATCCCCTACAGCGATGCGACCTGGGCGCACACGGTGGCCGCGGCGCACGAGGTGGCCGCGAACGGTGGTGTGATGGTGCTGACCCTGGAGCCGCACGCCGGACTCGCCGCCGTGGACGACGGGGTGATCGGGCGCCTCGGTGACGATCTGCGGCACCTCAACGAGTCCGGTGTCCCGGTGATCGTCCGATTCGCCCACGAGATGAACGGCAGCTGGTATGCGTGGGGTCAACAGCCGGCCGAGTACGTCCGCGTGTTCCGCACGTTGTCGGCGCAGATCCGGCGCAGCGCACCGGGTTCGGCCATCATGTGGGCGCCCAACTACGGCGGTGGGTATCCGTTCCTCGGCGGAAAGTATGTGGCGCGCAAGGGAACCAGCGACTTCAGGCTCCTCGACACCGACCATGACGGAGCGCTCACCGCACGGGACGATCCCTATGCGCCCTACTATCCCGGCGACGATGCGGTGGACTGGGCGGGGGTGTCGCTCTACCACTGGGGTAACCATCGCCCCTGGGGCGACAACGAGGTCACCGAACCGGGGAAGTTCACCGCGATGCTCGACGGCACCTATCGCGGAACCGCCGGTGACGATCGCGCGGTCCCCGACTTCTACACGGTGTACGGCGTCGATCACGGGCGCGAGATCGCCGTGGTCGAGACCGCGGCCATCTACACCCCGGCGCGCGCTGCCGAGGGGGCGTCGGAGCTCGCCGTGAAGGCGGCCTGGTGGCGTCAGGTGTTCTCCGCCGACCTCCCTCGCCGCTACCCGATGCTCAAGATGATCAACTGGTTCGAGTGGAAGAAGTACGAGGTCGAGATCCACGACGTCGTCGACTGGCGGGCGGCCGGATCACCGGTGATCCACGACGCCTTCGTCCGCGAACTCCCGGACTGGCTGCGCTACGCCGAATCGGTGCACGCCTGCTGACCGGCGCGGCCTCGGCCGGTCGGGGCACACCTCGTCGGCCGCGGGCACCGTACGATCACGACGGCAGATCTGCGACCTTCTCGAGCTCGTCGAGCGCGGTGTCGAGATGGGTGAGCAGGCGCTGCAGGCTGGGCAGTTCCTTGCGTGCGCCGATCAGACCGAAGTTCACGTGCTCGGCGGTGGTGGTGACGGTGATGTTGAGGGCCGTCCCCTCCATCACCACCGACACCGGGTACACGCCGTCGAGCCGCGCCCCGTTCCAGTACATGTGCTCGGCCGGTCCCGGCACGTTGCTGATCATCAGATTGAACTGCGGCGGGGTGTAGCGGACGAAGCCGGGCACGGTGGCCAGCGCGAGTGGCGCGATCGTCGCCGCGCCGTAGGCGAGCGCCTGCAGTGGTGACAGGTTGCGGATCACCCGCTTGGACTCGCGCATCGAATTGACCAGGGTGTGAAGGCGCCGTTCGGGATCGGGCTGATCGGTGGCGAGGTTGGTCAGGATCGCGGTGATCGCGTTGCCGTCGGAGTCGCCGACGTCGTGCATCGACACCGGGACGGCCGCGAGCAGCGGCGCCGTCGGCAGGGCGTCGCGGTCGATCAGATACGACCGCAGCGCGCTCGAGCACATGGCGATGATGACGTCGTTGATCGTGATGTCCATCGCGGAGGCGACCGCGCGCACCCGGTCGGTGGGCCATTGCTGGGCCGCGAACCGTCGGGCACTGCCGATCGGCACATCCAGGATGGTCCGCGGGGCCGGGCGGAAGGGCGGGGCGAAATCCTCGTCGGTGAGCGCGGTCCACGCGATCCGTGCCGCGGCGGGGCCGATCCCGACGAGCTGGGTTCCGATTCCGACGGCGGTGCCGACGAATCGGATCATCCCGGAGATCGGTGACGTCGCCGACGGAGCATGATCGCGGTGCCGACGAGGACGGGTGAGTGCCGGGTCCCATGGGGCGGTGCCGCTGCGGTCGTCGGGGTCGGCGCTCAGCGTGCGCTGCAGCACCCGCAGCGCCGAGACCCCGTCGATCAGCGAATGGTGCAGTTTGGAGTAGAGCGCCACCCGACCGTCGTCGAGGCCCTCGATGATGTGGAGCTCCCACATCGGCCGATTCCGGTCCAGGAGGGCGCTGTGGTGCAGGGAGACGTACCGGAACAGTTCGCGGATCCGGCCCGGGCGCGGGAGGACGGCGTGCCGGACGTGATAATCGACGTCGATCTCGTCGTCGTGCGACCACGCGAACACCCCGAGCACGCTCGCCGGTGACGCCGGCCGCTTGCGGAACAGGGTGTCGATCTGGGTGCAGTGCGTGAACCGGTCGATCATCTCCTCGGCGAGTTCGGTGCCGGTCTGGCCCTCGCGAGGGACGAACAGCTGCAGGCCGCCGACGTGCATCGGCTGCTCCCGGGTCTCCGCGATCAGGAACATCGACTCGGTGACGGGCATGTACTCCATGGCGCTGTGCCTCCCTCCGGGTGTGTCCGGTCCGGGCGCACGGCGGCGGCGAACCTTCTGTGGTTCAGGTCACAGTACAACGGGTTCACTACGGTGGTGGGGTGAGCGTCCGTTTCGTTGCGGGTCGGCTGGTGGTTCTCGGACTGATCACCGTGGAGTTGATCGTCGCCGTGGCGGCGACCTGGGTGTACGTCGCGGCTGCCGGGCGGGTCGTCGACGCCGACGCGCTGCCACGCGAGAGCACCCTGGTGGTACTCGGGTCACTGGTCTCCGACGGTCGACCCGGCGACTACGTGCGGGGGCGCCTGGACACCGCACTCGACCTCTATCGCGACGGGCGCGTGGCACGGATCGTCAACTCGGGCAACGGCTCCGCTGGTGCCGGCGACGAGCCGGCCGTGATGCGCGCCTACCTCGAGGAGCACGGTGTGCCCGCCGCGGTCATCGTCGACGACGCGCTCGGCATCGACACCGCCGACACCTGTCGCGGGTTGCGTGATCGCTTCGGGGTCCATCGGCCGGTGCTGATCACCCAGGACTTCCACCTCGATCGGGCGATCGCCCTCTGCCGTCGCCTCGGCGTCGACGATCCCGTCGGGGTGGTCGCCGGGTGCGCATGCCCGTGGCCGACGGTGATCCGCAATCACTTGCGGGAGACGTTCCTCGCGCGGCCACGAGCGCTGCTCACCGCCGTCACCGGCTGACGGGCGCGAGCGGGCCTACTCGTTACGTGCGACGAGTTCGGCGACGAGATGTGCGATGGCCGTCTTTCCTGCCGGGCGTTCATGATAGGGGGCCGGGGCCTCCCAGCCGTACAGCCACGGTTCGGCGGTGCACACACCGTGGCCGCGCCCGGCATCAGACGCCCGTACCAGATGTGCACCGGCTTCGGTCGCGGCCTCGGCGATCGCCTCGGTGACGTTGTCCAGCACATCGAGGGTGAGGGCCAGTTGTTCTCGGGTCAGCGGCATCTCGGCGCACGGTTCATCACCGTGCTGGGCCAGCGGCGGGTAGTCGACGAAGACCACCCGGGCGTCGGGCGCCCGCTTCTCGATCTCGACGAGCATGTTGTCGAGCGATTGGTTGAGAGCGGCGTACGCCGCATCCGGAGGGCGGGGTGAGGGATGGGCGTTGCAGTGCCCGCCGGGTTCGAATGGTCCTGCCGTGAGGCAACTCTGGGCCATCACCCGGGGGATGTAGGCGATGTTGTTCCCGCCGATGGTGACGGTGATCAGCTTGGTGTCCGTGGTGATCGCGTCGATCTGCGGGGCGGCGGCCACGTTCGGCTGCGCCCGATGCAGGACGTCCTCGGTGGTGGCCCCCGAACAGGTCACGTCGATCAGTGTCATGCCGAGCAGATCGGCGACCACGTTCGGGTAGTTGTCCTCGGATCGACCACACGGTGCGTCGGACAGGACGCTGCCTCCCGGTCCGGCCGCATACGAACTACCCATTGCCACGTACTGCTGCGGTGGCCCGGCCGTCGAGCTCGACGGGGCGGTCGACCGTCCGGATGCGGCGACCGGATCCGTGTCCGGGTCGGCGTCACCGCAGGCGGTGGACATCAGGGTGAGGGCGATCGCGGCAAGGACTGACGCGGGGGTGCGCCGGGCGCGACGAGGAGTACTCGCCGCGCCCGGTCGTGCTCGGGACATCACGGTATCGGTCTACATCCTGGAAGGTGATCGTGCAGCGGTCGCTGTGGGGTCAGCTGATCTGGCAGACCCATTGTTGGGTCGAGTCGGCCCAGATGTAGGTACCGGATGCGCCGCTCTGGTCGGTGCAGGGCCGGCCGCCCGGATCATCGTCGCGCACCTGGGGTTTGGTCGTGGTCGTGGTAGTGGCGCGCGGTGCGTCACCGGTGACCTGGCAGATCCATTGCTGGCTGGAGTCGGCCCAGATGTAGGTACCGGGTGCGCCGCTCTGGTCGGTGCAGGGCCGGCCGCCCGGATCGTCGTCGCGGACGGGGGGAGTGGTGGTGGCGTGGTTCTGATGGGGGGTCGTGGTGACGGCGGGTGCGTTCTGCGCGCCGGGGTTGGTGGTGGTGGTCGTGGCCCGCGACGCGGCCGACGACGAGGTTGCCGACGATGACGTGGCCGACGACGAGGTGGTCTTGCTCGAACTCGACGCCGGGGTGCCGCTGTCGGAACTGCTGCAGGCGCCGAGGCTCAGCACGGCCGCGCTCAGCAGTCCGGCCGTGATCATCGCTCGATTCGGGGTTCTCATGTCACCTTTCGCGCAGGGCGCCGCGGGAGTCGACCCGACAACGGGTCGGGCGCGGCCTTCTGGAATGGCAGGCTATTGCCCCGACCGCGGCACCGAAAGGAAGTCAACGGACCGGTTACATCGGACAACACTCGTTTGTCGAGCGCCAGTTGGTGCCGAAATCGCGCTATTTTGGGCAAAGCGCAAGTGCGACGCTACTTTTCGATACCCACGAAACTATCGCATTCCCGATATGTCCGTTATGCTTCGTCACCATGTGCGTCGGGCGACCAGAAAGGCCGTGATGAGACACCCGCCGCGATGCGTCGGCTCTCTTTTCGTCGGGCTTGCCGCACTGATGGTGCTCTCGGCCTGCGGGAAGAGCTCCGGGAGCGCACCCTCGGTGGATTTCTCCCCCACATCCTCGACGACGGCAGAGCCCGATCCGACACCGGTCCGCCGCGCGACGAATGTCCCGATCCGGCCATTGGCGCCCGGCGAGAAACCGCCGCAGTTCATCCTCTTCTCTTTCGACGGCGTCGGGGTGTCGAAGAACTGGGATCTGTTCCTCGACGCCGCCGAACGCTCCGACGCGCGATTCAGCGCATTGATGACCGGCCTGTACTTCCTGACCGACAAGGCCAAGAAGCACTACCGCGGACCGGGATACGAGCCCGGGGAATCCTCGTTGGCCTTCGGCGGCACGAAAGCCGAGGTGATCGAGCAGATCGAATACCTCAATCGCACCTGGTACGGCGGCCACGAACTGGGTACCCACTACGTCGGACACTTCTGTGCGGGTACGCGCAATCCCGGGAAGAACTGGAGTACCCGGGAGTGGAATCACGAGCTCGACCAGTTCTTCTCGTTGATGGCCGATTGGCGCACCAACAACGCGATCACCACCGGGCCCGACCTGGCCTTCGGACCGCAGGAGGTCAAGGGCGGTCGGACCCAGTGTCTCGAGGGCAGCCCCGCGAGGCTCTTCCCGGCCCTCCGCGCGCACCACATGACCTGGGACTCCTCGATGCCGGCCGCTCAGCCCGGCGTCTACTGGCCGTCGAAGATCGGTGGTATCTGGGAGTTCCAGATCCCGTATGCATGGTCACCACCGCTCAAGGCGCGACAGACCGTGTTGGACTACAACTTCTGGTACACCGTCAACGGCGCACGCGATCGGCCCAAGGACAAGAACCGGATCAAACGTGTCGTGCTGGACACCTACCGTTACATGTTCAAGCGGACGTACGAGGGGAATCGAGCACCCCTGGTGATCGCCAATCACATGAACGACTGGAACCACAATGCGTTCAATCCGGCGACCGCGCAGTTCATGGCCGAGACATGCGGGCGGCCCGGGGTGATCTGCGCGACGCACGCCGATGTGGTGGCGTGGCTCGAGGTGCAGGACCCGAAGGTGCTGCAGGAGTGGACGAGCCGACCGCCGGTTGCGGTGTCGGCAACGGAGTGAGGTGGCTATGAGGAGATTCGGGGAGCACGCCCTGACCCGGACGGTACGTCTGGCGGCAAGCGGGTTCGCGATGGCGCTGGCCGTCGCGGTGGCCGGGTGCTCGTCGGGAACCGACGACACCCCGGCCGGATCGTCGTCGGCGCCGGGCACCGTGACGTCGGGATCGGTGGTGTCATCGGAGGCCTCGGCGCCGGGTGGGCCCGCCACCGTCACCCGCGACGACGCGCTGGCCGCGCGCGTCCCCGAACCGATCCGTGGGCGGGGCACCCTGATCGTGGGGACAGCCGTGCCGTTCGCGCCCGGTGAGTTCGGCGAAGACGGTCGGATCGTCGGCTTCGACATCGATGTGATCGACGCGGCCGCCACGATCCTCGGATTGCGTACCGACATCCGCACCACCGATTTCGCCGCCGTGCTGCCCGGCGTTCACGACGGCACGTTCGATGTCGGGGCGAGATTGATCTTCGACACCAAACCCCGCGAGGAGCAGGTCGACATGGTCACCTACTTCAGCGGCGGGATCCAGTGGATGCAGCGCGCCGGCAGCGATGTCGACCCCGAGAACTCCTGTGGTCTGAAGGTTGCGGTGGAGACCGGCACCGTGCAGGCCGACTCCGAACTGCCGGCCAAGAGTTCGGCCTGCGAGACCACCGGCGACAAGCCGATCGACGTGGTCGGATTCGAGACTCTCGACCAGGCGGTCAGCGCACTGCGTGACGGTCAGGTCGATGCGGTCAGTGCGGACTCACCGGTGACCGCGTACGCGGTCTCCCGCTCGTCCGGCGCGTTGAGCGTGGCCGGAACCCCGTTCGACACCGAACCGTATGCGTTCCCGGTACCGAAGGGATCGGCCCTGGCACAACCACTTCGCGACGCGGTTCAGAAACTCGTCGACAGCGGGCGGTTGTCGGCGATCGCGCACCGCTGGGGTCTGCAGGGCGGACTGATCGCCACCTCCACTATCAACGGGGCCACCGAGTCATGAGCACCCAGTTCAGGAGCAACCCGACCATGCGAAACACGGTGCACCGTGCGCTGACCGGACTCTGCGGCGCACTCGCCGCCGGGCTGGTGCTCGCCGGCTGCTCATCGACCCCCACCGAGCCGCAGCCGACCGCGTCGGCGGTGGATCCGGGTGCTGCATCGGCCGATTTCGCGAAAGTGGTCGCATCGTCGAACGTCGATGCCCGTCGCTACCTCTACCCGACCACCACCGGAAGCCGAGACGACGACCAGAACTGGGCCGACGTCTTCTTGCCGAAGGGGGCGCAGGGGGAGAACTCGGTGCCGCTGGTGATCCTCATCCACGGCGGCTCGTGGCAGTCGCAGGTCGGTGCGGACAGCTTCGTCACCTTCTCGCGGCGACTCGCCGAGCGTGGCCTCGCCGTCTACAACGTGGAGTACCGGCGTGTGGGGTCGGGCGGCGGTTGGCCCACGACCTTCCAAGACGTCGCTGCCGCACTGGATTATGTGCCGACGGTCGCGGCGAGCATCCCGGAGATCGATGAGCGCAATGCGGTGGTCGTCGGACATTCGGCCGGTGGGCAGCTGGCCATGTGGGCGGGAACCCGGCACCGGCTCGAGGCCGGCGAGGTGGGCGCCGAACCGAAGTTCCGTCCCACCAACGTGATCTCGCTGGCCGGCCCACTCGACATGCGGGTGGCGGTGAAGCTCGGCGATGACCGGATCGTCCGGGCACTGGGTGGTGAACCCGACGCGGTACCCGACCGGTACACCTCCGTCGACCCGATCCAGAACCTCGACCCCTCCACTCCCACCATCGCAATGGTCGGCAAGGACGACAAGGTGGTGCCTCCGATTCTGTCCCAGAACTATGTCGCCGCCGACAAGGCGGCGGGTGGCTCGGCCACGCTGGTGCTGCTCGACAACACCGACCACGGCACCATCGTCGATCCCCGCGCGCCGGCATTCGCGCGGGTGCTGGAGACGATCAGCCGGTCCGCGTACAACGCGCAGCGGTCGGGCTGAGGGTCGACCCCCGGCTCCGTGCCGGAGCCGCCCGGTCTCAGTGGTGTCGGGTGACCATCTCGGCGACCAGCCGGGAGATGGCCGTCTTGCCGAACGGCCGCTCGTGGTACGGGGCCGGACCGCCGTAGCCGTACAACCACGGCTGCGCCGAGCACACCCCGTGGGCACGGCCCGCGAGGGATGCGCGCACCAGGTGGGTGCCGGTCGCCGAGGTCGCGGCGGCCAGGGCGCCGACGACGCCGTCGAGGACCCGCGATGTCTGATCGATCTGACCAGAGGTCAGTGGCAAGGCGGCACAACCGGATTCACCGGAGACCGCAAGTGGGGGGTAGTCCACCACGATGATCATCGCGTGCGGAGCGCGAACGGCGATGTCGGCGATGAGACGGGTCAGTGATCTCGTCAGCGCCTCGAAATCCGCGGCAGTGGGCGGTGGCGGTGAGGTCGGATTGCACGTCGACGAGGGCTCGGCCGGGCCCACCGCGATGCAGCTCAGCGCCATCACCCGCCGCATGTACCCGACGTTGTTGCCGCCGACGGTCAGGGTCACGAGTGCGGTGTCGGCGGTCACCGCATCGATCTGCGGTGCGTCTGCAACGTGGGGTTGCGCTCGGGAGACGATGTCGGCGATGGTGGCACCCGCGCAGCTCGCATCCACCAGTTCCATGTGCAGCGCGCGGGCGGTCTGGCTCGGATAGTTGTCCTCGGATCTCTCGCACCGACGGTCGGTGAGTGTTCCCCCGGGCCCGGATGCGTAGGAACTTCCCAGCGCCACATATCGTTTCGACGTGCCATCACGGGGCGACACCGATGTCCCCGAGGCGCCTGTGTCCGGGTCGGCCCGCGGGCCGGCGCACGACGTGACGCCGACGATCAGGAGGAGCGCGACGGCGAGGAGCCATCGACGCCGGGTGCGCATGGGTGCGGTCGTCATCGTCGGCCCGGTCGTGGACCACGGCCGGATCACCGGAGCGCGCCCCGTAGGGCGGGCGTCCACACCCCGAGCGGATGATTCCCGGTGGTCGTCCCAGCGACCGAGCGCGACGCGAGGCGTGGAGTGGTCACGGCATCGGCGGTCTTCATGAGTGCATCGTAGAGGCCGATCGGTCGCGGAATCTCTTGTGTGTCCGGGCCCTCGCACGCATTTCCTGCGCCGACAAGAAGTGGGTGTCTGATCACAATTTTCTGTGAATCCGTATCGATTGCGAGATTGCGCTCGTCGGTGGTTGTCTGGTCGGTATTCCGGAAACGGGATGCGGGAATGATGCCGGTTCGGGGCGCCCGGACTCATTCGAATCGTATGTCCCGCACCGAGGCCGACAATCCGCTCGAACTGCGGGTCATGTGGAGGATGGGGCGAATCGTATGGCGGTCGGTGTTTCCGTCGCAGCCGTGGTCGGTGGTCCCGTCGGCCGGCTCCTGGGCTATCTGCTGCTGCTGGTGCTCGCCTGGTTGGTCCTGGACAGCGGCTCCTCGGAGGGAATGGCCCCGGTTCGCCAGACGGGGATCGTCCACGACTGTCCTGTCCGGACCACACCCGGAAGCGCCGATGCTCCCGGGCCCGCCGATGTTCACCGGGACCATCGGGCCGATGCCACTCCGTGTGCGGAGGCACCGGCCCGGTGAGTTCCCCGCCGGTCGGGTACCCGACTACTCGGCGGGGCTCGCCGACGTCGGCTTCCGGGAGAACCGGGGTGCGATGTTCCAGCGGAGCGCTCCGACGAGGTCCTTGCCCTTCTCGAACAGGGTGTGATCGGCCAGCAAGGTGTCGCCGGCCAGTGCCCGTCCGAGATCGTTACCCGACAAGGCCAATGCCGCATCGAAATCGCGTCGTAGCGGGGCGTGCGCCCGGTATCCGCACCGGCGGTACTCGGCTGCGATCCACGGTTTGTACAGCCGGATGCGGTCGTGGAGGCCCGACGAATAGGAGAGCCCGTGTTTGGGTCGGTTGACCACGTAGTCGGGCAGGGCATCCTCGAATGCCCGTCGGAGGATCCACTTCTCCTGACCGTCGCGCGTCTTCATCGACATCGGTAACCGCAGCGCGGCGTCGATCACCCGGTTGTCGAGAAAGGGCACCCGCGTCTCCACCGTCGCGGCCATGCTCGCCCGGTCGACGCGCTGGAGCTCGGTGCGCGACAGGCCGTGTAGCTTGTGCAGGAAGAGATCCCGTTGCTGCTCCGCCGGAATGGTCTGGTACATCGGGTAACCGCCGAACAGCTCGTCGGAACAATCCCCGCCGATGGCGATGCGGATACCGTCCTCGGCGATGGCCGAGAACAAGTGCGCGGAGATCACGGCATTGATGATGTCGCCGTACTCGGTGAGCTCGGAGAACCTGACCGCCTCCATCACCGCGGATCGTCGGATGTCCGATGGTCGCACCTCGATCACCCGATGCGGCATCCCGATGTCGCGGGCGAGGCGAGTGGCATAGCTCAGGTCAGGGCTGTCGGGGGTGCCGATCGTGTAGGCGACACACCCGGGATGATGCCGGGCCGCAATGGACGCGACGATGGAGGAATCCAGACCACCGGAGAGGATGACCGCTATCGGCAGGTCGGTCCGGACCCGGGACTCGACAGCGGATGTGACCGCCGACCGCACCGCGTCGACGGCGTCCTGGGTCGTGGCGTACGCGGCCGCGGCGTGCTGTTCCGCATCGAGGTCGTGGTAGCAGCGCAGTCGGGCCCCGGTCCGGGCCGAGATCCACCCGTGGTGCCCCGGTGGGACCTCCATGATCCTCGCGGAGACGGCGACCAGCGCCTTGATCTCCGATGCCACGTAGACCAGCTCGTCGGCGAGCGCGTAGTAGAGCGGTTTGACCCCCAGCCGATCCCGGGCCACATAGACCGATCCGCCGCATTCCGCGGCGAAGGCGAACTCCCCGGAGAAGCGCGGGACGGCCTCGTCGCCCCAGGTGAGGAGGCTCAGTGCGACGAGTTCGGTGTCCGACGCGGTCGTCGGAACGACGCCCTGCTCGGCGAGCGCACCCCGGATCTCGTCCAGGTTGTAGACCTCGCCGTTGTAACACAACGTGGACCGTTCGTCCGGACCGTAGCGCCATGGTTGGACTGCGTGGGCGCGGTCGACGATGGGGAGACGACGGGTGACTGCCGCGAGGTCGTGGCGCGTCCACCGTTCGGTGATCGTGCCCCGCGATTCGATGGCGGTGACCATGCCGTCGAGGATTCGTTCATCCCAGCCGGCACCGACGATCATCGCTATTCCGCACATCGGTCGGCCTCCAGTGGGAAGCCCGCCGAGTGCGGATTGAGGCAGATATGCCACGCCTGCCCCTCGTCGATGACGTTGATCTGCGCCGTCTCGGCCCGATCCAGCAGAACGGCGGCGAGTGCGTCGCCGAAGCCGAGTCGGGTCATCCAGTCCATCTCGATGTCGGCGGCCCACCCGACGCAATGGGCGCTACCGGTTGCCGCCGTGTAGCCCGAGCCGCGCATCTCGTCCTGATAGGCGACACTGCGGACGAGGCTGTTCACCCACGGCCGCGGCGCGTCCGGTTCGCGTCGGGCAAGGTCGTCGGCGATCGCATTGAGGACGGCGACCACCTCTGGTCGTCCGTAGGGCAACCGCATCCCGATCGTGTTGGGTGAATGCCGGGGCCGAAGACGCCGATCGAGCGCGCGGAGCCCCCGGCGTGGGAGGTCGAACACCTGTGTGCGGAAGTCGAATCGGAGTTCCCTGCGGGACCGTGCCCGGCGTAGGTCGATCAGGTCGGCGGCAGTGACGACCTCGGCGTCGGTGCGGAACGGGCGTGCCCCCGCCCACCAGGCCGCGTCGAGTGTCGACAGGAGCTTGACCTTGACCAGCGCCGGGACATCGCCTGCCGATGAGAGTCCGGTTGGTCGGAAAGTGGTTGCCGAGGAGATGAACTCGGTGGTGAATTCCTCACGTCGTCGCCCCTCTCCGAGATGGTGAGCGAGCACCGTCGAGATGGCCGGGGCGTAGAGTCCGCGCCGGATCACCTCACCCACCCCGTGGGGTCCACACCGCGCCGTCTGCTCGCTCAGTCGGTGGACCTCGTGACGAAACGGGACCACGATGGCCGGATTCGTCATGTCGGTCAACGATTTTTCTGGACTATCGGAATATGTCATCGGGTGAGATTCTTCGGATGGGTTTCCGGCAGATCGGAGTCGGGCAACGTGTTCCTTTCATACCCCACATCCCGGGAGAGTCGGAGCGCGACGCGCCGTCGCCCGGAATCGGGCATCGCCGTGGTGGTGGTTTCGAGAATTCGCAACACCGCAGTTTACTGAAATCCGAATGGGGGCACCCCGGTCACCATCGATGGTTGTGGTCGGGAAAACCACGGTTGTCAGGGCCGATCTCCTGTCGATCATCGAACGGGGGGATTCTTGATCGGCCGGATCAGGGGTCCGAAGGCATCCGGGGACGGCTCGTCGTCGGACGGCGCACCGGCGGCCGCGGCGCGCCGGAGACGGCGGGTCAGCAGTGTCGTGCCGCCCGCGACGCCCAGCACGAGGGCAGCAAGGCCGTACCGGTCGGCACATCGCAGACGTCGCACCGGCTCAGTTCCCGAAGAGCACATCGCGAACCGGTGATGCGCTGTGCGGCAGCCACACCGCCTGTAGTGGCACCTTGGGTGCGTCCTGGAACTCGATCACCCGGACCCGCCCGCCGAAGGCCTCGCCCGCCGGATCGGTCACGAAGGCGCATGCGGAGTCGTCGGCCGCCACGGCGGTGCTCGGGGGTGTGCCCTGGACGGGATTGACCAGAAGGGTCGGTTCGAACCCCTCGCGGTGGCACAGGGCCACCACGAAGTCGGTGTAGAACGACTGATGTTCAGGACCCCAGACGACGATGGGATAGTCGACGAGATCGGTGGTGACGACGACTTTTCGCTGAGCGAGCGGATGCCGCACGGACACCGCCAGACGCAGGGTGTGATAGGCCACCACGGTGGACTCGAGGTCGAGCGAGTGGTCGATCGCGCGCCGGAGTGCGACGTCGATGGCGCCCGAGTGGAGTTCGTCGCGGATGCGGTCCGGGTAGACCTGGGTGACCTTGAACGGCTGGCTCGGCATCTTCGACAGCAACGGTTCGATGAGCCGGTAGACCTCCTCCCCGGACACCGCAGGCGTGTGGCCGATCACGAACGGTCGGGCGGTTTCCCCGATCGCGCGATGGACGGCCTCGACGGTCTGTCGGCCACCGGCGAGAAGTGCGGGTGCACGGCGATACAGCTCCAGGCCTGCCTGATTTGTCAGGAGTGTCCGCCCTGAACGGGAGAAGAGATCGACACCGAGGTCGGATTCGAGCTGCCGCAGTGATGCGGAAAGCCCCTGCTGGGTCATGAACAATTGGGCCGCGGCGATTCTGAGGTTGGGTGCCTCCACGGCGGTGACGAACTGATGAAGCCTGCGGAGATCCAGAAAACGCGGAGTCGCCCCATTCCGATTGGTTCGCTCGGGCGGCTGAGCTTTCACCCTTGCCTCCTGTTCGACATCTGTTCGCCGGTCTGTCACACAAAAATGTGCAACAATGCACGTTGTCACTGTTCTTTGTGATCGTCATGCGTGCGCACGAGGTACTAAACAGTGAATTCGGCGACCGCGCCAACAAGCGGCGTTTGTGGAATATCAACACCGACGCCGCCGACGGGTGCCGACGGCGGTCGGCGTATGCCCCGGGCGGGTCGTTTCCCGGTGAATCGGGAGCGTCGGCGCACAGACTGAAGATAGATCACACAACGGACTGCGGCCGGATGACAAGAGATGGTTGTCGTTTCGGGCCTGCAACCGACACCAGGTCATCAGGCGATCGGTGAACGCGGACGCACGCTCCGAGCCGGCCGGCTCAGTCCGACAGCTGTGTGGGGTGACCGGTGCGCTCGTGGCGCAATTCGCGGAAGCGGCGTCCGAGGGCGATGGGCAGGCGAGGCCGTCCGGTGAGGTACAGCGATCCGGGAAGGTGGCGAAGGACTTCCACGAGCAGCAACGACCCGGCGAGCGTGGCGAGATACACCGCTGCCGTGCCCCACGGCTGCCCGAGGACGACCAGGATGGTCGGCTGACCGTCGGTCTTGGGGAACAGGATGAAGAACAACACCAGCACGTGCACCAGGAACACCCCGAACGACCGATTGGACGCGAACGCCACCGCGCGGGCGAACCGTGGGGTGAGATCCCGCCAGGTCTGGGCCCAGTACAGGGCTGCGGCGTACAGACAGGTCACCGCGACCACCAGGAACGGCAGCAGCGTCGGCTGGAAGGCGGCTGCGGCGTAGATCGGACGCTGACCCTCGCTCCACACCCGCCACAGGTACGTCCCCACCGCCACGGCGCCGGTGCCGATGAGCGCCGTCGTCAACCACCAGAACTTCCCCGACAGCCAGGTGGCGATCTCCTCGCGATGTACCGCTGCGACGGCGCCGAAGAGGATGAAGAACTGATAGGGCACAAAGGTGGCGTAGTAGTGCCACCAGTACTCGGCGACACCGGCCGGTGGCTGCCAGTGGGTGATGACGACGAAGATCGCGAACTGCGCCACCACGCTCACGGTCATGAGTAGCCGGTGATGGCCGACAGTGGCCCGGACGAGCCACAGCACCAGCGGGAACAGCAGGTAGATCTGCAGCATCACGAACAGGAAGTACATCTGGAACCCGGACAGGCCCCACATCACGAGCCGGCCGAACTCGTCGAGACTCGACGGCACCTCGGTCAGCCGGCCGTGTACCCACATGTCCTCGATCACCCAATAGATGAGCGACCAGGCGAGATAGGGGAAGATGACCAGCTTGATCCGGCGCCGCCAGAACGACCACGTCGAGAAGTCGGCCTTGTCGAAGTTCTGATACATCAGCACGAAGCCGCTGAGGGCGAAGAACGTGTTGCGGGTGAAGTGCAACAACAAGGAGGTGGTGTTGACCCCGACGCTGTCCCACTCGTCGGTGGTCTGGGTCAGGCAGTGGACGAAGATCACGAGGGAGAACGTGGTGGCCCGGATCAGGTCGAGATGGTGGAGATATGCCTTCCGGGTGCGTCCGGTGGCCTTCGGCCCGACCTCGGCCTGCTGCGCGCCGGTGTCGGTCGCGCGCGATAGAACTGTCGACATACTCCGTCTCTCGAATGGCTCGGTACAGGCCGGAGCCGCAACGACCCACTCACCCCGTGATCAATCCGTGATCTGGTCAGCCTAACAGCGCCACCTGAGCGCCAGCTGGGACGTATCTGTCAATGCGTTCCAGTGCTGACCGTCCGGATTCGGCGGCGTCGACGATCCGATTGCGATGAACGTAATCCTGTCGCGGTCGGGAGGTACCCGGCACGCTGGCCCGCATGACTGAGATCACAAGCAGTGACACCACTGCGAATGTCAAGAAGACGGTCGCCGTCGTGGGCGCGGGACTGGCCGGGACGAGTGCGGCCCTCGGCTTCGCCGACGCCGGATTCGACGTCACCCTCTACAGCGACCGCGACCGTGCGTCACTGCGCGACAAGGTGCCGCCGACCGGAGTGGGCGTGCTGTTCGGGGCGTCCCGCGAATGGGATGCACAGATCATCGAAGACCTGTACGAGGTCGGTAACACCACCGGGATCAGCGTGCGCCTGCATTCCGGTGAGGGCGATGAGCGTGCCGACGTGCTCGCCTTCAATCCCGACTACGGCTACGTCGCGCAGGCCGTGGATCTGCGGCTGCGCGCCGACGACCGGCTCGGTCGCTTCCTCGATCGCGGCGGCCGCTTCGAGGTGGGCCACGTCGACGTCGCCGCCCTCGACCGGATCGCCGCCGACCACGACCTCACCCTGGTGGCCACCGGCAAGGGCGGGTTGTCGGGGGTGTTCGAGGTGGACACCGAGCGCACCAAGTACGACGCCCCACAACGGCGCCTGCTGCAGGTGACCCTCGAAGGCGTCGACCACGGCCCCGACACCTTCGCCTACCGCTCTCGCGAGGGCGGCGGGCATGCGCTGTTCAACCTCGACAGCGACAACGGTGAGATCTTCGTCGGACCGTTCCTGCACAAGGACGCCGGTGCCACCTGGTCGATCATCGTCTTCGCCAAGCCGGACGGCGCGTGGGCGCCGCTGATCGACGGTGTCGTCGACGTGCACTCGGCGCGGCAGGCCGTGGTGGACATCTTCGAGCAGTTCTTCCCGCACGACGCCCCGGTGATCTCGGCGCTGCAGGTGATCGAGTCCGACCCGTACGCCTGGCTCACCGGTGCGGTCACCCCGACCGTCCGCAAGGCCGTCGGCCGTACCGCGGGCGGGCACGTCGTCGGCGCGATCGGCGACACCGCGATCTCGGTCGACCCGGTCGCCGGCCAGGGGGCACAGAACACGCTCGTCCAGATCGCCGAGCTGGTCGCCGCCGCCCGTGAGCGTCTGGCGGCCGACCCGAACGCCGACTTCGGTGCCGACTGGCTGGCCGACGAGTTCGAAAAGCACTGGGAACGCCGTGGACTGGCCTCCACCGAGGTCACCCGCCTGTACCTGGGTGACCCCGACTACGCCACCCACCTCGAACTGTCGTTCCCGGCCGCTGCGGTCAACACCGACGTCGCATCGGCATTGTTCGGGCTGCTGTCCGATCCGAATCCGTTGCTGTCGTTGAAGACCCGCGACGACGTCGTCGGATTCATCACTGCCGTCGCCGGGGAACCGGCCGACGACGTCCTGGCGCGGTTCGCCCCGGCCGGACAGTTCAGCTCCGCCCCACGCCCGGTGGGGGTCTGAGCGCCCGGACCCGACCGAGATCACCCGGCCGGGGTGCCGGCCGCCTGGACGATCTCGTCGACGAGGGCCCCGAAGGTCGACGACCGCGGGTCCACGATCGATGAATGTGTCTGTCCCGGAAGCAGAACGAGACGCGCGTGGCCGCCGACCGCCTGGTCGGCGGCCACGTAGCGTTCGGCCAGCTCCGGCCGTACCACCTGGTCTCGGGTGCCGGTGACCACCACGATCGGGATGGTCGGGTCGAGGTTCTCGATGGGATCGACCGACGCATAGCGGGACGGCACCTGGCCGGGGGTTCCGCCCAGCACCCGGATCACCGCGTGGTCGCCGAGGGTCACCGCACGTCGCATGTCCAGCGGGCCGGCCAGGGAGAACACCCGGGTCGGCCGGAACCTCGGGCCCGAGCCCACCTCGCCCGGCGCGAGGTGGTGACGCGTGGCGGCCCACACGGCGAGCTGCGCGCCCGCCGAGTGCCCGACCACCACGGCGTGCGACGCGTCGACCTGCCGGTACCGGGCCGCGACGGTGGGGACGTCGTCCATCGCGGCACCGACGTCGGTGAACGTCGTCGGCCAGCCCCCGCCCTTACCGACCCGCCGGTACTCGACATTGAGTACGGCGAGCCCGCGTTCGGCGAGGATGCGGGAGAACCGGGAGAAGGTGGAGGCACCGACCCGGGACTGCCAGCCACCCCCGTGCAGCAGGATCACCAGGGGCGCCCGGACCGGCGCCGTCGCCGGGGCGGTCGGTGGAGCGGTCGCCGGGGCGAGGTCGGGCAGATACAGGTCCATCCAGTTCTGGTGGGGATCGGCGTGCCCGCCGGGAACCGGGTACAGCAGATGCTCGACGGTGACGCCGGGGGCCGTGTCGGCGGCTTCTGCGGACCGGGTGGGGGAGAGCCCGGTGCGTGCGGTCCACGGCGATCCGGCCGACGGCCGGTCGACGGGGTGGACAGGTGGTGCCGATGCGCAGCCCGAGAGAACCACCAGACTCCCGAGCACCCCGAACACGCACCTGTGCAGGCGGGGATGCAGCGGTCGGGGCACCAGACCAGTGTGCCCGCGTGATCGCGATCGGGTGCGGACTCGAGGTGGCCGGGCGGAGCCGATGTGGTACCAAGATGCGACGAATCGCCGAGAGGAGCTCGCCACATGCCGAAGCAGCGCTGGACACCGGCCGACGCGCCGTCGCAACGCGGGCGCGTCGCCGTGGTCACCGGGGCCAACTCCGGGATCGGTCTGGAGACCGCACGGCAGCTCGCCCGTCTGGGTGCGCGGGTCGTCCTGGCGTGCCGCAATCCCGACGCCGCGGTCCGCGCCCGCGACGACATCGCCGCCACCGTGACCGGCGCGCAGCCGGCGATCGTGCGACTGGACCTGTCGGATCTGTCGTCGGTGCGCGACTGCGCCGACGAGTTGCTCGCCGAGCATCCGTCGATCGACCTGCTGATCAACAACGCCGGTCTGATGCGGCAGCGTCGTGAGCTCACCGTCGACGGCTTCGAGATGGACTTCGGGACCAACTTCCTCGGCCACTTCGCGCTGACCGGCCGACTGCTCCCGCTGCTGTCCGCCGCCGAGGCCGGCCGGATCGTCACCGTCGGGTCCAAGGTGTACAAGGCGGGGGTGATCGACTTCGACGACCTCACCATGGAACGTGGATTCTCCACGGCGCGTGCCTATTCGAGGGCCAAACTCGCCGAGCTGGTCTTCGCCGTCGAGCTGCAGCGCCGACTGGAGCGTCGTCCGGGACGATCCCCGATCTCCGTCGCCGCCCATCCCGGTGCCACCCAGTCCGGGGTGATGCGCGACCAGGCGGTGCTCGGCTGGCTGTTCACCACGCCGTCCCTGCGGTGGATTCGCCGCACCTTCATCATGGAGGCCCCCGACGGTGCCGCCGTCACGCTGCGCGCGGCCACCGACCCGGCCGTCCTCGGCGGCCAGTACTACGGCCCGCACGGCGTCTTCGGGTTCAGCGGTCCGCCCGCCCAGGAGGTGCTCACCGACAAGGCCACCGACCCGGTGCTCGGTGAAGAACTCTGGGGTACGGCCGAAAAACTCACCGGGGTGAGCTACGACCTGTAGGCCGATCGTCCGGGCCGGTGACACCGGTCGCGCAGTGGGGTCAGCCGGGTTTGGTACCCAGCACGTACTGTCCCTCGCCGATCAGGGTCTGCTCGACGTGGTGAACACCGTTGCGGCGCAGGCGATCGATGATCTCGTCGACACCGAAGATGCGGAATCCGCCGATCCGGGCGAGCCACCCGACGCCCGGGATCGACGACACCGGACCGGCCGCGGAGGTGAAGACGACGATGTCGGCGCGCGGCGCGGTGACGCGGACCATCTCGTCGAGTACCGGCAGCGGGTCGGGGACGAGGTACAGCGCCGCGAGGCACAGCGTCTGGTCGAAGGTGTTGTCGGGGAACGGGAGTGCATGCGCATCGGCTCGCAGGTAGCTCGCCCGGTGCGAGCGGTTGGTGGCCAGCGCGGTGCGGAGCATCGACGAGGCGAAGTCCACGCCGATCGCCCGGCCGTCACCGGTGAGGCCGTCGGCGATCTGACGGGTGTAGTTGCCGGGGCCGCAGGCGACATCGAGCACGAGTCGCTCCCCGGGCCGAGACAGATAGGCGCGCAACGCCTTGTCGAAGTCGGCCGTCTCGGAGCTCCCGTGACTGAACGCGCGGGTGAACACCGGACGCCAGATGTCCTGGTAGATCCGCGAGAACAGCGGATTGCCCATCAACCTCGACGCCGGCGTCGACACGGCTCAGACCCGGGTGTCGGGCTGCACGCGCAGGGTGTGCAGGGTGGTGGCGAGCGAGTCGTACTGTCCGACCAGCAGGACGAAGGCGATCGTGCGGCGCTCGTCGAGATGTCGGCGGAGCGCGGCCCAGGCGATGTCGGAGATGTCCTTGCCGGCGATCAGCTCGTCGACCGCCCGGAGTATCGAGTGTTCTCGGTCACCCCAGCCGGCGTCGGGTCCGGCCAGGATTCGCTCGATCTCGTCGCCGGAGAGGCCGGCACGCTTGCCGAGCCGACGATGATGGTCGAGCTCGTACCCCGACCCCCGCAGATGTGCCACTCGGATGATGACCATCTCGGAGTCCTTGCGCGACAGCACGCCGAAGGGCATCTGCCGCGCAGAGAAGTACAGCCAGGCACGGAAGAGGCCACGGCTGCGGCCGAGAGTGCTGAAGATGTGCGCGTTCTGCACACCGATGGCCTTCGCCGCCACCGTCGCGAACGCCCAGTTGAACGGGCCGAGTTCGCGGAGGCCACCGGGAGGGATCCGAGGCGTCGTCGTCATGAGGTCACGGTAGACTACGGCGACTATGACGACCATCACTCCGCGTACGTTCAGCAGCCTCGAATCACTCAAGGCGGCCATCGGTGAGGACCTCGGTTCCGGCGAGTGGCTCGAGATCACCCAGGACCGGGTCGACGCCTTCGCCGACGCCACCGGTGACCACCAGTGGATCCACGTCGACCCCGAGCGCGCCAAGAGCGGCCCGTTCGGTGCGCCCATCGCCCACGGGTTCCTGACCCTGTCCTTGCTGCCGGACCTCGCCGGCTCGATCTTCACCGTCGAGGGACCCAAGCTCGTCATCAACTACGGACTGAACAAGGTCCGCTTCCCCAACCCGGTACCGGTCGGCTCACGGATTCGTGCCAACGCGGTGATCACCGAGATCGAGGAAACCCCCAAGGGCGTCACCATGGTGGTGCGCAACACCGTCGAGATCGAAGGTGTCGACAAGCCTGCATGCGTCGCCGAGAACGTCCGCGTGATGGTCTACTGAGTGGTTCTCGACCAGCCTTTGTCGGGATCTCTGCCGGTCGCGTCGGTGAGTTCGGCCGGCGGGGATTTCGACTCGGGTCCTCGCTTCGCTCGGTCCCGGCTCAATCATCGTGTGTTGTGTGGGTGAGTTCGGCCGGCGGGGATTTCGACTCGAGTCCTCGCTTCGCTCGGTGCCGGCTCGATCATCAAGAATCAGTTGGTAAGTGGGTCAATGGAGTTGGTGGTTGAGCCGGGACCGAGCCGCCAGGCGAGGACCCGTGTCGAAACCTGGTGTGGGTGATGTGTCCGTAACCGTCTTTGTGGTTGTTGCGTTGGTGATGTTGGCCGGCGGAGGTTTCGACTCGACATGTCGCTTCGCTCCTCGTCGGCTCAACCAGCAAATGCTCCAATGGATTCAGGGTCGATTGTCGTTGGGGTGGTTGCGTTGGTGATGTTGGCCGGCGGGGATTTCGACTCGGGCCTCGCTTCGCTCGGTCCCGGCTCGATCATCAAGAATCAGTTGGTAAGTGGGTCAATGGAGTTGGTGGTTGAGCCGGGACCGAGCCGTTAGGCGAGGACCCGTGTCGAAACCTGGCGAGATGGCGGTGTCGGTGATCACCTCCGGCCCGAGTCGCGATCACAATGTCATGTAGGGCGACACCGACGAACCGTGCTCGTTGATCCGCAGCGTCGAACCCAGTGCGGGGAAGGCACGTTGGGCGCAATGCTGACGTTCGCACACCCGGCAGCCGGCGCCGATCTCGGTGATCCGGGCCTGGGGTCCGATCTCCAGGCCGTCGGAGTAGACCACCCGGGCGGCGTGCCGCAGCTCGCAGCCCAGGCCGATGGCGAAGGTCTTGCCCGGCTGACCGAAACGTGCGGCCCGGCGCTCGACGGTGCGGGCGATCCAGAAATACTCCCGCCCGTCGGGCATCTCGGCGATCTGGGTGAGGATCTTGCCGGGTGAGCCGAAGGTCTCGTACACATTCCACAGCGGGCACGTACCGCCCGACGACGAGAAGTGGAAACCGGTGGCCGACTGGCGTTTCGACATGTTCCCGGCCCGGTCCACGCGGACGAACGACCACGGGACCCCACGCAGGTTGGGGCGTTGCAGCGTCGACAGCCGGTGGCAGATGGTCTCGAAACTCACCGCGTAGAACGCCGAGAGGCGCTCGATGTCGTAGCGGAAATCCTCTGCTGCACCGTGGAATTGGGAGTAGGGGAGAAGGGTCGCGGCGGCGAAGTAGTTGGCCAGCCCGTAGCGGGCCAACGATCGGGCCTGGTCGCTGGTGAACCCGCCCACCTCCACCTGCTCGTCGATCAGGTCGCCGAACTCAAGCAGGGCCAGCTCGGCGGCCAGTTTGAAGGCGCGCTGCCCCGAGGAGAGTGCCGCAGACACCTCGAGTCGGCGCGACTCCGGGTCGAAGCGGTGCAGGACGTAGTCGCCGAGGTCGACGCGCCGGGCGATGGTGACGCCGTGGGCCTTCTCGAGCCGGTCGATGATCTCGCGGCGGACATCACCGGAGTGCATCCGCATGCGGGTGGTCAACTCCTCCGCAGCGACGTCGAGCTCGTGAATGTAGTTGCGGCGCTGGTAGAAGTAGTCGCGCACCTCCTCGTGGGGTGCGGTGATGGAGCCACGCATGGAGCGGTCGTTGCGGTCATCGGTGGCGGCGGCGAGATGGTCCGTGGTGTTGCGGTAGCGGCGGTAGAGGTTGACCATCGCCTGCGCGATGTCGGGGTGGGTGGCGACCATCGCGGAGATCTCAGCGGCGTCGGCGGCGGTCTCGGTGGCCTCGACGTCGTCGTCGAGCAACACCTCGCGGAGCTCGGCGACCAGGCGCACGTCGTCCTGCGAGTCGAAGAATCCGCCGTCGACCCCGAAGGTCTCGGTGATGCGTGCGAGGACCTTGGCCGACAGCGGCCGCGCATCGTGCTCGATCTGATTGAGATACGACGGCGAGATCTCCAGGGTCTGGGCGAGGGCGACCTGCGAGAGCCCACGCTCGGAACGCAGCTGGCGCAGGCGTGAACCCACGTATGTCTTCGTCGGCATCGGTTGACCTCCTCGTTCAGGGTACGGTGAGCCCCGTGCGTCGGGGACGGGGAGCGGTAGGCGTCGCGGCGGGGGTCGTCGCGGTGTCCGCCGTGTGCGGCACGGTCGTGGGATGTGGGGCGGGTCAGGCCCCGATCCCGGTGGTCGGCAGGGCTCCGGCCGACCTGTTGCTCGATCCCGCCGGGTTGCCCACCGGATACACACCCTCGCCGCTGACGGTGGATCAGCTCGTCGCTGCCGACGCGGCGTCGCTGAAGGCCGCCGCGAGCACGACAATCGTCCCCGAGCGATGCCGGCCGACTGCCGACGCCGCATTCGATCCGCAGCTCTCCGGTGCCGACGCGGCGGTCCTGGCCGCCACCTCGGGCACCGGGACGCTGGTGGAGTTGGTGACGACCGCCGAGCGGGACATCTCCGCCGACGTCGTGGCGACGACCGGACGCTGTGCACGTACCGAGACCACCATCCACGGCGGCAACATGGCCGGGACCCGGGTGACGACCGACTACACCACCCTCGACGAACCGGACCTCGCCGAGCACCGCCAAGCGGTGGAACAGATACACCTCGTGACGTCGGCGGTCACCACCACCCTGCCCGACGGTGGAATGCGCTCGCGGATCTCCCATGCCGGATATGCACTGGTCCGGCGACCCGGGAAGAACCGGGTCACCGTGCAGCTGACGGTGTCGGGGGAGCCCACCGATGCGTCCGCGCCGGGTGCGGCCGTCCCCACGACCCGCGCGCCGATGCCCGCCGGCCACTTCGTGGTGCTGTTCGGGGACGCGGTTCGCGCGGCCGCCGACCGCGGTTGAGCAGGGCCGTTCAGCACGCCATCGTGTGAGAGTCGTCACAGTATGCCTGCGAAACGACATCCGACGACCCCCACCGGCACCGCTCGGGGTCTCCGGGCTGCCGGGATATACCCGGTGAAAAATCCCAGTACGCGCGTACTTTTTGGCGGTACGCCCCGACGTCTTCACACAATCAGATTCGCAAACTTTGCAAATTGGCGCCAGATCCTCGCCTCGGTTCACAGTGAAATGGGACTGGACCTGCAGGTTTGGGCTGTGGCACTCTTGGTCCCAGGCAACACCGAGGGATCACTGAGAGTTGGCAAGACCGGAAGTCGAAATCCTGTTTCGGTCCCGAGATCGCAACACTCAACTCATCTCCCGGCTGTCTGAAGACAGGGTTCGTGCGGACAGCGCGGACCACCTTCGGCCGGACATCTGGGCCGAGCAGCAGCACAACGAAAGCGAAGTGGCCAATGAGCAACGTCGGAAAGCCCCGTACCGCCGCCGAGATCCAGCAGGATTGGGACACCAACCCCCGGTGGAAGGGCATCACCCGCGAGTACACCGCCCAGCAGGTCGCCGATCTGCAGGGCTCGGTCGTCGAGGAGAACACCCTCGCCCGTCGCGGTGCCGAGATCCTCTGGGAGGGTGTCACCAAGGGTGACGACTCCTACATCAACGCGCTCGGTGCGCTGACCGGCAACATGGCCGTCCAGCAGGTTCGCGCCGGCCTGAAGGCCATCTACCTGTCCGGTTGGCAGGTCGCCGGTGACGCGAACCTCTCGGGTCACACCTACCCCGACCAGTCGCTGTACCCGGCCAACTCGGTCCCGGCCGTGGTCCGCCGCATCAACAACGCGCTGCTGCGCGCCGACGAGATCGCCGCCGTCGAGGGCGACGACTCGATCGACAACTGGCTCGTGCCGATCGTCGCCGACGGCGAGGCAGGCTTCGGTGGCGCCCTCAACGTCTACGAGCTGCAGAAGGCCATGATCGCCGCGGGTGCCGCCGGTACCCACTGGGAGGACCAGCTCGCCTCGGAGAAGAAGTGCGGCCACCTCGGTGGCAAGGTGCTCATCCCCACCCAGCAGCACATCCGTACCCTGACCTCGGCTCGTCTGGCCGCCGACGTCGCGAACACCCCCACCGTCGTCATCGCCCGGACCGACGCCGAGGCCGCGACCCTGATCACCTCCGACGTCGACGATCGCGACAAGCCGTTCGTGACCGGTGAGCGCACCTCCGAGGGCTTCTACAACGTGCAGAAGGGCATCGAGCCCTGCATCGCGCGTGCGAAGGCATACGCTCCCTACGCCGACCTGATCTGGATGGAGACCGGCAAGCCCGACCTGGAGCTGGCCCGCAAGTTCGCCGAGGCCGTCAAGAGTGAGTTCCCCGACCAGCTCCTGGCCTACAACTGCTCGCCGTCGTTCAACTGGAAGCAGCACCTGGACGATTCGACCATCGCGAAGTTCCAGAACGAGCTCGGCGCCATGGGCTTCAAGTTCCAGTTCATCACCCTGGCCGGCTTCCACGCCCTCAACTACTCGATGTTCGATCTGGCCTACGGCTACGCCCGCAACCAGATGACCGCGTATGTCGACCTGCAGGAGCGCGAGTTCGCTGCCGAGGAGCGCGGCTACACCGCCACCAAGCACCAGCGTGAGGTCGGCGCCGGCTACTTCGACCGGATCGCCACCACCGTCGACCCGAACACCTCGACTGCAGCCCTGAAGGGCTCGACCGAGGAAGGCCAGTTCCACTAGGAACTCGCCCGGCGAGACGCCACGCGTGACTGACAGCCCGGGGCGAGTGGGGAAACCCCCACTCGCCCCGGGTTTTTCGTCTATCCCGGGTCGCGACGGGTCCCCGTCCACGGATCCTGTGCGCCCGATCTCCGTCCATCCCGTCCAGAGGAGGCGACCGTGCCCAGCGAGAACACCGCGCGCCCGGGGGGCAAGATCAGCCGCGTCGGCGTGATCGGTGCCGGACAGATGGGCGCCGGTATCGCCGAGGTCTGCGCCCGTGCGCACACCGACGTCCTGGTCTTCGAGCCCACTCGCGAGTGGGCGGCCACGGGGCGCACTCGCATCCTGCGGTCGCTCGACCGCGGCGTGTCCAGCGGTACGTTGACCGAGCGCGAGCGGGAACAGGCGGCCTGGCGGTTGCGCTTCACCTCCGATCTCGACGACTTCGCCGACCGGCAACTGGTGTGTGAGGCCGTCGTCGAGGACGACGCGGTCAAGTCCGAGATCTTCGCCCGGCTCGACGCGGTGGTCGCCGATCCGCAGGGCGTGCTCGCCTCGGCCACGTCGTCGATCCCGATCGTCACACTGGGGGCGGCCACACGCCATCCCGACCGGGTGATCGGGATGCACTTCTTCCATCCGGTCCCGGTCCTGCCCCTGGTCGAGATGGTCACCACGGCCGCGACCGCGCCGGAGGTGGGTGCCCGTGCCGAGGCCTTCGCCAACGACGTGCTGGGCAAGCAGGTGATCCGGTCGGGGGATCGCTCGGGCTTCATCGTCAACGCTCTGCTGATCCCGTATCTGTTGTCGGCGATCCGGATGGCCGAGAGTGGTTTCGCCTCCGTCGAGGACATCGACAAGGGCATGGTGCTGGGGTGTGCGCACCCGATGGGGCCGCTGCGGCTGGCCGATCTGATCGGTCTCGACACCGTCGCGGCGATCGCCGACAAGATGCATGCGGAGTTCGACGAGCCCCTGTATGCGCCGCCTGTGCTGTTGCGGCAGATGGTGGTGGACGGTCGGCTCGGAAAGAAGTCGGGCCGCGGTTTCCATGTCTATCCGGAGAGCGGATCCGGTCGCTGACGTGGACCGAGGACGGCCGTGCGGCCACCTTCCGAACCGCGCGTCGACCGTCTGTCGGTGGCCCGTCACGGTGTGGTATGGAGACGTTGCTAACACAGTGCTTGCAATTGCTAGCAGAACGTGGATACTGGTGGAGAACCCCAATCAAGGAGGCCGCCATGACCACCGCCGACCGTACTCTCGCCCAGCCGTTCTACGCCGTCATCGGCGCCGGGGACCTCGCCGTCTCGCAGGTCACCGAGGCCGTCGCCCAGCTCCGTGAGCGCACCGAATCCGTCACCGACTCCGCATCCTCGCGGTTCGAGGAGACCAGGACCCGTCTCGAGGAGACCCGCACCAAGGTCGCGGGTCTGCCCGACGAGGTGCCCTCGGCCATCGAGGAACTCCGCGCCAAGCTCACCCCGGAAGAACTGCGCAAGTTCGCCGAGCCGTATGTGGAGCTGGCCACCACCCTCTACAACTCGCTCGCCGAACGTGGCGAGGAGACCGTCGACCGCCTCTGGCATCAGCCGTTGGTGCAAGAGGGTCTGACCCGCGCGGAGAAGACCTACAACGACGCCGTCGACCTGACCGAGGACGCGCTCGGTGTGGTCTCGCACCAGACCCGCTCCGTGGGTGAGCAGGCCGCCAAGATCGCCGGCCTGGTCGGTGCCCGCGCCGGCGAGGTCTCCGACGATCTCGCCGAGGCCGCCGACAAGATCGGTGACGCCGTCGACGAGGCCGCCCTCGAGATCGGCGAGCGGCTCGACGACGCCGCCGAGGCCGTCACCGAGGCCGGCGCGGACATCAAGGAGCAGTCCGCTGCCGCAGCCGCCAAGATCGACGGCGCCGCAGGGACCGTCGAGGGCAAGGCCCGCACCGCCAAGGCATCGCCGGCCAAGAAGATCGCAGCCAAGAAGGCCCCGGCCAAGAAGGTCGCGCCCGCTCCGGCAGACGACGCCGACGACGCCGACGAGTGATCCTCGCCCACAACCGAATCGTGAAGGCACCCAAGGGAAACCTTGGGTGCCTTCGCTATTCGCCGATCGGTGACGGCCGGACCCACCGTGCGCCGCGCGCAAAGCGGCGCATTGCCCCCAACCCGGTGGTCAACTCGGGTGAATCCGACTGACCGGCATGCCAATTGAGCATCCATGTCACCTCGCTCGTCGGAGTGAGCGGCCGCCAGCAGAACTCGGGTCCGGCGTCGTCGGCGACCGATTCCAGGCAGACCAGGACACAGTTGCCGTCGGCGACCATGTCGCCGCCGGCGGCCAGCCCGAACACCGTCGACGCCGTCCACCGCGGATGCTCACGGTGAGTGGTGAGCCAGCCGGTGACCCAGTCGTTCCAGCGACTCAGTCGATCGTCGATCGACACCAGCCGATGCGGGGCGATCGCGGCGGCGCACACCGGGCCGGTGCCGGCCAGCCGGTGTCCGGGGGTCACCAGGATGCCGACACGCTCGGACCGCATCGGTTCGGAGCACAGATCGTCGGCGAAGGTGACGTCGTCGGCCTGCGGTGGGCCGAGCGTCAGCGACACATGGCCACCGGACTCACGATGGTCGCCGGCCGACTCGGGCAGCGTGGTCTGGTGCAGCGCCAGCTGCGGATATGCGGCCCGCACCGCGGTCAACAGGCGCCGAGGGGTCTGCAGCGCAGGCTCTGTCACGTGCACGGTGAGCTCGGGACGCCCCGCGGTGGTGGTTTCGCGTACCGCCGCCCGTACCTGCTCGAGGATGTCGCGGGCCTCCCGCGCCAGCGTTTCCCCGGCCGTGGTGGTCTCCACCCGGCGGCTGGTCCGTTCGAACAGCGGCACGCCCAGACGACGCTCGAGCCGGATGATCGCCTGACTCAACGCCGGCTGGGCCATGTGCAGATCGCGGGCCGCCCGGGTGAAACTGCGCTCGGAGTCGACCGCGACCACGTACTCGAGCTCGCGGAGCGACACATCCAGCATCTCTCGATGCTAGATCGATCGCCGTTTGGTCTTGGCGTTCTCGGTGATCCGGCGGTCACGATGTGGACAGGTCGGGTTCTGGATCCACCGACGGTTCCGAGGAGGAGCGATGATCGATCTCAACGGGCAGGTCGCCTGGGTGACGGGCGCCGCACGCGGGCAGGGCCGGGCCCATGCGTTGGCACTCGCCCAGGCCGGAGCGCATGTGATCGCCACCGACATCGCCCACCAGATCGACACGATCCCGTACCCGATGGGAACCGAGGAAGAGCTGGCCGAGACCGTCGAGGCGATCGCCGACGCCGGTGGCAAGGCCACCGCCGCGGTGGTCGACGTGCGCGACGTCGACGCGGTGAACGATCTCGTCCACCGGGTGCGCACCGATCACGGCCGCCTCGACGTCCTCATCGCGAACGCCGGGATCTGCGGGTTCAATCCGGTCGACACCATGACCGATGGGCAGTGGCGAGACATGGTCGAGACCAACCTGAGCGGCACCTTCCACTGCGTCCGGTCCGTCGTCGCGGTGATGAAGCAGCACCGATACGGCCGCATCGTCGGGGTGTCGTCGGGTGCCGGCCGGGGCGGTATGCGGGATCTGTCGCACTACGCCGCCACCAAGTGGGGGATCATCGGGTTCATCAAGTCGGTGGCCCTGGAAGTGGGCGCCTACGGCATCACCGCCAACGTGGTCTGTCCCACCACCGTCGCCACCCCGATGGTCCTCAATCCCGCCTCGCTCAAGCACTTCCGTCCCGACCTGGCCCATCCCACCGCCGACGACGTGCGGGCTTTGCTCGCCGGACTCAGCCCGCTCGGGGTGCCGTGGCTGCACCCCGAGGACGTGACCCGCAGTGTGATGTACCTGGTCGCCGACCCCGGCACCACCACCGGCGCGGTCATCGAGGTGAACCTGGGGACGTCGGCATCACGGGCGTGAGCGCGGCCGCCGGCCGGGCAGCCGGTGCGTCATCGCCAGAACAGGAAGGTGTTCCATCCCCAACCGGCCAGCTGCGACGGCACGCCGGACAGGTCGAAGAACCAGAACACGATGTCGAAGAACAGCCGGTTCAGCTGCGGGATGAACAGCAACGCGAAGATGATCAGGAAGCCGTAGGGCGCGATCCTGGCGGCGTTCTGCCGCGCCTGCGCCGACAGATACGGTTCGATCGCGCCGTACCCGTCGAAGCCGGGCATCGGGATCAGGTTCAGGATCGCCGCGGTGATCTGCAAGAACGCCAGCATCGCGAGTGCCGACCACAGGGTGATCAGGTGGTCGGAGACGAAGAACACGCCGAACGGGGTCTCGGCGAACGGTCCGAACGCCCGGATCACGGTCAACAGGAGGAACGCCAGCAGCAGGTTCATCACCGGCCCGGCCAGCGCCACCGTCGTGCGCTGCCCGCGGCTGAAGCCCCGCTCGTCGAGATAGACGGCGCCACCGGGGAAGCCGATGCCGCCGAGCAGGATGATCAGCAGCGGCAGACCCAGCGACAGGCCCGGATGGGTGTAGCGCAGCGGATTGAGGGTGAGGTAGCCGCGCAACTCGGCGTTGTGATCGCCGAAGCGGTAGGCGGTCACCGCGTGGGCGAACTCGTGCAGACACAGCGAGATCACCCAGCCCGCCAGCACCAGCAGGACGGTGCCGATGGTCGCGGTGGTCGAGGTGCGCTCGAGACCGGCGTCCACGCACAGCCATGCCCCGACCCCGGCGACGGCGATCAGTGCCAGGAACACCCAGCTCGGGGCCACCGCGCGCACCACCTGGGTCAGTGACGGGGTGCGGCGCGCACCACCCTGATCGATGCCGCTCATCGGCACACCAGCTTCAGATCCACGTCATGACGGTAGAACGTCGACCGCTTCACCGCGCGCTCGGTCAGCGCCCCCTCGCGTTCGACGACCAGATTGCTGCCACCGGTCTGCACCGCCCGCCCCGGATGCCAGGGTTCGCGGCGCCACAGCCGGCGCCATCCGGCGGGTGCCTCCGGCCTCGCGCGCAGCCCGGGGAGCTCGCGGGTGGGTTCGATCCGGATGCCGGAGACGGTCCCGGAGAACAGCCGGTGATCGTCGACGTAGCTCTCGCCGTGCAGCCGGGCGCCCTCGGCCCCGAGATGCCGGGCGCTGCCGAGCAGCACGGTCGCGGCGTCGTCGCGGATCAAGGGGATCTCCACGGCGGTCCCCTGTTCGGCCAGTTCACGGGCCTGCGCGCCGTGGGGGAGCCGGTAGATCCCGGTGGCCGGGGTGGGCTGATCGGGGGCGTATCCGACCTCGACGTCCAGGCGTTCGGCACGCATCAGCGCCGCGATGACCTGCGCGAGGAACCGGTCCGGATGGGTGTCGTCGGGACCGGCGGTGACGATCAGCCGACTCACCGCGGGGTCGGCGATCCGGGCCTTCACCTCGTCCCGGACGGCGCGTGGGGAGGCGGCCGTCGCGGGCACCTCGGACGACGCGATGAGCACAAACGACATGCGCATAGCGTATCGATCGACCCGAACAAGTAGGGTTGTCCCGGTTCGGGCTGTGCCGACAGCCAGAATCATTTCCGATCATGAAGGGGAGTGGGAGTCCATGGCCGCGATCGTGCTTATCGGAGCCCAGTGGGGTGACGAGGGCAAGGGAAAGGCCACCGACCTACTCGGCGGTGCGCTGCAGTGGGTGGTCCGCTACCAGGGCGGTAACAACGCCGGACACACCGTCGTCCTGCCCAACGGTGAGACCTTCGCGCTCCACCTGATCCCGTCCGGCATCCTCACGCCGGGCGTCAACAACGTCATCGGCAACGGTGTCGTCGTCGACCCGGGTGTGCTGCTGACCGAGCTGGGTGGTCTCGAGGACCGTGACGTCGACACCACCGGCCTGATGATCTCCGCCGACGCCCACCTGCTCATGCCGTACCACGTGGCCATCGACAAGGTCACCGAGCGCTTCCTCGGCAACAAGAAGATCGGCACCACCGGTCGTGGCATCGGCCCCTGCTACCAGGACAAGATCGCCCGCGTCGGCGTGCGCGTGGCCGACGTCCTCGACGAGAAGATCCTGGCCCAGAAGGTCGAGGCGGCCCTCGAGCTCAAGAACCAGATCCTGGTCAAGATCTACAACCGCCGCGCCCTCGACCCCGCCCAGGTGGTCGACGAGGTGCTCGGTCAGGCCGAGAGCTTCAAGCATCGCATCGCCGACACCCGGCTGCTGCTCAACCAGGCGCTCGAACGTGGTGAGACCGTGCTGCTCGAGGGTTCGCAGGGCACGCTGCTCGACGTCGACCACGGCACCTACCCGTATGTGACGTCGTCCAACCCGACGGCCGGCGGCGCCGCGGTCGGCGCCGGTATCGGCCCCAATCGGATCACCACCGTGCTCGGCATCCTGAAGGCCTACACCACCCGCGTCGGTTCGGGACCGTTCCCGACCGAGCTGTTCGACGAGTGGGGCTCCTACCTGGCCAAGACCGGCGGCGAGGTGGGTGTCACCACCGGTCGCGCCCGCCGATGCGGTTGGTTCGACGCCGTCGTCGCGCGCTATGCGACCCGGGTCAACGGCATCACCGACTACTTCCTGACCAAGCTCGACGTGCTCTCCAGCGTCGAGCAGGTGCCGATCTGCGTGGCCTACGAGGTCGACGGCGAGCGGGTCGAGGACATGCCGATGACGCAGACCGGCTTCCATCACGCCAAGCCGATCTACGAGTACATGCCCGGCTGGTGGGAGGGCATCTCCGACTGCAAGCGCTTCGAGGATCTGCCGCAGAACGCCCAGAACTACGTCCTGCGTCTCGAGGAACTGTCCGGTGCGCACATCTCGTGCATCGGTGTCGGCCCGGGCCGCGATCAGACGATCGTGCGTCGCGAGATCGTCTGATCCGACCCGGTTGCCGCGGGCACCTGCGGCCGACCGCTCACGCGGGCAACCAGGACCCGTGCAGGCCGGCAGGCACCCGGATCGGCAGATCCACCGTCGCGACCGGACCCGCGGACGGGTCGTCGGCGGCGAGCAGGTAGAACCGTGACCGCATCGACTCCGGATCGGTGCCGATCGCACCCCACAGGTCTCCGTCGGCGCTCGGGATGAAGATCGGTTCGCCGATCGCCACCCGGGGGCTCCAGCAGGTCTCGGTGCCCGCCCGCAGGTCGTGGAACCACAGGCTGTCGAGGTCTCCGGTGTCACCGGGGCCCTTGGCGACCGTCGCCACCCGGTGATGGTCCCGGGTCAGCAGGCGGTCGTCGACGCGGGGGAACTCCAGGTTCACCGCCTCGTCGCTGATCGTGGTGCGGGTGACCGGGCCGTTCGGGTCGAGGCGGGCGCGGACCAGCGTCGAGGTGTCCGGCCGCGGGTCGTCGGTGAATCCGCCCGGATAGGTCCACTCGACGTAGTCGACGGTGACCGTGCCGTCCGGGTTGTCGAAGGCGTTCGCGAAGTGCCAGACCCAGATCGGGTCGATGGTCAGCCACCGGACCGGGCTGCCGTCGCGCGGGATGAGCGCGATCCGGGTGCCGTCGTCGGGGCGCCACGACAGCAGGGAACCACCGGTCATCGCGGCCACGAGGTCGAACCGCAGCGGGCATGCGAACAGGACGATGTAGCGCTCGGTGAGCGCCATGTCGTGGATCATCGTCGGGGTGTCGAGGCCTTCGACCGGGGTGGGGGTTCGTACCGCGGACCCGTCGGGTCCGACCACCGACCACGTGAGGAACGGCGCCTCGAGACCATAGTTGAACAGCACCATCTCGCCGGTGACCGGATCGATCTTGGGATGGGCGGTGCTGCCGACCCGCATCGCGCCGTCGCAGTCGGTGCGGGCCAGCGTCGCGAGGTCGGCGGGCGCGAGCAGGTAGGGGCGGTCGGACTCGGCCATCGCCATCAGCCGGCCGGCATGGGAGACGATGTTGATGTCGGGGAGTTCACGTACGGTCCCGGCGAGGTCGGGGCCCACCTCGGCGACCGACGGGGTGTGGCCATCGGTGATGCCGGACCAGATCGCTTCTCCGGCAGCCTCTTCGGCGATGACCATCGGTGTCCGGACGAAGCGGTTACGATAGCCGGCCTTCCCGTCGGAGAGGGTGATGGCGTGCACCATCGCATCACCGTCGAGGGGGTAGACATACGAGCCGATCGGATCGAACCGCGGGTTGGGGCCGTTGCGCAGATAGCTGCCCTGCAGGGTCTGCGGCAGCGTCCCGGTGACGGGGAGGTCGTCGACGGCGACCTCGGATCGTTGCGGGGCGAAGACCCCGGTGAGGTGGGAGTGATGGGCCGGGTTCACCGGTGCCGGTCGGGTGGGGCTGGTCATCGATCTGCCTTTCGTGGTGGCCACCGGTTGTGTTCGTGGGACCGTGGCGGTGATCACCACTGTCCTCCGACCGGCGTGCCGCAGTCATCGGTGCGATGGCAGAGGTTCCGGTGCCACTCACGCCTCGTGCCTGCCGGGTGGTGCGGTGGCCGGTGGGGAACGCCCGGTTCAGGCGCCGTGGCGGCGGGCGACGACCGCCGCGGCCAACTCCACCCGGGTACGCAGCCCGAGTTTGGCCAGTGCGTGCGAGACGTGGGTCTGGACCGTCCGGCGTGACACGAACAGGCGGTCGGCGATCTCGGGGCCGCTGAGCCCGTCCGCGACGAGTTCGGCGACGGTGAGCTCGGAGCGGGTGAGACTGTCCCACCCATGGCGGGGCCGATCACGTACCGCGGTCGGGTCGAGCCGCAATCCGAGTGCGCGGAGCCGGGTGGCGATCCGGGTGGACGTGGTCACCGCACCGATCTCCTGGGATACCGACAGTGCCCGCACCGCAAGGTCTTTGGCGGTCTGCTTGTCGCCGTGTGCGGCTGCCACGCAGGCGCCTTCCTCCCACGCGGAGGTCTCGGTGAGCAGGTCGCCGATCTCCCGTGACCGGGTGGCCGCGGTCGCGGCGAGGTCGGTGAGCGCGGCCGGGGTCGCGTCGGTGTCGGCGCCTGAGCGTTCGGCCAGCGCTGCCGCGCACAGGGCATCGGCCAGCTCGACGCCGGTCGCCGACGTCGGAAGTGGTTGCGGAAGAAGTGATATACCCGATCGGATATCGCGGAGCAGATCGTCGTCATGTGCGCGCAGGGCGATCCGTGTGGTCTGCAGGACCACCAGGGGCATCCAGCCGTACAGGTTCAGCTCGGTCGCGCGGCGCCATGCCGCAGCGGCCTCGGTGGCGGCCGGGCGGAGGCGCCGGAGTGCCTCGAGCAGCGCCGAGCGGGTGGCCGTCACGGTGGGGATGCCGAACTGGTCGGGCAGGCCTGCGTCGGCATACTCGTCGAGTCGTGTTGCCGCGGCACCGAGTTCGCCGCGGTGGATGTCGACCAGGGCGCGGCCGGCCTGCGCCAGCGAGGTCCAGCCCATCTCGGCGGCGCCCAGGTGCTCGAATCCGGCATCGAATCGTGCGGCCGCGTCGGAGAGTCGGCCGGCGATCAATTCGATTCCACCGGAGGTGAATTCGTGATAGGAGGTCAGCCAGCTGCTACCTCGGTCGGTGCGGAGCCGGGTGACGTGGTCGATCAGTTCCGCGGCCGCCTGCGGCCCGTTGGCATACAACTCGATCAGCGGTGGCCAGATGTCGGCGGAGGTGGTGGCCGGGCCGGCCGGATCGGAGACGGAGCCCTCCCGGCGTGAGGCCTCCATCGCGAGGTCGAGGCACACGGTGAACTCTCCGCGCAGGAACAGGCGCAACGACTCGGCCACCACACCCGTGGTGGAGGCGCCCGCGATGCGGAAGGGGGCTGCGGGCACCGGCGCGGTGCCCTCCAGGATGCCGAGGTAGGCGAGCAGCTCGCGCAGCGTGCGCGCGGTGTCGTCGCCGACCGGCAGGGCCAGGGTGTCGGTGATCAGGGTGCGGGCCTCGTCGGTGCGCGCCTGGGCGATCAGCGTGAACATCTGGATGCGCAGCAGCGCGGCGAGTTCGTCGATGTCGGTGGTCGCGGCGACCCCCTCGGCCGCCACCTCCGAGGCGCGGCGGAGCTGGCCGGTCCGGGCCAGCGCCGTCGCCAGGCCCAACCGAAGGCCCGGGGCGCCACCGCCGGGGAGGCCGGCGGCCGAGTCGAGCAGGTCGACGGCCACCGACGGTGTGTTCACCAGGTCCTCCTCGGCGCGGCGCACGGCGTCGGACACCCCGGCCGCGTCGTCGAGACCCGCGGCGAGCACGTGGTGGGCGACGAGCTGATGGGCGCCGCGGGTGCGCTGCATCCCGGCGATCGCCTCGTGCAGCACCGATCGCAGCGCCGGAGCGATACGGGCGTAGACGACCTCGGCATACAGGTCGTGGGTGAACGACAGCCGCCCGCCGTCGCCGATCGCGACCACCCCGGCGTCGACGGCGGATTGGGCGGCGGCGACCAGTGCCACCGGCGGTGAGGCGTCGAGGGCCGCGAGGTCGGGCAGGGTGGCCGGGCCACCCCAGACCGCCAGCTTCCGCAGCAGATCGGTGGCCCGGGGATCCAGCAGGGCCAGATGGGATCCGACGGCGTCGCGGACGTCGGCGAGCGCAACCCCGGGATCGGGGTGTCGGGTGGTGGCGTGGCCGTGCTCGACGATCAGCTCGCCGGAGCGCTGCAGGCCGCGTAACAGGGTGAGCGCATGCATCGGGTTGCCGCCCGCGGTGGCGAGCACCGCGGCCAGTGCGGCATCCGGGGCGGCACCCAGCATTGCCGTGGCCATGGCGGTCACATCGTCGTCGGTCATCGCGGGCAGCGTCCATTCGTGCACCGACCGCCGTGCGACCAACTGCTCGAGCATGGTGCGCCGCGGTAGCTGGCGCCGCGCCAGCAGCAACACCAGCGGGAGGTCGGCGGCGGCGTCCACGAGGCGACCGAGCAGTTCCAGGCTCGCCGCATCGGCGTTGTGGGCGTCGTCGACGACGAGCACCAGCCGGTCCGACGCACAGATCTCGTCGACGCGGTCGAGCAGGGAGTCCTCGAAACCCTCCGGTACCGGATCGGTGACGGCGGCCCCGAGCAGGGCGGAGGCCACCTCGAACGGCCGGCGCCAGGACAGTTCGTCGGCGCACGCGTGGCGGACCGTACCCGGCAGCGTGGTGGTCAGCTCGCGCAGCAGATGGGTCTTGCCGGCGCCCGGACCGGCGGTGACGACCAGCCCGCAGACCTGCGTCGTCGAGTCGGACAGCGCGCCCCGGAGGTCGGCGATCACGTCGAGACGCGTGTTCTCCGGTGGCCGCGGCCCCAGATCTGTCGACGCCATGGCACGAGTCTAGTGTCCGCCATGTCCGGAATGGGAGGTGGATTCGTCGGCGTCCCCACCGCCCGCCCCGGCTGTGACACAGTGTCTGCATGCTCGGTGCGCGGGGGACACGGGACTACGGATCGATTCTGCTCGGCTCCAGCACCGACAGCGGCTTCGTGCAGCGTCTGCGGGTGCAGACCGTACTCACCGCATCCCTGGTCATCGCCAACCTCGTCGGGGCGATCGTCGCGATCGCCCTCGCCTCGGTCGGTATCCCCGAACCGTCGGTGTTCGTCGGTGACCTGTGGTGGGTGAACTTCATCGCCGTGCCGGTGTACGTGGTGGCGGCATTCGTGATCGGGATCGGCGCGGGCACCGTGATCGTCGTCCGCGACCTGCAGTGGGCCATCCGGGATCGCCGCCCCACCGAGCGCGATGCGCGACTCGCCCGCCGGGCACCACGATGGCTGCTCGGCATCCAGGGCATGCTGTGGCTCGGCGCGGTCATCCTGTTCACCCTCTGCTACGGGATCATCCACCCGCATCTGATCCCCAAGGTGCTGTTCGTGGTGGGTATGAGCGGACTGGTGGTGGTGGCGGTGTCCTATCTGCTGATCGAGTTCGCGATGCGGCCGGTGGCCGCCGAGCTGATCAGCGCCGGCTACGGTCGGCGTCGCCGCAGCAGCGGCGTGCACAGCCGGTCGATCGTGTCCTGGCTGGTCGGCTCGGCGATCCCGATCGTCGGGATCCTGCTGGTGGTGCTGTTCGGGGCGTTCCGGGACGAGACCAGCAAACTGGACATGTTCGTCGGGGTGGCCGTGCTGGCGGTGACGGCGCTGTCCACCGGCCTGATCCTGACCGTGCTGTCGAGCCTGAGCATCACCGGACCGATCCGCAGTGTGCGCACCGGGATGCACCGGGTGCAGGCCGGTGACCTCGACGACGCCGAGCTCGTCGTCTACGACGGCACCGAACTCGGCGATCTGCAGGCCGGATTCAACTCGATGGTCGGTGGGCTGCGCGAACGCGAACGCATGCGGGATCTGTTCGGCCGGCACGTGGGCCGCGACGTCGCCGACGCCGCGCTCGCCTCCGATCCAGAACTCGGTGGCACCGAGCGGGTGGTGGCGGCGATGTTCGTCGACGTGATCGGATCCACCCGGCTGACCGCCGAACGCACCCCCACCGAGGTCGTGGAGATCCTGAACCGGTTCTTCGCGGTGATCGTCGGCGCCGTCGACACCCATCGCGGCCTGGTCAACAAGTTCGAGGGAGACGCGGTGCTGGCGGTGTTCGGCGCCCCGATCTCGTTACCCGACAGTGCTGCTGCCGCACTCGCGACCGCCCGAGACATCGCCGACCGGCTACACGTCGAGGTGCCGGAACTGTCGGCGGGGATCGGTATCGGATACGGACCGGTCGTGGCCGGAAATGTCGGCGCCATCGAACGATTCGAGTTCACGGTGATCGGTGATCCGGTGAACGAGAGTGCGCGGCTGTCGGAGCTGGCGAAACGGGATCCGCGCCGCCCGTTGGCATCCGGGCGGACGATCGAGGCCGCCGCCACGCACGAGTCGGCACGCTGGCGGGAACTGGAGACCGTCACCCTGCGCGGTCGCGCCGCGTCGACCGAGGTCTATGAGCTCGCCGAGATCGGCGAACCGGCCGTCGTCGGTGCGTCTGCCACTGTCGGGTGACCGTTCAGCTGTCGCCGTCGCCACCGCGGTCGGTGAGTCCCTCGGCGAAGTCCAGGCGCCGCATGGCCTTTCGGAACACCTCGTCGTCGATGCGGTCGGCGCGGCGTTCGTCGACGAAGACCTTGCGTTGCACCTGTAGCAGTTCGATCCGGATCCGGTTCGCCGCGGCGGTCGGGCTCTCACCGATCGCGTCCGGGCCTCGTCCGAGCTCCTCCCAGGCGGTATTGCGTTGTGTGGTGACCCATTTGCGCAGCATCCCGATCTGGTGGCGGCGGACGTCGTCGGACGCCATGGCCGCCTCGATCTCGTCGAGCCGCCGTTCGGCCTCCCGGGAGGCGCGGTCCTGCGCCGCGGCGTAGGCGAGACGGTCGGCGGCGACGTCGTCGCCGGCGACCCCGAGGCGCCGGATCAGCCATGGCAGGGTGGTGCCCTGCAGCAGCAAGGTCCCGACCACCACCACGAACGTCAGGAAACCGATCTCCGCGCGCGCTGGGAACGCCTCCCCGGACTGGGTGGTCAGCGGAATGGTCGCGGCCGCAGCGAGGGACACCACCCCGCGCATGCCGGCCCAGCCGACGATGAACACCGATGCCGGTGTGGGCGGGGGCTCGGCCTCCCGGACCGACCGCGACAGCATGCGCGGCAGGTACGTGGCCGGGTAGACCCACAGCAACCGGGCCGCGATCACGGCGGCGAGCACGAGCGCGGAGTCGACGGCGATGTGTGCCCACGATTCCCCGGCCAGTCCCCGCACCAGGTCGGGCAGCTGCAATCCGATCAGCAGGAACACGAAGGACTCGAGCAGCGCGTCGATCGACTTGCGGACCGACGTGTCCTGCAGCCGGGTGGCATAGCCGACGCGCAGTGACCGCTGACCGAGCAGCAGGCCCGCGGTGACCACCGCGATCACGCCGGACGTGTGCAGTTCCTCGGCGACGAAATAGGTGCCGAACGGGACCATGATGCCGATCGAGGTCTCCAGCGTCGGATCGGTCAGCCAGTTGCGCACCCAACCGGTGAGATACCCGATCGCCAGGCCGACGACCACGCCGCCCACCGCCGCCAGCAGGAAGGTGGCGATCCCGTCCCAGACGGTGGTGGTGGCGCCGATCGCGGCGGCCACCGCCACCCGCAGTGCGGTCAGGGCGGTCGCATCGTTGAGCAGGCTCTCCCCACCGAGCAGCGTCATCAGACGCCGCGGCAGCCCCACCCGTCGACCGATGGCCTGCGCCGACACAGCGTCCGGCGGGGCCACCACCGCGCCGAGGACCAGGGCCGCGGCCAACGGTAGATGCGGGACGGCACCCCACGCGACCAGCCCGACCAGCAGTGTGGTGAACAGGGGCAGCCCCACGGCCAACAGCCCGATGGCCCGCCCGTTGGCGCGGATCTCCTGGTAGGAGCTGTCCTGGGCGGCCGAGTACAGCAGCGGCGGCAGGATCACGAACAGCACGAACTCGGGGTCGAGGGCGGCGCCGGGCAGCCCCGGAATCCACCCGATGCCCAGCCCGACCGCGACCAGGATCAGCGGCGCCGACAACCCGAAATGGCGGCACACGGCGGCGATCGCGAGTGACACCGCCGCGACGAGGAGAAGTGACGCACTCACCCGGTAGAACCTAGTGGGGATAATGGACCCATGCGACTGTTCGGACGTGGCAACGACGGAAACGACGCAACGACGGGTGGGACCGGAGGTGCTGCGGAGCGCTGTCCGGAGCTCGGCACGATAGGGGTCGAGGTGGCCACCGATCCGCCCGCCGCGACCGGTCGGGCCGACGAATGCGAGGACTGCGTGGCGATCGGGGAGACCCACTGGTCACACCTGCGCAAGTGCCTCGAGTGTGGTCACATCGGCTGTTGTGACTCGTCCCCGCGCCGGCATGCGACCGCGCACTTCCACGACTCCGGTCATCCCGTCATGCGTTCGGCTGAACCGGGTGAGACGTGGCGGTGGTGCTACGTCCACGAGGTGATGGGCTGAATCCGCGGTTTCTGCAGGTCTGAGACGTTGTGAAACCGCAATCCGACTCCCGTGGTGCCGCATCCGGATGATCGGGTCGCCACGTAGAATTCGGGGATGACCTCGAACCGCGAGAGCAGCGCGTCGACTCCGACGCCACAGGAGCCCGTCGTTGCCGTGCCGCCGCCCGCGGCCGTGCCGCCGCCCGCGGCCGATCCGGCGCCCGAGGCCGCCCCGCCCTCGCTGAACAAGGCGACCCCGGACGCGATGTCGGTGTCGGGGGCTCCCGCCGCCGGGAACGTGGCCGAGTCCTCCGGGGCCCCTGGGGTCGCACGGCCTGACGCCGAGCCCGTTGCGCCGGTGGCCGGCGCCGATGCGTCGGCTGCCACACCCGCGGCGTCTGGTGCGCCGTTGTCGCAGCCCGCTCCGGTGGCCGCCGACCCGGCACCGGCGGCCCGCCCGTCTCCGGTCGGGCCGCCCGATGTCATCGGAACCCCGAACTCGCCCACCGCCACCCGCGTCATGGTGCTCGGCGCCGGTGAGCTCGGCAAGGAACTGGTCATCGCATTCCAGCGCCTCGGCGTCGAGGTGATCGCGGTGGACCGGTACGAGGGCGCACCGGGGCAGCAGGTGGCGCATCACGCCGAGGTCATCGACATGACCGACGCGGACGCGATCCTCGCCCTGGTCGACGAGTACCGCCCGCACTATGTGGTGCCGGAGATCGAGGCGATCGCCACCGAGGCGCTGCAGGTGGTGGAACGTCGTGGCCAGGCCGAGGTCATCCCGACCGCCGCCGCGGTGATGGCCACGATGAACCGTGAGGGCATCCGTCGCCTCGCCGACGAGCAACTGGGGCTGCCGACCTCGCCGTACCTGTTCGCCAGTTCGCTGGACGAGATGACCATCGCGGTCAAGCAGATCGGATATCCCTGTGTGGTCAAGCCGGTGATGTCGTCGTCGGGCAAGGGCCAGACGGTGATCAAGAGCGCCGACGACATCACGGCCGCGTGGGAGCGGGCGACCACCGGCGGTCGCGTCGCCACCGATCGTGTGATCATCGAGGGCTGGGTCGAGTTCGACTTCGAGATCACCCTGCTCACCGTGCGGGCGATCGATCCCACGACCGGCCGGATCACCTCTCACTTCTGTGCGCCGATCGGACACAAGCAGGTCAGCGGCGACTACGTGGAGAGCTGGCAACCGCACGAGATGAGTCCCGATGCGCTCGGTGCGGCCACCTCGATCGCGGCCCGGATCGCCACCGCCATGGGTGACGGAAAGCTCGGTGGCCGTGGAATCTTCGGTGTCGAACTGTTCGTCAAGGGCGACGACGTGTACTTCTCCGAGGTCAGTCCGCGCCCGCACGACACCGGCCTGGTCACGATGGCCACCCAGCGGCTCAGCGAGTTCGAGATGCACGCTCGCGCGATCCTCGGACTGCCGGTCGATGTCACCCTCGCCTCCCCCGGCGCATCAGCGGTGATCTACGGCCAGCTCGACGAGAAGGCGATCGGCTTCACCGACGTGGCGCAGGCACTCATGGTGCCCGAGACCGATATTCGGCTCTTCGGCAAGCCGGAGAGTTTCCATCGTCGCCGGATGGGTGTGGTCACCGCGACCGCTGACGATGTCACCACCGCCCGTGAACGTGCGGTGCGCGCCGCGTCGATCGTCACCCCGGTCAGCGGCCGTGAGGCCAGACACGGTGCGCCCGCACCGATTCCGCCGGTGATGCCCAACCGTCCACAGATGCCACCCGCCGTGCCGCCTGCGCCCGGACCGCACGGGCCCGGTCGGCCGGCGCCGGGACCGCATGGCGCACAACAACCCCCGCGTCCACCGATGGGACCTGCCGGTGGTGCGCCGGGTCGTCCTCCGGCTGGTCCCGGGCCCGGACCGCGTCAGCCGGGTCGCGGTTTCCCGCCACCTGGACCGCCGCGCCAGGCCGCCGGCAGGCCGCCGGTCGCCCCGCCGGCGGCACCCGCGCCCGCACCCGCACCCGACGAGTCGGCCACCGACCCGTCGCGCGCCGTCGTCGACTGAGCGGAACACCGATGCCGCTCTACGGCGACATCATCATCGGTGTCGTCATCCTGCTCGGCCTGCTCGGCATCGTCGTCCCGGTGATCCCGGGGACGCTGCTCGTCGTCGTGGCCATCCTGATCTGGGCTGTGATCGTCGGCGGATGGGCATGGGCCGTACTCGGTGTCGCGGTCGGTCTGATCGCGATCGCCGAGACCATCAAATACTTCGTCGCAGGACGGGTTCTGCGGTCTGGCGGAATCCCCAACCGTACCGTCGTCGTCGGCGCCGTGGTCGGTATCGTCGGCTTCTTCGTGATCCCGGTGGTGGGGCTGTTCCTCGGGTTCATCATCGGCGCCATGCTCGCCGAGCTCGTCCGCACCCGCACCATGACGCAGGCCTGGCGGGGGACCGTGTCGGCGACCAGGGCGGCCGCCTACACGATCGGGATCGAACTCTTCGGCGGGCTGCTCGCCGCAGGTACCTGGCTCGGTGGTGCGATCGCGTTGTGACCGGCGGAGGTCTCGACTCGGGTCCTCGCTTCGCTCGGTCCCGGCTCGACCATCAGAGGGGTTGTCGCCCTTGGTGGTTGAGCCGATGAGGAGCGTGGCGACGAGGCGTGTCGAAACCCTGGGTGAGCCGGGTTCGGGTGGTGCCGATATCAGGTGGCTGGTCGGGTTCCGGGTGTGGGCGAGGGAGGTCTCGACTCGGGTCCTCGCTTCGCTCGGTCCCGGCTCGACCATCAGAGGTGTTGTTGCGGTTGGTGGTTGGGGTCCGGGCTCGACCATCAGAGGTGTTGTTGCGGTTGGTGGTTGAGCCGATGAGGAGCGTGGCGACGAGGCGTGTCGAAACCCTGGGTGAGCCGGGTTCGGGTGGTGCCGATATCAGGTGGCTGGTCGGG
>NZ_JBSFRM010000020.1:0-3980 GCF_053589235.1 Gordonia sp. NPDC003376 | reverse complement strand
CGGTTGGTGGTTGGGGTCCGGGCTCGACCATCAGAGGTGTTGTTGCGGTTGGTGGTTGAGCCGATGAGGAGCGTGGCGACGAGGCGTGTCGAAACCTGGGCGAGCCGGGCTCGCATCGCGACCACCTCGACGGTGGCCCCGTCGCTCACTCGGACATGGGGACCTTGCGGGCGCTGTGCGTGCCGATGGGCACGATCATGGGGCCACCGAAGACCGGGTCGGTGATGATCTCGGCCCGCAGACCGAAGGCCTGCTCGAGGAGTTCGACGCTCATCACCGATTCCGGGGACCCCTGCTCCACCAGCCGGCCGTCGCGCATCACGAACAGCGAATCGCTGTATCGGACGGCCAGGTTCAGGTCGTGGAGCACCATCACGATGGTCTTGCCGTGCTCGACCTTCAACGAGTGCACGAGGTCGAGCACCTCGAGCGAGTGCGTCAGGTCCAGGTAGGTGGTCGGCTCGTCGAGCAACAGCAGATCGGTGCCCTGGGCCAGCGCCAGGGCGATCCACACCCGCTGCCGCTGACCCCCCGACAACGCGTCGAGGGTGCGGTCGGCGAGATCGGCGGTCGCGGTGAGCTCCAAGGCCTCGTCGACGGCCTGCTCGTCCTCCGACGACGCCTGCCGGTACCACTTCTGGTAAGGATGCCGGCCGCGGCCGACCAGATCACGGACCGTCAAACCCTCTGGGGCCACCGGGTTCTGGGGCAGGATGCCGAGGGTCTGGGCCACCGACTTGGGGCGCAGGGTGGTGATGTCGACTCCGTCGAGCAGCACCGTTCCCGACTTCGGCGGGAGGAGTCGGGCGAGACACCGCAGCAGTGTGGACTTGCCACAGCCGTTGGGGCCGATGATGGTGGTGACCGCGGCGTCGGGCACATCGACGTCGAGCCCGTCGATGATGATCCGCTCGTCGTAGCCGACGACGAGATCACGGGCCGAGAGTCTGCTCATACGCTGGCCTTTCGGGAGATCGAGACCATCAGGTAGATCAGGAACGGACCGCCGATCGCGGCGGTCACGATCCCCACCGGCAGGCCGTCGGGCAGAACGGTGCGGGCCAGGATGTCGCCACCGACGACGAGGATCGCGCCGATCGCACCCGACGCCACCGGGGTGGGTACGGCACTGGCGGTCAGGCGCATCGCGATCTGTGGGGCGAGCAGTGCGACGAAGGCGATCGGGCCGGCCGCCGACACCGCGAGCGCGGCCACCACCACCGCGATCAGCAGCACCGCCGTCGACACCGCCATGGTGCGGACGCCGAGGCCGCGGGCCAGGTCGGTGCCGAGACTCATCGCGTCGATCTGACGCGCGAGCACCCCCACCCCGACAACGGCGACGACCACGGCGATGGCGACCGGCCACACCGACGACCACGACGTGTTGGACACCGAACCCACCAGCCAGACCTGCGCGCGCCCGACGTCCCGGATGTCGGCACGGGTGAGCCAGTACGCCGTCACCGCCTGCAGAATCCAGGTCATGCCGACGCCGATCAGCACCAGCCGCGTCGGATTGATCGCGCTGTTGGCCTTGCGGCCCGGCCAGGCCAGGAGGTACATCACCGCGGACACACCGAGTCCGCCGATCAGGGCGGCGGTGGGCACACCCAGATCGGCCAGCCATGCGCCCCAGCCGGAACCGAAGGCGATCGCGGCGACGGCGGCCATCCCGGCGCCGGCGGTGATCCCCAGCATGTCCGGGGTGGCCAGCGGATTGCGGGCGATCAGCTGGGTCAGCGACCCCGACAACCCGAGGGCGAACCCGACCAGCACCGATACCAGTGCGCGGGGGACGGCGTCGTCGAGGATCACGACGTTCTCGATCCGGGTGCCACCGCCGAGCAGGATGCGCATCACGTCGATCGGGGTGACCGGATAGTCGCTGATCGTGACGCTCAGCAGGAACAACACGAAGGCCGCGATCAGCGACACGGTGACGGTGAGCACCATGCGGGGTCGCAGAATCCATGTCGTGGGGCCGACACGCACGATCCGGGAGGGGCTGTCGAGGATGCTCATACGCTCGTCAACTTCGTTCGTCGGACCATGGCGATGAGGAACGGCGCGCCGACGAATGCCAGCATCACACCGACCTGGATCTCACCGGGCCGGGCGATCACCCGGCCGAGGATGTCGCACACCAGCAGCACCGCCGCACCGATCAACGCCGAGAACGGGACGATCAGACGGTAGTCGGGGCCGGTGATCGCGCGTGCGATGTGGGGCACCACGAGCCCCAGGAACACGATCGGTCCACATGCGGCGGTCGCGGCGCCCACCAGCAGCGTGATGGCGAGGATGCCGACCGCGCGGATCAGCAGCACCCGAGATCCGAGCGCCTTGGTCATGTCGTCGCCGAGGCTGAGGATGTTGAGGAAGAAGCCGCCGGCGACGGCCAGCACGAGCCCGACGATGATGAACGGAAGGGCGGCCCAGAAGATCTCGATGCCGCGTCCCGACGTCGACCCGACACTCCAGAACCGCCAGGTGTCCAGCGAGGCGGTGTCGGTGAGCACGATCGCCGAGGTGATCGCGGTGAGCAGCGCCGACAACCCGGTACCGGCGAGCACCAGCGTGATCGGACCGGTGCCGGTGAGCGCCGACACCCCGAACACCGCGGCCGCGGCGATCACCGCACCGATCATGCCGAATCCCATGTAGGCCAGCGGTGCGGAGATGCCGAAGACATAGACGCCGGTGACCACCGCGCAGGCGGCGCCGGCATTGACGCCGAGGATGCCGGGATCGGCGATCGGATTGCGGGTATGACCCTGGGTGATCGCGCCGGCCGCGCCGATCGCCGCACCGACGATCAGGCCGAGCACGGTGCGGGGGACGCGGAGGTCCCAGACGATCCCGGCGGTGTCGGTGGACTTGTCGATCTGTGGGGCGCGTAGGTCGCCCACCGCCCGCCAGATCTCCGCACACCCGGAGGCGAAGGCATTCCAGGTGGCATCGAGGGGCAACTCCCGCGTGCCGATCAGAACCGAGGCGATCGTGCCCGCGACCAGCACCCCGATGATCAGGATCAACCACGCCGCACGTCGCACGAAGGGAAACCTTACCTCACATCCGCACCATGTCCGGTTTGGTCCTTCTGGATGACAAAGTGGTCGCCCGTGGGCATCTTTTCTGAATCATCGGTAACAACAACCTGTGAGAATGCGATAGACCTTCACGTAACCATCAACGCCCTCGGGCGCTGTGGACTCGAGATCTCAGGGTCCGTCCGACGCAAGAAGGAGTGACAGTGAAGAAGTCGATGAAGCGCGCGGTCGCCGCCGTGGCCGCCGCCGCCGGAATCGCCGGTGGATCGTTCGTCGCCACCGCGCCGGCGCAGGCCGCGACGCCCAACCTGGTTCTCACCGGTGGTGTGTACTGCAAGTTCGGATTCACCCCCGGCCAGCCCTGGACCGACGGCATCTGGAACATGACCCGTTTCCTCACCGTCACCGCCCGCGGCGCGGACTTCCCGAACGTCACCCTGCAGGAGTTCAACGGCGAGAAGAAGTTCGTCCGCGGACTCAAGCGCGACCAGTCGCTCACCATCAAGACCGTGTGGCGTGGCTGTTTCCCGTCGTCGATCGCCGGTTACACCATCTCCAGCAACGCCGACAATCTGGTCGACAACGCCGGTTTCTGGTGGAACATGCGCCAGATCGAGAACATCTTCTCCCCGAGTGGCGTATCGGCCCCGAACAGTGGTGGCGGCAACACCACCCAGGCGCACGCACAGCAGGCGGCGGCCGACTTCGCCCGCTGACCGACGGCTTTCCCTCTCACGAAGGCCACGAGGGGCGACCGGATCTCCCGGTCGCCCCTCGTGGCGTTTCTGGGTGTACGGGCCGTCAGGCCTTCTGCACCTTGTCCGGCTCGGACGCGGCGAGCATGTCCTCGCGTTCGACGACCTTGACGCGTTCGCGGCCCTGGGCGGCGCCGAGGGAGCGTTCGTGTTCGTCGAGGCGGTACCAGCC
>NZ_JBSFRM010000019.1:107929-109589 GCF_053589235.1 Gordonia sp. NPDC003376 | reverse complement strand
CCATTCCGAACCCGGAAGCTAAGCTTGCCTGCGCCGATGGTACTGCACTTTAGTCAGTGTGGGAGAGTAGGACACCGCCGAACAATTTTTTGGGGGATGCCCCGCAACCTTTGGTTGCGGGGCATTTCTCGTTTCACGGGTTTTCTCGTTGTGATGTCGAGCCCGGTGTCGTCGGGTGGTCGGGGTTGGGCGGCAGTGTCGTCGGGCCGGCAGTGTTGTCGGGTCACGCGAGCGTGTCGTCGGGCAGAGTCTCATCGGACAGGGTCGCGTCGGGGTTGCCGGTGACCGAGTGTCTGTCTGGCGCCTGGATTTGGGGGAACCCGGGTTGCCTGAAAGTGGGGGAAGCCGTCTTTCCCCGAGGTTCGTGTTGTTCCTCGTGGTGCAACACGGGGAGGATCTGGGAAGTCGGGGAAGGAGCTGTTTCCCCTGGTTTCGGGGCCGGCAACCGGTGAACGTTCCCCTGGTTTCAGGAACCGCGCCGTGCCCATGTTCAGACGCGGTGATCGGCGCACTTTCCCCAGGCTTCCGACGACGTCGGACGCGGTCGCGGTGGTCTGGGACAGGCGTCGTTCGCCGATCGACGGCGAATCGGTGACGTGGGCGTGCCAGGCACGCGGTGCGTCGGGCCGGCCGAGTGGGTGGTGTCGGCGTGGTGAGTATGAAGGGCATAGATTGGCAGGCATGAACGATCGCGATCGGAATCGGGGCCGGCGACCGGAACGGTCGTCCGGAAGACCGCAACGCTCCTCCGGCAGGCCCGAACGTGCCGGCAGGCCCGAACGTACGGGTAGGCCCGAGCGTGTCGACGAGCCGCAGCTGCCCGGTGACGTGACGGCGTCGGATCTCGACGGCGCAGTTCGCCGTGACCTCTTGACACTCGACAAGGCGACGGCCGAAACCGTCGCCCGGCATCTGGTGATGGTCACCCACCTCCTGGACGAGGACCCGATGCTGGCGCTGGAGCATGCGCGTGCGGCGCGTCGTCGGGCGACGCGGGTCGGGGTGGTTCGCGAGACCGCCGGCATCGCCGCATACTCCGCGGGAGAGTGGCAGGAGGCGATCTCCGAACTCCGTGCCGCCCGCCGGATCACCGGCAGCGCGGCCCTGCTCCCGCTGATCGCAGATGCCGAACGCGGTATGGGGCGTCCTGACCGTGCCATCGAGATCGCCCGCAGCGATGAGGGGCGACAACTCGACGGTGAGGAGGCCACCGAGATGCGGATCGTCGAAGCCGGCGCCCGCATGGATCTGGGCGAGCCGCAGAAGGCGATCGTCACCCTTCAGCGCGAAGATCTCGCGCCCGGGCGTACCGGAACCACCGCGGCTCGTCTGTTCTATGCCTACGCCTCCGCACTCGAGGCGGCGGGCCGCACCGACGACGCCCTCACCTGGTTCATGAACGCAGCGTCCGCCGACGTCGAGGACGCCACCGACGCCGAGTTCCGACTCATGGAGCTCTCCGGTGTTGCACCGCAGCTCGACGGCGTCGAGCAGGAAGCCGGACCCAAGGAAACGGTTGCCCCGGCGACGACACCCGAACCTGAGGCGCCGGAAGCAGGAGCGCCTGAACAGGTGGACGAACCCGCGTCACCGGAACCCGCGACACCTGCGCCCGTCGCAGGAGCGCCGGAGCCCGTGATCGCTGAACCGGTTGTCACCG
>NZ_JBSFRM010000019.1:55651-107831 GCF_053589235.1 Gordonia sp. NPDC003376 | reverse complement strand
CGAGCCGGTTGTCACCGAGCCGGTTGTCACCGAGCCGGTTGTCACCGAGCCGGTTGTCACCGAGCCGGTTGTCACCGAGCCGGTTGTCACCGAGCCGGTTGTCACCGAGCCCGTTGTCACCGAGCCCGTTGTGGCTGAGCCGGTGGCCTCGGGAGCGCCTGACGTCGTGGTAACCGAACCGGTCGCGGAAGCGGTGGTTCGTGAGGCCGACGCACCACCGGCCGTCGACGCTGCAGCCGAGCCGGTGCGGGCGACCCGGAAGTCGCGGCGTCCACCGGCGGGTTCGCTGGTCGCCGGATACGACGCACTGCTGTTGGACCTCGACGGTACGGTCTTCGCCGGGCACAGTCCGGTGCCGAATGCCGCCGCGACCCTCGAGCGGCTGGACCTGCCGACGTTCTTCGTCACCAACAACGCGAGCCGCCGGCCCGATGCCGTCGCCGACCACCTCACCGAAATGGGCTTCACCGCCACACCCGAGCAGGTCGTCACCAGTGCGCAGAGCGGGGCCCGGTTGCTCGCCGAACACCTCGAACCCGGTTCGCGCGCATTGGTTCTCGGTTCTGAGGGTCTGGTCCAGGAAGTCCGCGAGGTGGGGATCGCGGTGACCCGCAGCGCCGACGACCGTCCCGCCGCGGTGATCCAGGGGTATTCCCCGGATACCGGATGGGCCGAATTGTCGGAGGCCGCTCTCGCCATCCGAGCAGGGGCGTTGTGGATCGCCACCAATGTCGACGCCACCCTCCCGTCGGAGCGCGGTCTGCTCGTCGGCAACGGTTCGCTGGTCGCCGCGGTCGCCAATGCGACCGGGCAGGAACCGTTGGTCGCAGGCAAGCCCGCCGCACCACTGATGGCCGATGCGATCGCCCGCAGCGGTGCCGACGCCCCGCTCGTGATCGGTGATCGCCTCGACACCGACATCCAGGGTGCGCATTCGGTGGGCCTCGACAGCCTCCTGGTGCTCACCGGGGTCAGCACGGCCTCGGATCTGCTCAACGCCCCGCCCGAGCAACGACCCACATTCGTGACCGCCGATCTGGCCGGGTTGCTGACTCCTGCCGAGTCCGCGCGGATCGCGCCGAACGCCGACTGGGCGGTTCGCGCCGAGAAGAACACCATCACCGTCGAAGCCGCCGGACCGAAGGCCGACCCGACGTCGATGCTGCCCGCCCTCGCCGCCGGGGTGTGGGCGCTCGCCGACGCCCGTGCGGTGGATCTGACCGAGCTGGTCGTCGTCGGAGCAGACGAGTCGACCGGCGCCGCGCTGCACGCGCTCGGCGTGGTGTCCGAACGCTGACGTCAGGGAGGACCGCATGACCACTCCGCACCGTCCGAGCCCGCAGATGATGCCGGGCTCACGGCCGACCGGTCCGGGTGTGCACCAGATCGACCCCGAGCTGGCCACCACGGTGACCGCCCGGGTGCGGGAATTGCTCGACCAGGTCGACCGGATCCGAACGGAACAGGACGAGTCGGGGTCCGGTGAGGGCTTCGACCTCGTCGCCCTGGCGCGACAGACCACCCTTCTCGAGGAGGCCCACGAGGTGCTGACCTCGACCCTGTCCGAACTGGACCGTCGATGAGGAGTATCTGAGTGGCGGCGCGAGCCCGGCTGGACGCCGAACTGGTCCGACGCGGACTGGCGCGCTCTCGCGAACAGGCACGCGAACTGGTCGACGGCGGCATGGTCAAGGTCAACGGGGTGGTGGCGGCCAAACCCGCGACCAACGTCGGCAAGGACACCCCGATCGTCCTGATCGACGACGCGGCAAAGGACGACTGGGCATCTCGGGGTGCCCACAAGTTGCTCGGTGCGCTCGAGGCGTTCGAACCACAGGGGCTGACCGTCGGCGGCCGACGCTGCCTCGACGCCGGCGCATCCACCGGTGGGTTCACCGACGTCCTGCTGCGCCGCGATGCACGCGAAGTGGTCGCGGTCGACGTCGGATACGGCCAGCTGATCTGGCGGCTGCAGAACGACCCTCGTGTCGACGTGCACGATCGCACCAACGTCCGGCACCTGAACGCCGCCGACATCGGCGGTCCGGTCGATCTGGTGGTCGCCGACCTGTCGTTCATCTCGCTGTCGTTGGTGCTTCCCGCCTTCGTCGCCTGCGTGCGGCCCGGCGCCGACCTCGTGCCCATGGTCAAGCCGCAGTTCGAGGTCGGCAAGGATCGCGTCGGTGCCGGCGGGGTGGTGCGCGACCCGCAACTGCGGGTCGCCGCGGTCGCCAAGGTCGTGGCCGAGGCGCAACGACTCGACCTGCAGCTGCGGGGAGTCACCGCCAGCCCGCTGCCGGGACCGTCGGGCAATGTGGAGTACTTCCTCTGGTTGCGACGGCCGGACGGCGAACTGTCGGAATCGGGGACTATCGTCAGTACCGATCTCGGGGACGGCGACGGCGATCAGCTCGATCCGGATGCGCCCGACACCGCTCGGATCGACACGGCGGTGGATGCGGAGACGGTGGATTCGGAGACACTTGCGATGATCCGGCAGGCCGTCGCCGATGGCCCCGCCTGACCCGGGGACGATCGCCTACGACGAAGGGAAGTCTGTGGACAACGCATCGGTAGCGGAGGCCCGATCGGCATCCGGCACCGACCACCGGGAGTTTCTCGTGGTTGCCCACACCGGTCGGGAAGTCGTGACCGAGACCATCGCGTCCATTGCCCGGCACTGCGCCACGGCGGGGGTGACCCTGCGGGTGGTCGACCACGACATCCAGTCCGATCCCGATCCGGAGAGCGAGGCCCGTGCGTATCCGCAGTCCGCGGGACTGTCGGGGGCGCCCGTGCGGCAGACCCGCAACCCGGTCGACCCGGATCAGCTGCGCCGGATCGGCGTCGACGTCGAGGTCACCGAAGGTGACGCCGAGTCGGCCGAGGGCTGCGAGATCGTCATCGTGCTCGGCGGCGACGGCACATTCCTGCGTGCCGCCGAACTCGCCTATCCGGCCGGGGTGCCGGTCCTCGGGATCAATCTCGGCCACATCGGCTTCCTGGCCGAGGCCGAGGCATACCGTGTCGACGAGGTGATGCGCCGGCTGATCGATCGCGACTACCGCGTCGAGCACCGGATGACCCTCGATGTCACCGTCATCGATCCCGCCTGTCCCGGGCGTGAGCAACTGCGCAGTTGGGCGCTCAACGAGGTCGCCGTCCTCAACCGCACCAACACGGGCGTGCTCGAATTGGTCACCGAGGTGGACGGGCGCCCCGTATCGGCCTTCGGCGCCGACGGCGTGCTGGTGTCCACCCCGACCGGATCGACCGCGTACGCGTTCTCCGCGGGAGGCCCGGTGATGTGGCCCGATCTCGAGGCCATCCTGGTGGTGCCGAGCAATGCCCACGCCTTGTTCGCCCGCCCGATGGTGACCAGCCCCCGATCCCGCATCGCCGTCGAGGTGGACAAACTCGGGCGTGCGGCGGTGGCGCTGTGTGACGGTCGTCGACGACTCGACGTCCCGGCCGGGGCACGGGTCGAGGTGGTCCGCAGCGACCGCTCGGTGCAGTGGGTGCGGATCGATTCCGATCCGTTCGCCGATCGTCTGGTACGCAAATTCGATCTGCCGGTGACCGGCTGGCGGGGGAGGCAGACCTAGCGTGCTCGAAGAACTGTCGATCGCTGGACTCGGCGTCATCGACTCCGCGTCCGCGTCGTTCCCGACCGGGTTCACCGCGCTGACCGGTGAGACCGGTGCAGGCAAGACGATGATCGTGACCAGCCTGCGGCTGCTCTCGGGTGGGCGTGCCGACGCCGGCCGGGTGCGGTCGGGCAGTCCCAAGGCAACCGTCGAAGGACGCTTCCGGGTGGTCGGCGCCGACGGCGAGTTGTCGGCCGACATCGCCGAACTCGTCGAATCCAGCGGTGCCGAGCTCGACGAGGACGGAACGATCATCGCGATCCGCACGGTGGGGGCCGACGGTCGATCCCGAGCCCATCTGGGTGGACGGTCGGTGCCCGTCGGCGTGCTGGGCAAGCTGGTCAGCTCGGTGCTCACCGTCCACGGGCAGAACGACCAGCTGCGCCTGCTGCGTCCGGAACGTCAGCGCGCCGCCCTCGACACCTTTGCCGGCAGTCGCGCCCAGAACGCGCTGACCGCCTATCGCAAGGCCCGCGAACAGTGGGTGACCATCCTCGACGAGCTCGACGCCCTGCGCGCCAACTCGCGCGATCTCGCACAGGAAGCCGACCGGCTACGGTTCGGCATCGACGAGATCAACGCCGTGAACCCGCAGCAGGGGGAGGACGAGGAACTCGCCGACACCATCCGGCGGCTGAGCGACCTCGAATCGATCCGGTCCGCCGCGGCCGGCTCGCAGGACGTCATCGCCGGCGACTCCGGATCGGTGATCGAGGGACTCGGTCAGGTGCGTTCCCTGCTGGACGGTGCCACCGACGCCGAACTACAGCGGCTGGCCGGTCGCGTCGGCGAGGCACTGACCGTCGTCACCGACATCGGCGCCGAGCTCACCGACTTCCTGTCCGGGCTTCCGGGCGACGCCGACGCACTCGACCAGCTGTTGAGCAGGCAGGGCGAACTCAAGTCGCTGGTGCGCAAGTACGCCCCCGACATCGACGGCGTGATCGCCTGGCGTGACGAGTCCACCGAGCGGCTGGCGCAGATCGACGACCCGCAGGCGAGTATCGACGAGCTCGAGCGCAGGTCGGGGATCGCGCGCACCGCCGTCGCCGAGGCCGCAGGCAAGCTCCACTCCGTCCGGGCCAAGGCGGCGTCGTCGATGGCATCCAAGGTGTCCAAGGAGCTGGCCGGCCTGGCGATGGGGGATGCGGCCCTCGCCGTCGACGTCTCCCTCGAGGCGCCGGGCGCCGACGACCGGTTGGCGATCACCGTGGGTGACAAGCCCGCGCATGCGGGCGCCGACGGCGCCGACCGGATCGAGTTCGCCCTGGTCCCGCACAAGGGCGCCCGGTCGCTGCCGATCGCCACCTCGGCCTCCGGCGGTGAGCTCTCCCGCGTGATGCTGGCGTTGGAAGTGGTTCTGGCCGAACCGACTTCGGGCTCGGCGATGGTCTTCGACGAGGTCGACGCGGGTGTCGGCGGTCGCGCGGCGGTCGAGATCGGACGACGCCTGGCCCGGCTGGCCCGTGCCCACCAGGTGATCGTGGTGACGCACCTGCCGCAGGTGGCGGCCTTCGCCGACAACCATCTCGTGATCGGCAAACACTCCGGCAAGGGTGCAGCGCAGACCAGTACGGTGCGCGCGCTCGACCGCGATGAACGGATCGCCGAGTTGGCCCGGATGCTCGCCGGCCTGGGCGAATCAGACACCGGCAAGGCCCACGCCGAAGAACTGCTGAGCACCGCTGAGGGAGAAAAGGACTCCTGAGACTGGAGTTCCCTATGGGATCTCTGTGACAAAAGTTGCGGATGGTACGGCGCGCCTCCTGGGTTTGCCGTCGTGATGCGCTGATCATTGCGGGCATGAAGATGCCTGCATTGCTCGCGCGGAACACCGAAGAACTGCCTGGCGTCATCGGAGTCGCCAGAATCGACAAGAACACCAAACGTCTGCTCGAACGGGTCGGACCCGGGGACATCGCGATCCTCGACGAGGTCGACCTCGACCGGGTGACCGCCGACGCGCTGGTGGAGTCCAACGTGGTCGCCGTGGTCAACGTGTCGTCGTCGATCAGCGGGCGCTACCCCAACCTCGGCCCGGAGGTGCTGGTGGCGTCGGGCATCGTGCTGCTCGACGAGGTCGGGCCCGAGGTGTTCAAACGCGTCAAGGACGGTGCCAAGGTCCGTCTGCACGACGACCGCATCTTCGTCGGCGAGCGGCGCCTGGCCAAGGGCATCACCCTCGACGAACCCGATATCGCGAGCATGATGATCGACGCCAAGACCGGCCTCGTCGATCACTTGGAGGCGTTCTCCGGCAACACGATCGAGTTCATCCGTAGCGAATCGCCGCTGCTGGTCGACGGTGTCGGCGTCCCCGACATCGACGTCTCGCTCGTCGGCAAGCATGTCGTGGTGGTCGCCGACGGACCCGATCATGCCGCCGACCTCAAGTCGCTCAAGCCGTTCATCAAGGAGTACGCACCGGTGCTCGTGGGCGTCGGCGCCGGTGCGGACACCCTGGTCAAGGCCGGCTACAAGCCCGCGGTGATCGTCGGCGACCCCGACGACATGAAGGCCGCGACCCTCAAGTGCGGGGCGCAGGTGGTGCTGCCGGCCGACACCGACGGCCACGCCCCCGGCCTCGAGCGCATCCAGGATCTCGGTATCGGCGCCACCACCTTCCCGGCCGCCGGCTCGGCCGGTGACCTCGCGCTGTTGCTCGCCGACTTCCACGGCGCCGATCTGATCGTGTCCGTCGGCTACGGCGGCAGTCTCGACGACTTCTTCGACCGGTCCCGGCGGGAGAGTGCGCCGTCGACCTTCCTCACCCGACTCAAGGTCGGCCCCAAACTGGTGGATGCGAAGGCCGTGGCGACGCTGTACCGCAGCCGGGTCTCCGGCGCGGCGATCGCCTGTGTCGTGCTGGCCGCACTGGTCGCCGTGATCGCCGCGGTGATGTTGTCGAGTGCGGGTGCCGATGTCGCCGATTGGGTTGTCGCGCAATGGAACCAGCTCGTCGAGTGGGTTCGGGGAGTCTGGAACAGGTAACGCATGATCACGATTCGCCAGCACGTCATCTCACTGGTGGCGGTGTTCCTGGCACTGGCCCTGGGGCTGTTCCTGGGGTCGGGTTTCGTCGGTGACCGGATGAACTCCCTGACCGGGACCAGTCGTGACCGGATCGGGGACCTCGAGCGCGAGCGCGACGCCCTCAACGATCAGGTCAATGCCGCGGGCAGCTTCGACGCCGCGATCGCCCCCCGGGTGATGGCGGGTCAGCTGCGTGGCCAGACGGTCCTGGTGGTCACCACGCCGAACGCCGCCGACTCCGACATCACCGCGGTCAAGGAGTCGATCTCGACCGCCGGTGGGGCCTTCGGTGGGCAGATCGGTCTGACCGACGCCCTGGTCCGCGACGAGAAATCCGAACAGTTGCGTACCATCGTCGACCAGACCATCCCGGCCGGCGCCACGCTGCGCACCGAACTCGTGGACTCCGGTGGTCGGGTCGGTGATCTGCTCGGGACGGTGCTGCTGCACCGTGCGGGCCAACCGGCGGCCGTGCCGACCGACCGCTCCACCGCGCTGCAGACCCTGCGCGAGGGCGGATTCATCAGCTACGTCGACAACGCGATCAAGCCGGCCGATCTGGTGGTGTTCGTCTCGGGCGACGCGCTCCCGAGCGACTCCGGCGCCCAGGGGCAGGTGACGGCCCGGCTCGCCGCGGCGATGACCGCCCGCGCCCAGGGCGGGGCCGTCGTCGGACGGACTGGCTCGGCGGGCGGCGGCTCACCGATCGCGGTGATCCGTGCCGACCCCGCGTTGCGTAATGCGGTGTCGACCGTCGACGATGTCGATCAGCAGACCGGACTGATCACCACGGTGCTGGTGCTGAACCAGGAAAGCGACGGCAAGAGTGGGGCGTACGGCACCGGGGCCGGTGCCACCGCGATCACCGTCGGAGCCTGATCGGCCTCACCCGCCGACCCGGAGAGTGGCGCACCCCACGTAACCGATGACGCCGATCTCGGTGTGGTGGCAAGGGAACCGGGTCGGTGGTGTTAGGCTGGAGTCCCGTAGGTGAGCAGGCTTTCAGGACCTGATCCGGCCGACGGGAGACTTTCTTTTGCGACCTCTTCGCCATGTCAACACTGACACGAAGCACATTTTCGTCACGGGCGGTGTGGCCTCGTCACTGGGCAAGGGGCTGACCGCCTCCAGCCTGGGGCAGCTACTGACCGCACGTGGCCTCCGCGTGACGATGCAGAAACTCGATCCGTATCTGAACGTCGATCCCGGGACGATGAATCCGTTCCAGCACGGCGAGGTGTTCGTCACCGAGGACGGTGCCGAGACCGACCTCGACGTCGGACACTATGAGCGGTTCCTCGACCGCAACCTGTCGCAGTCGGCGAATGTGACCACCGGACAGGTGTATTCGACCGTCATCGCGAAGGAGCGTCGCGGCGAGTACCTCGGTGAGACCGTGCAGGTGATCCCGCACATCACCGACGAACTCAAGTCGCGGGTCCTCGCGATGCGCGAGCCCGATGCCGACGGCCACGCCCCGGACGTGGTGATCACCGAGATCGGTGGCACCGTCGGTGACATCGAGTCGCTGCCGTTCATCGAGGCCGCCCGCCAGATCCGGCATGACGTCGGCCGCGACAACATCTTCTTCCTGCACGTGTCGCTGGTGCCCTACCTCGCGCCGTCGGGGGAGCTGAAGACCAAACCCACCCAGCACTCGGTGGCCGCGCTGCGCAACGTCGGCATCCAGCCCGACGCGCTGATCCTGCGGTGTGACCGCGACGTGCCGGAGGGGTTGAAGAAGAAGATCGCGCTGATGTGCGACGTCGACGTCGAGGGCGTGATCTCCACCCCGGACGCGCCGTCGATCTACGACATCCCCAAGGTGCTGCACAGCGAGCAGCTCGACGCCTACGTCGTGCGCAAGCTGGGTCTGCCGTTCCGCGACGTCGACTGGACCGAGTGGGGTGAGTTGCTCCACCGCGTGCACGATCCGCGGGAGACGGTGCGGATCGCGCTCGTCGGCAAGTACGTCGACCTGCCCGACGCGTACCTGTCGGTGACCGAGGCGATTCGTGCCGGCGGGTTCGCCTGGCGTGCGCGTGCCGAGATCAAGTGGGTCCCGTCCGACGAGTGTGCCACCGAGGCGGGCGCGCAGGCCGCACTGTCCGACGTGGACGGCATCCTGGTGCCGGGCGGTTTCGGTATCCGTGGCATCGAGGGCAAGCTCGGGGCCATCTCTTACGCCCGCCGCCGCGGCATCCCGTTGCTGGGGCTGTGCCTGGGACTGCAGTGCATCGTGATCGAGGCGGCGCGATCGGTGGGTCTCACCGATGCGAGCTCCGACGAGTTCGACCCGGACACCCCGCATCCGGTGATCTCGACCATGGCCGATCAGCAGGATGCCGTCTCCGGTGAGGCCGATCTCGGTGGCACCATGCGACTGGGCGCCTACCCGGCGAAGCTCGCCGAGGGATCGCTGGTGGCCAAGGCCTACGGCACCACCGACGTCTCCGAGCGCCACCGCCACCGCTACGAGGTCAACAACGCCTACCGCGACAAGATCGCCGAGTCGGGTCTGCAGTTCTCCGGCACCTCGCCGGACGGACATCTGGTGGAGTTCGTCGAGTACCCCACCTCGGTGCATCCGTTCCTGGTGGGCACGCAGGCCCATCCGGAGCTCAAGAGCCGGCCCACCCGCCCGCACCCACTGTTCCGTGACTTCATCGACGCGTCGCTGAAATACAAGGCAGCCGAGCGTCTTCCGGTCGACCTCGGTGAGTTCGATCCGTCGGATGCCACTTCCGCTGCCGACGTCGAGGTGGCTGCGGTGGTCGCCGCCGAGGAGGGCGAACAGGGTTGACCGACGCACCGTCCGGCCCCGGCACGCACGGGTTCGAGGTCCACGGCTCGCGCACGGTGTACACCGGCGCGATCCTCGCGCTGCGCATCGACGACGTCGAGATGCCCGGCGGCCGGGTCGCCGAGCGGGAAGTGGTCGAACACTATGGTGCGGTGGCCGTCGTCGCTCGTGACGCGCAGGGACGGATCGCGATGGTCCGTCAGTACCGCCACCCGGTGGGGCGTCGTCTGCTGGAGCTGCCCGCCGGACTGCTCGACCAGTCCGGCGGCGAGTCGCCGGTGGATGCGGCCCGCCGCGAACTGGCCGAAGAGACCGATCTCGAAGCCGGGGAGTGGCAGGTGCTGGTGGACCTGGCACTCTCACCCGGATTCACCGACGAGGCGCTGCGCCTGTACCTCGCGACCGATCTGACGTCGCTGGCCGCCGCCGAACGCACCGACGAAGAGGCCGACATGGCCGTGGAGTGGGTGCACCTCGACGACGCGGTGGCCAAGGTGTTCGCCGGAGAGATCGTCAACGCGACGGCCGTCGCCGGGGTGCTGGCGGCCGCGGCCGCCGAGCGTGACGCCGTACCGCTGCGCGAGGTCGCCGCACCCTGGCCGGACGAGCCGAGCGCGCTGCGGGCCAGAAAGGCTCGCGAGGGCTCGGAACCGACCGGCAGGTGAGGGGAGTGTCCACGGGTGCGCGCGTGAGCATCGACGATGCCCTCGCGCGCTATCTGGACCATCTCACCGTCGAACGGGGCGTCGCCGCGAACACCCTGGCGTCCTACGGGCGCGACCTCGAACGGTACCGGGGCTACCTCGCCGACCGTCGGATCGACGGGCTCGACGAGGTGTCCGAGGCCGATGTCCGCGGGTTTCTCGTGGCCTTGCGTCGCGGCGACCCGGACGCCGGTCACGATCCCCTCGCCGACAGTTCGGTGGCGCGAACATTGGTGGCCACCAGGGGTTTTCACAAGTTCGCCGCCGCCGAGGGGATCGTCGTCGACGATGTCGCGCACGGTGTGCGGCCCCCGGTGCCGGCCCGACGCCTGCCCAAGGCGTTGACGGTGGCCGATGTCGTCCGCATCCTGGAGACCGCCGGTGCCGGGGATCATCCACGCGCGCTGCGGGATCGGGCACTGCTCGAACTGCTCTACAGCAGCGGCGCGCGGATCTCCGAGGCCACGGGACTCGACGTCGACGACATCGACACCGAGCTGCGTGCGGTCCGATTGCGCGGCAAGGGCGGCAAGGAACGGCTGGTCCCGATCGGCGGTCCGGCGGTGGACGCACTCGACGCCTACCTGGTGCGGGGGCGGCCCACGCTGATCTCCCGCTCGACGCCCGCGATGTTCCTCAATGCCCGCGGTGGCCGGCTCACCCGGCAGGGTGCCTGGCAGGTGCTCGCCGGTGCGGCCGAGCGCGCCGGACTCGAACAGAGCGTCTCCCCGCACACCCTGCGGCACAGCTTCGCCACCCACCTGCTCGACGGCGGCGCCGATGTCCGGGTGGTGCAGGAACTGCTCGGGCACGCATCGGTGACCACCACGCAGGTTTACACCCTGGTCACCGTCAACACCATGCGTGAGGTCTATGCCACTGCCCATCCCCGTGCGCGGTGAACGGCGATGCTCCGCCGGTTCCCGGCACCAACGCACTAGGCTGACACAAGGGTTCGAGACGAGTCGTCGACAACCGGCAGAGAAAGGGGCGTCGCACCTGTGAGCATTCCGACCACACGGCAGGACGGCGTCTCCGGCGACGATCAGTACCGTCTCGATGATCAGTATCGCCTGGAGGTGCCCACGAACACCGGTGTCGACGAGACCGAAAACGCTGGTCAGGCAACCCCGAAGGCCGAGATCGGGCCGACCGGGCGGCCGTACCGGCCGGTGCCGGTGCCCGCGCCCCTCGAGCGGCACGGCCCCGCCACCGTGATCGCGGTGTGCAACCAGAAAGGCGGCGTCGGCAAGACGACGTCGACGATCAACCTCGGCGCAGCGCTCGCCGAGTACGGCCGCCGCGTGCTGCTGGTCGACCTCGATCCGCAGGGCGCGCTGTCGGCAGGACTGGGTGTTCCGCATCACGAGCTGGACGAGACCGTCTACAACCTGCTGGTGCCGCCCCATGCGGCCACCGACGACGTGCTCATGCGGACCCGGGTGGACGGGCTCGACCTGCTGCCGAGCAACATCGACCTGTCGGCGGCGGAGATCCAGCTGGTCACCGAGGTGGGCCGCGAGCAGGCCCTCGGGCGGGCCTTGCATCCGGTACTCGACCGTTATGACGTGGTGCTGATCGACTGCCAACCCTCGCTGGGGTTGCTCACCGTCAACGCCCTGGCCTGCTCGGACACCGTGCTGATCCCGATGGAGTGCGAGTACTTCAGCCTGCGTGGGTTGGCACTGCTCAACGACACCATCGAAAAGGTGCACGATCGTCTCAATCCGCGACTCGACGTCGGCGGCATCCTGGTCACCATGTTCGACGCCCGCACCCTGCACTCGCGTGAGGTGATGGCCCGGGTGGTCGAGGTGTTCGGCGAGAAGGTCTACGACACCGTCGTCTCCCGGACCGTCCGTTTCCCGGAGACGAGCGTCGCCGGTGAGCCGATCACGTCGTGGGCGCCCAAGTCCGCCGGCGCCGAGGCATACCGCGCCCTGGCGCGTGAGGTGATCGCGCGCAACGTCAAGCAGGCATGACCGAACCGGCCACCGACGATGCTGCCGACGTCCCGGCCGAGATCCCGGCGGACGGTGCAGACCCTGGGGCCACAGCGCCGTCGGACGGTACCCCGACCGCTGCGGGCGTCCGGACCCCGACGGCAACCGCAGACGGTCAGCCCGCCGACTCGGACACCGAGGCAACCGGGTTCCGGGTCAAGCTCAAGAACTTCGAGGGGCCGTTCGACCTGTTGCTGAACCTGATCAGCCAGCACCGGCTGGACGTCACCGAGGTGGCGTTGCACGAGGTCACCGACGACTTCATCGCCTACACCAAACAGATGGGTCCGGAGCTCGGGCTCGAGCAGACCACCGAGTTCCTGGTGGTCGCGGCGACCCTGCTCGATCTCAAGGCGGCGCGGCTGCTGCCGTCCGGTGAGGTCGACGACCCCGAGGACCTGGCCCTGCTCGAGGCCCGCGACCTGCTGTTCGCGCGGTTGCTGCAGTACCGCGCCTACAAGCAGGTCGCGGCGCTGTTCGGCGAGCTCGAGGCCGCCGCCCTGCAGCGTTACCCGCGGTCGGTGTCGTTGGAGGATCGCTACGCCGATCTGCTGCCAGAGGTGCAGCTCGGCGTCGACGCCGACGGATTCGCCCAGGTCGCAGCGGCGGCGATGCGGCCACGACCGGTCCCGACCGTGGGTCTCGATCACCTGCACGACGTGCACCAGGTGTCGGTGCCGGGGCAGGCCCGCCGGATGGCCGCGCTGCTCAGCGCATCACCCGATGACTGGCTGACCTTCCGGCAACTCACCGCCGACTGTGCCACCGGGCTCGAGGTGGTCGGTAGCTTCCTGGGCCTGCTGGAGTTGTTCCGGGAGCGGGCGATCACCTTCGACCAACCCGAGGCGTTGGGGAATCTGCGCGTGAGCTGGTCCGGGGAACGCGCCCCCGGCGATCTGAGTTTCGAGCGGGCCGAGGAGGACTACGAGTGAGCCAGACCGACGAGGTCCCCGAGATGGACGGCCCGGAATCGACCGCCGACGACGTGGCAGCCGGCGAGCCGTCCACTACCGAGCCGTCCACTACCGAGCCGTCCACTACCGAGCCGTCCACTGCCGAGCCGACCACTGCCGAGCCGACCACTGCCGAGCCGGCGGGCGTCGACGCGGTCGATTCCGCAGAAGCCGCCGAGTCCGAGGTGCCGGCGGGGTCCGGTGTGGCCTCCGAATCCGAGGCGCCCGTCGTTCCCGTGGTTCTCGAGGTTCCCGTCGTCCTGGAGGACGCCACGGTACTCGACGAGCCGGGGGAGGCCGCCGAGATGGCGCTCGACGACGCGTCACTGCGGGCGGCGTTGGAGGCGGTGCTGCTCGTCGTCGACACCCCGGCCACCTCCGACGAGCTCTCGAGCGCCGTCGGCACCGACAGGCGCCGGGTGACCGACATGCTCAACCGGATGTCGTCGGAGCTCACCGAACGGGGCAGTGGCATCGACCTGCGTTACGCCGGCGACGGCTGGCGGTTCTATACGCGTACCGACTACGCCCCGTATGTCGAACGTCTCCTTCTCGACGGTGCACGGTCCAAGCTCACCCGCGCCGCGCTCGAGACGCTCGCGGTGGTGGCCTACCGCCAGCCGGTCACCCGGGCCCGGGTGAGTGCGATCCGCGGCGTCAACGTCGACGGCGTGATCCGCACACTGGTGGCCCGTGGCCTGATCAACGAGGTGGGCACCGAGCCGCAGACCACCGCCACCACGTATGGCACCACCGACCTGTTCCTCGAGCGACTCGGGCTGGCGTCACTGGCCGAACTGCCGGATCTGGCACCTCTGTTGCCCGATGTGGACCTCATCGACGACCTCGACGAGGAGCTCCTCGCCGATCCCCGATTCGCCAAACTCGCGGGCAAAGCGTCAGACTCGGAGGGGGCATCGGACGACGGATCGTCGTCCGGGGCCCGATCAGATACCCCCGACACACAGGACTGAACAATGGCAACCGCTGGCCGAGATGGCACACCGGGACCTCGCAAGCGAGGCAAACCCACCGCGAAGAGCGGGGCGGGTCAGCCCAAACGCACCGGCAAGAAGCCCCCGCATCGAGGCGCCGCCGGCGTCGGTGGGGCCGACCCCCGGGGCAAGAAGAGGCATCGCAAGGGCAGTTCACAGCCTGATGTGAACGCCGGACGCATCCGGCTCAACAATGCGAAGCCGGCCCGGCATCAGACCGTGTCCGGCGGCACCGACGACGGCGGCGCGACCTACGTCGCCGACGGCGTGCGGTTGCAGAAGGTCCTCGCCCAGGCCGGTGTGGCCTCGCGGCGTGGTGCCGAGGAGATGATCGCCGCCGGCCGCGTCGAGGTGGACGGTGAGATCGTCACCGAGCAGGGTCTGCGAATCGACCCCGACACCGCGGTGATCCGCGTCGACGGCGCCCGCGTCATCGTCGACGAGACCCGCCAGTACCTCGCCCTGAACAAGCCCAAGGGCTGGCAGTCGACCATGGCCGACGACCAGGGCCGGCCCTGCGTCGGTGACATCGTCGCCGAGCGGGTGATGGCGGGGCAGCGACTGTTCCACGTCGGACGCCTCGACGCCGACACCGAGGGCCTGCTGTTGCTGACCAACGACGGCGAGCTGGCACACCGGCTGATGCACCCGTCCTACGAGGTGCCCAAGACCTACATCGCGACCGTGCGCGGTGAGGTGCAGCGCAACCTGGGCCGCACCCTGCGTGACGGCGTGGAACTCGAGGACGGCCCGGTCTCGGTGGACAGCTTCACCGTGCTGGCCGTGTACGAGGGACAGTCGCAGGTCCGGATCACCCTGCACGAGGGCCGCAACCGGATCGTGCGCCGCCTGATGGAGGCCGTCGGGCATCCGGTGCAGGCACTGGTACGCACGCACATCGGTACCGTCGCACTCGGCGAGCAACGGCCGGGCAGCCTGCGTGTGCTCGGCCGCGACGAGGTGGGTGCGCTGTACAAGGCGGTCGGTCTGTGAGCGCCGGTGTGGTCGCCATCGACGGTCCCGCCGGGACCGGCAAGTCGACCGTCTCGAAACTGTTGGGCGACAAGGTCGGTGCCCACTACCTCGACACCGGGGCGATGTACCGTGCGGCGACCCTCGCGGTGTTGCGGGCCGGTGTGCCGGCCGACGACGCCGACGCGGTGACCGCCGTGGTGGATGCCGCCGACATCGTCCTGCAGTCCACCGGGACCGGTGCGTCGCGGGTGCTGCTCGACGGCGAGGACGTGTCCGGGCCCATCCGCACCGACGAGGTGACCGCGAATGTGTCTGCGGTGTCGGCGATTCCGGCGGTCCGTACGAAACTCGTGGCGCTGCAACGCCGCCAGGCCGAGGATGATCTGCTGGTGGTGGAGGGGCGTGACATCGGGACTGTGGTGTTCCCCGATGCGCTGGTGAAGATCTTCCTCACCGCCACCCCGGAGGCACGCGCGCAGCGTCGTCATCGCCAGAATCTGGCCGCCGGCCGGCCCAGTGATCTCGACGAGGTGCTCGCCGCGGTGAACCGCCGTGACCATCTCGATTCCACCCGTGCGGTGTCGCCGCTGCGTCCGGCCGACGACGCGATCATGGTGGACACCAGTGACATGACCCTGGAGCAGGTGCTCGACCATCTGGTCGGCCTGGTCCGCGCGAGGATCGGAGTTGCGTCGTGACCGACATCGGCGATCAGCAGTCCAGCGACATCACCGCACTGCCCGGAGACGGCACCTGGTCGGACGAATCCGACTGGGAACTCGGTGATCTCGATGCTCTCGACGAGTTCGGAGACTTCGAGCGGGTCTCCGAGGTGGCCATCGTCGGCCGGCCGAATGTGGGCAAGTCGACGTTGGTGAACCGCATCCTCGGCCGACGCGAGGCCGTCGTCGAGGACATCCCGGGTGTCACCCGCGACCGCGTGTCGTATGCGGCGTCGTGGTCGGGCCGGCGGTTCAGCGTCGTCGACACCGGCGGATGGGAACCCGATGCGAAGGGGCTGCAGCAGGCCGTCGCGGCGCAGGCCGAGCGAGCGATGAGCACCGCCGATGTGATCGTCGTCGTGGTGGATGCCACCGTGGGTGCCACCGCCACCGACGAGGCCGTGGCACGCGTGCTGCGGCGGTCCAAGGCCCCGGTGATCCTGGTGGCCAACAAGGTCGACAGCGAGCGTCTCGAGGCCGAGACCGCGTCGCTGTGGTCGTTGGGTCTCGGTGAGCCGTACCCGGTGTCGGCGGCGCACGGTCGCGGTGCGGGTGATCTGCTCGACGTGATCCTGGCGAAGCTGCCGACCACCCCGCGTGAGGCCCCGGCGCAGCTCGGCGGACCGCGCCGTGTGGCGCTGGTCGGCAAGCCGAACGTCGGCAAGAGTTCGCTGCTCAACAAGCTGGCCGGTTCCGAGCGTTCGGTGGTCGACAATGTCGCGGGTACCACCGTCGACCCCGTCGACGAGCTCATCGAACTCGGCGGCAGTACCTGGCAGTTCGTCGACACGGCCGGTTTGCGCCGCAAGGTGCGTACCGCCAGCGGCCACGAGTACTACGCATCACTGCGGACACGCGCGGCGATCGACGCCGCGGAGATCGCGATCCTGCTGATCGACGCGTCGCAGCCGATCACCGAGCAGGACCTGCGGGTGCTGTCGATGGTGATCGAATCCGGTCGCGCCCTGGTGATCGCGTTCAACAAGTGGGATCTGGTCGACGAGGATCGTCGCTATCAGCTCGACAAGGAGATCGATCGCGAACTCGCCCGCGTCCCGTGGGCGCGTCGGGTGAACATCTCGGCGATGACCGGCCGTGCGGTGCAGAAGCTGGTTCCGGCGCTCGAGTCGTCGTTGGAGTCGTGGGACAAGCGCGTGTCCACCGGCCCGCTGAACAACTGGCTCAAAGAGGTCATCGCCGCCAACCCGCCGCCGCTCCGTGGTGGACGGCAGCCGCGCGTGCTGTTCGCCACCCAGGCGTCGGTGCGTCCGCCGACCTTCGTGCTGTTCACGACCGGATTCCTCGAGGCCGGCTACCGTCGCTTCCTGGAACGTCGTCTGCGCGAGCAGTTCGACTTCGACGGCTCGCCGGTACGCATCAACGTGCGTGTGCGTGACAAGCGGGACCGGCGCAAGCGCTGACCGCGGCCTTGCGATGACCTCATCGGCCATCACCCGGTCGACGACGCTCCCTCGGGCCGGTGCATCAGGCACCGGATCGGGGGAGCGTTGCGATCGGATCACCCTGCGCCAACCCCGAACGCAGGCCCTCGCGGCTGTGTGATACTGCCCACATGATCCTCATCGGCATCATCGTCTTCGGAATCCTCGTGGGTGTTCTCGCCCAGCTCATCATGGGTCGCAAGCGCGCCAGCCTGGACTGGGGCCTCGCGTGCGCCACGGGCCTGGCCGGCGCATTCCTCGGTGGGGTCTTCGCGAGTGTCGTCACCGGCCACGGGATGGGGTGGAGCTGGCCGGGATTGATCGGTGCGGTGGCGGGTTCTGTGATCTTGACCGCACTCTGGCAGTGGTACCAGCAGACCTCCGAACAGGAGTGAGTGTCCGAAACTGCCGCTGACCAGCCGATTGGTCCCGGACGGGGGTGGTCGGCTAATGTCATCTAGGCCTTCTTCGGAAGGCGACGGGCTGTGGCGCAGTTTGGTAGCGCACTTGACTGGGGGTCAAGTGGTCGCAGGTTCAAATCCTGTCAGCCCGACAACCGCATTTACCAGCTCAGGGGCCGTTTCGGGAGTATCCGAAACGGCCCTGATCTGTATTCAGGCGACATCGCTGTATTCAGGCGACATCCTGCCGAGAACCCGGCACGAGGTCGCTGACGGCGGTCCAGCGGAACTCCGGTGTGCGCCTGATTGCCGGAGGGGTCCGAGGTGGACCACGTTGTGGTCAGTGCCAGCTGGGTGGGGTCAGACCCTTGTGTGCGTGCGGGGCCACGTCCGAGACGTCAGGTGTTTCGGATAGGGACAAGCCCTGGCGCGGTCTACGCGTCACTGCAGCAGCATGCGGGGGTGCGGTCAGGCGACGTGGTCGTCGAGGAAGTCGAAGAACCGTGTCGCGGCCAGCCCTCGCGCCATCGGCTCGCAGTGCCCGGCGGCGCCGTCGGCTGCGGTGAAGTGCACGATCTCCTTGTCGCCGGGAATCATCTCGTACAGTTCGGCGGGCTGGCCGGCGAAGTAGCCCTCGTCGTCCGGGTTCGCGATCAGCACCGGGGTGGTGATCCGCCCGGCGAGCTCGGGGGTGATCCGATACTGCAGGACGGCCTCGTAGGCCTCGCGCACGTTGGGCTTGCCGTAGGGCTTGGTCCGCCACGCGATCATGCGCCTGGCTGCCGGTGGGAGGTTCTCGATGTCTGTGGTGAGGCGCTGGTCGTCGCCGTCCTCGACCATCGTCATCCGGTCGGGGCCGAGTAGGCCCCGCCACGCGACGGAGACGTCGGTGACGCCGCCGTCGATCACGGCCGCCTGGAAGCGGTGTTCGAAGGCGAGGGTCCGGGGCGCCCAGAAGCCGCCCTGGCTGACGGCATAGAGGACGATGCGGTCCCGGTCGACCTCGGGGCGGGTGAGAGCGTAGTCGAGCACCGGGCCAAGAACGTTCTCCCAGTCGTGCCGGAACGGCACGCCACGCTCGAACAACATGCGCTGCTGACCGGGGCCGTCGAACAGGATCACGTTGTACCCGCGAGTGGCAGCCTCCAGACCGTATCCCGGGTAGAGATAGCTGGTCGCACCGTCCGCACCGTTGGCCAGGATGATGGTCTTGGCCGGTCCCGAGCTGCTCGATGCGAAGAACCAGCCCGGCATCGTGGACTCACCATAGGGGATCTCGATGGCCTCGGGCGGATTGTCCAGGAGGCTGAGGTACTGCTCCCAGCAGCGGCGGTAGGCGGAGAAAGTGCGTTTCAGGACCGTGTCGGGGTTGTCGAGCCCGTCGACCATGAGGATCACCGGGGTGTAGTAGGTCGCGGCGCGCAGGAAGGTGTTCCGCGCGCTGACGCGATGTCCACCCTGGAGACTCGATTCGGCGAGCGCGGCGATCCGGTCGGCGAGAGCCTCCCATTCCGCAACCCACGAGGCGACATCCCCGTCGACGATCCGGTCGATCGTGGCGAGGGTCTCGCCGGTGTCGGCGGCGCCGACGTAGACGCGGCCGAGCATCGCTGAGGTCATGGAGTTCATCGCCCCATCGGCGAAGAACGTCGATCGTGCCCCGACTCCGGGCGGCACTGCAGTTGCCACGGTTCTTTCCTCCATCGTTCGTATGGTCGTGCTGCCGGGCGGCGACGTGGACCAACCGGAGCCCGGCGGAGCGGACATCACTCGGCAGCGAGGTAGAAAGCAATCACTATCTACGACAGTAGGCGACATTGTCAAGAAAGGAAAAACTTTCTACGATGGGCGGATGGTCGTTCCGACAACGTCCCCCGCCCCCCGTCGGCGATACGGTGACGAGCTTCAAGCCGCGATCCTGGAAGCCTGCTGGGACGAGTTGGTCACCACCGGCTATGCGAACCTGACGATGGACTCGGTCGCTCGCCGCGCCGGCACGAGCGAGCCGGTGCTGTACCGCCGCTGGGCCAACAAGGACGAACTGGTGTTGGCGTCGCTGCAGCACTACCGCACGGAGCACACCGTCGATCTGCCCGACACGGGGTCGTTGCGTGGTGACCTGATCGCTGCCTTGACCGGTATGGGGGCCACCGGCGGTGCACTCTTCGCAGTGGCTGCCGCGACCGCCTTCGGCGGTCTCGCGTCGCGGATGGGGTTGACACCAGAAGAGGTGCGTGACCGGATCTTCGGAGATCAGCGCACCGTGCGGATGCAGCTCATCTACGCCCGCGCCGCACAACGGGGCGAGATCGACCTCGACGAGACCGACCCGGCCGTACTCGCGCTGCCCTTCGATCTCGTACGCCACGATCTGCTGATGGACCCCGCACCGATCCCCCCGACACGGATCGTCACGATCGTCGACACATTGTTCCTGCCGCTCGTCGTGTCTCGTTCCGCCGCGACCGGCGGCGAGTGAGATGCCCGCCACCGACCGCTGCCTTATCGGCGCCGACGAGTCCGGCGGACGCGACGGCGGCGACGTCGCATCCGTGGGTCAGGGCAGCGGCAGCGTCTGGTTCGGCGCACCGCACCTCCACGCACCGGGCGTGGCTTCTGGTGTCCGGCACCGGCCGCCTCGGGCAGAGATCACAGCTGCCAGTGGTCGAGCTTCTCCGGGGCGCTGACGACCCAGATCGACGAGATCGCACTGTCGTGGATCTCGACGGCGATCACGGCGACAACGGAGTCGCCGTGTACGAGGACGATTCCCGGCGCGCCGTTGACCGACGCCACCGCGGGCAGCACCCCGGGCGTCATCAGTGCGCGGAGGCCGGTGAGCGCCGCGGTCCTGCCCGACGCCGACGTCGAGCGTTCACGATGTCCGCCGTCGACGATCAAGGTCGCGTCGTCCTCGACGATGTCGTCGGTCGCGCCGGACGGCCCCGAGGACAGGACGGCGACGAGTCGGTCGACGGCGACCGACGCGGAGTCGATCGAGTGCGGCGAACCGCCACGATGCCGGAACCGCACGCGCCTCATACCGAGACCGAGGTGACGTGGCCGAGCTTGTCGGGGCTCATCACCCAGAGGAGTTGCCGGATGCCATCTTTCGAGGTCGTCACGACGACCACGGTGGTCACGGTCCCGTCTTCGGAGAGCGCTGCCGCGGGCTGGCCGTTGACCTGGACCCAGTCGATGTGTTTACCCGTCCAGAAGTGATGGGCGAAGGCGGCGACGAACTTCGCGACCCGTGTCCGCCCGACGACGGGGATGCGTGCGGCGAGCTTGACGCCGTTGCCGTCGGAATAGCTGACGACGTCGTCGGCGAAGAGCTCTTCGAGGTCCTGGGCATCGCCCTTCTGCGCGGCGGTGAGGAATGCCCGGAGAAGCCTGCGCTGATGCCTGGGCTCGACGTCTGCGTGTCGGGCCGATGCGAGGTGCGAGCGGGCTCGGCTGACGAGCTGCCGCGCGTTCACGACCGTCGTGGAGAGGATGTCGGCGATGCGGGGATAGGGGTAGTCGAAGGCTTCACGCAGGATGTAGGCGGCGCGCTCGGCGGGGGTCAGCTTCTCGAGGGTCAGGAGGATCGCGAACTGCAGGGCCTCGGCCCGCTCGGCGCCGAGAGCGGGGTCGTCGTCGGTGTTGACCGGCTCGGGCAGCCACGGGCCGATGTAGGTCTCCCTGCGGGACCGCGCCGACTGCAGCACGTTGATCGACAGGCGTGTGGTGATCGTCGTCAGAAACGCCGCCGGGTCGGTGACGCGGCTGCGATCCGTTCCCTGCCAGCGGATCCACGTCTCCTGCACGATGTCCTCGGCATCTGACACGGTGCCCAGCATCCGATAGGCGATGCCGAACAAGCGCCGACGCTGCCCGGCGAACACCTGGACGGCGTCATCCAGATCGTGAACGCTCATGTCTTCATCCTCTCTCGACCCACGACGCCTGCGCTGCACAGGGCACTCCCGAGCAGGCAGCGGAGCACCACAAGTCGAGACCGGTGCGCACATCGATCTGTGACGGCCACCGGCGGTCGGCGATGTGGTGTCACACCCGAGGTGTGGTTTCGGTCCTCACTGTCGACGCCGCACGGCGTACTCGAGTGGAAGGTATGAAAAATGGCAAAGATCGTCGTCATCGGCGGAACCGGGCTCGTCGGCTCGAAGGTCGTGAAGAAACTCGATGCTCACGGTCACGAGGCTGTCGCCGCGTCGCCGAACACCGGCGTCAACTCGGTCACCGGTGAGGGACTCGCCGACGCTCTCCGCGGCGCCGACACCGTGGTCGACGTGAGCAACTCGCCGTCGTTCGCGCCGGACGACGTGATGGAGTTCTTCACCACGTCCACGCACAACCTGCTGGTGGCCGAGAAAGACGCGGGGGTGCGACATCACGTCGCCCTCACCATCGTCGGCACGAACCGCCCACAGAACATTCCCTACTTCGCGGCGAAGAGCGCGCAGGAGGAGATCATCCGCGAGTCCGGTCTTGGATACTCGCTGGTGCACGCAACCCAGTTCCTGGAGTTCGGCGGCAGCATCGCCGACATCTCGACGGAGGGCGACACCGTGCGCCTCCCCGGCGCGCTCATCCAGCCGATCGCCGCAGAAGACGTCTCGACCGCCGTGGCGCGCGCCGCGGCCGGCGAGCCCGTCGGCGACATCGAGATCGCCGGCCCCGAGGTCTTCGGCATGGACGGCTTCGTGCGCCGCACCCTTGCCTTCCGCAAGGATCCGCGGACGGTCGTGCGCGACGACACCGCCCCGTACTACGGGGCGGTGATCGAGGAGCGCACGCTCATTCCTGTGGAGGGCGCGCAGATCTTCTCGACCCGGCTCGACGAGTGGCTGCCCGCCAACCCACCGCGCACGTAGCGGCAACCCGGTGCCGGATGCGACGATGGAGGCGCGTCCGGCATCACCCCGCTCTGTCCTGAGCGGTCGCAATCATGTGGCGACAGGCCGCTTTTCGACACCGGTCCGCTACGCCGGAACCCGCATCCGCTGTGTCGCGCGCACGGCTCCGGCGATGATCAGCCCCTGCCCGAGGGCGTAGGTCGCCATCACCGCCGGCGAGAACCAGCCGGGCGCGATGTCGGGAAGGAACAGTCGGACACCGAGCAGCGAATCGCTGGTGAGGAAGAAGGCGCCACCGGCGGCGATCAGCGTCGCACAGCGGGTCGAGGTGGCGGCGGTTCCGGCGAGCACGATGCCGTAGAACAGCACCGGGATCAGCATGGCGCCCGCGTGTGGTCCGATCACCGCGACCATTGCGATCCACCACGCCGCATAGACCCAGGCCCAGCGCGGGAATCCGTGGATCGACAGCTGTCGGGTGAAGGCGGCGATGTACGCCAGATGTGCGAGGCCGAAGGCGCCGAGCATCACCGGGAGCACTGCGTCGCCGGACAGCACCACTCCGACGCCGTCGCCCACCCAGGACAGCGTCAGGGCGGCGAGCAGCAGCATCGTCAGCGTCGACGAGAGTTGGCCTGCGGCAGCGAGAACCGGCACGGCGAGCAGCGGCATCAGTAGCAGTTTGGTCGGCGGCGCGAGCGGGCTCTCGACCGCGACGGCGACGACGTGGATCACCGACACCAGCGCATAGGGGAGCCACCGGAAGGTCGGGCGTGACGAGCTCATTCCGGTCACCGTAGTACCCAGTGCGCCCGGGGCAGGTCTTCCCATGATGTGGCGGTGTCGAACGACAAGCCCTGGCCGGGCAATCCGGAAGCCGTCTGGGCCGCCGCCGTTCCCACTCCGGCACCGAACGCCGCGCCCCGCCCGACATCGAGGACTTCCGGCGACCTTCCGGGACCGGCGACAGTGCGGCGGTCGGTGCTGCCGAACACGATTGCCGGTGTTTTCTTCGGGGCGTGGGGATCGTCGCGGGGTTCCTCTTCCCCCCGCTTCCGATCGCCGACGACGTGTAGCGGCGCCACCACGCGTCGTTCGCGATCGACGAAAGTGCGGCGGACCCGCTGTGGAGTCGCGGATAATCCGGTCAGATCAGCCAATCGGATGGTCTGACCCGAATCGCGGTGCACATGAGCGCAACGTCCGACGACGCAGCGGCGCCGGAAGTGGCCGAGTCGGCCACACCAAACGACGTGGAGTGGGTTGCGTGGCGCGTGGCGCCCCACTCGGGTTTCGAGGTCGCGGTTCCGCGGGGGCACCCGGGGTACGCCGAGGTCGTCGGCCCGCCCCGGGTGACCGGCGTCGGGATCGTGCAGATCGACGAGAAGCGGTTCATCGTGCTGAGTGCCTTCCGGTACTCCGACGAGGCCGTCGAGCACGACCTCGTCGCCAACCTCATCGCGAAGGGCCGATCAGCCGCCGACGCCCGACGACGGGTCGACGATGCACGGACCTTCACCCCGCGCACGGACAACCCGACCGACCTCGCGTCGATCCCACAGTTCCTGCGTTGGTTCGAGAATCCCTATGGTCTGCATTCGCTCGCGGCACTGATCCACGACGAACTGATCACCCACGACATGGATGCGGGTGCGCTCGGCAGCGATACCCTGTCCGATCGGTTCCTCCGCGAGATGATGCGAACCTCCGGTGTCCCGTGGTTGAAACGGTGGATCATGTGGGCAGCCGTCGCACTGCGCACCAGATTCGATGCGGGAGGCCTGCGCCGGTGGTCGATCATCACGTGGCTCACTCTCAGTGTGCTGGGGATCGCGAGCGCGTTGGTGGGCGTGGCCGCGATCTGGTGGCACCCGTCCTGCCCGGTCGTGACCCCGGTCGTGTTGCCGCTGTCGCTCGTCCTGATCTTTGTCGCCGCAGGACTGTGGGGTCGGCAGTGGGGTGCGGGCGTGGTCGCGGCGGCGGTGGCGTTTTGGCTCGTCCCGGCGGCGATCGTGGCCGGATCCGCGTTGGCCGCATATCTGCTGTCCGAGAAGTCCGTCGGTGTCTTCCGGCGCGGGGCGAACTGAGCTCGGAACAAGGTCGCAGACCCTGCGCGATCGTGAGTTGCCGTGCGATGCCGCCTCAGTCGAGGACGGCTGTCGCCTCGATCTCCACGAGCACACCCGGCTCGAACAGGGTCTGGACACCGATCAGGGATGCAGGTGGCATCGGTGCGGGGATCGCGAGTTCGGCTCTGACGGTGTCGACCCCGCGGAGGAATTCATCCATCTGCGTGGGTTCCCATCCGGTCACGTAGAAGGTGAGGCGAGCCACGTCGGTGAACGTCGCCCCGGCGCCGGCGAGCGCGATGGCGACGTTGCGCAGAGCGTCGGCGACCTGGGCCCCGAGATCGCCCGGCCCGGGGACGCGGGGGCCGATGCTGCCGCCCACCTGCCCGGCGACCGAGACGATCCTCGAACCGGTCCCGACCGCGACATGGTGGTAGGGCACATGCTCGGCGAGTCCGGCCGGGGACAGCAGACGAACGCTCATTTGTGGTCTCCTTCAGATAGTAGGTATACGATTGCTACCACCTGACTCCAGGGCACTTCAACGAAACCAGGTATCGGCATGGAAACCCCCACAGCGCATTCAGGACTCGGCATCGACGATCGACATCGTGAGCTCGTCACCCAGATCCTGGATACGTGGTCGGTCGTCGTCTTGGAGCGGCTCTGCGAACAGCCGATGCGCTTCAACGAACTTCGACGCGCGATACCGACTGTCACGCAGAAGTCACTCACCACGACCCTGCGGCGCCTCGAGCGCAACGGCATCGTCGATCGCGTCGTCCTCGATTCCCGTCCGATCGCGATCGAGTATCGGATCACTCCGCTCGGCAAGACCCTGCGCGAACCCATCGACGCGTTACTCGACTGGGTCACAGGTCATTCCGGGGAGGTCGGTCGGGCTCGGGTACGGTACGACGAGCAAGTCGACCGCTGAATTCACTGCATCGACGGTCATCTGAACGAGGGAAATGTCGGTCGCGGTTGTGGGATGTGGTCCGCGGGAACATACGCTTCAGACGTCGATCGATGTGGACCGGGCCGGAAGGTGTTCTCAGCATGCGTAACCCCTCGAAGAACTTCGTCGTCGCCGGCCTGGCGGCAGGCCTGATGGTCACCGGAGCAGCAGTGGTGGCCGCGCCTGCACAGGCGACCACGACGTATGCGAACTGCAAGGCCCTCAACGCCGACTACCCGCACGGGGTGGGCAAGGCGGGAGCTGTCGATTCCACCTCGGGCACCCCGGTCACCGACTTCACCGTCGACGACGATCTCTACAACGCGAACACCAAGCGAGATCGCGACGGCGACGGCATCGCCTGCGAGAAGCACTGAGCGATCGTCCTCTGCGCGTGACGGTCATGGTCCGGGCGCGCGCTGCCCGAGTCTCCGCGAGTGACGCGGTGACCGTCGAGTAGCGTGTCCGTTCGTGCGTCGTCAGGAGAAAGTCGAGCGGATCGGGGCCCTGCTCGACGAGCTGTATCCCACTCAGCCCATCCCGCTGGATCACACCGATCCGTACACGTTGCTCGTCGCTGTCGCGTTGTCGGCGCAGACCACGGACAAGAAGGTCAACCAGGTCACCCCGGCACTGTTCGCCGTGGCCGACACCCCGGAGAAGATGGCGGCGCTGGGCCCCGATCGCATCCTCGAGCTCATCCGTGAGATCGGGCTGGCACCCACCAAGGCGCGCAACCTCTGGACCGCGGCCGGGCAGGTCATCGAGGCCGGCGGAGAGATCATCCCCGACTACGCCTTCCTCGAATCCCTGGCCGGGGTCGGGCACAAGACCGCCAGCGTGGTGATGTCCCAGGCGTTCGGCATTCCGGCGTTCGCGGTGGACACCCATATCCATCGTCTTGCCCGACGGTGGGGCTTGTCCGACGGCAGCTCGGTCGAACGCACCGAGGCCGACCTCAAGAAGGCGTTCCCGGAAGACGAATGGAACCGCCGTCACCTACAGATCATCTACTTCGGACGTGAGTACTGTCCGGCGCTGCGTCACGATTTCGCCGTGTGTCCCATCTGTTCGTGGGCGGCGACCAAGAAGCAGGCCCTTGCCGAGCGTCGCGCGACCCGCGGCTCGCGCTGACGGCGGCGTCGACCGCGCGCAGCGTGCGTGCGAAGGCGGACCTCCATTCGTAGGCCCACTTCCGTGTGTGGGCGGACTTCGCGGTCACCGAGCTGTGAGACCGCCGAGGTAGGCTGCCAGGTTGCCCAGGGTCTGTTCGCCGCCCTCGATCGCGTGGTACTTCTGCACGGCCTCGTCGCGGGATTCCTTGGTGGGGAACACAGTTCGCATCTCGATCCGGGTTCCCGCCGGCTCGGCGGTGTCGGGGGTGAAGGTGATGGTGGACTCGAAGGCGTTCGGGTCGTCGCGACGTTCCCCGTGCACGAGACCGATCAGCTCCGGCGGGACGATCTCGGTCCAGCGAATCCACTCCCGGTAGTCGGTCCCGTCGGGACCGTGCATCACAAAGTCCCACTCGCCGTCGGTGCGGAAATCGAATGACGTTGTGGTGGTGGTGAATCCGTTCGGACCCCACCACTGCGACAGATGCCGCACCTCGATGAACGCGTCGAACACCACTTCCCTCGGGGCGTCGATGATCCGGGTGATCACGATCTCCCGGTCGGCGGTGGTCGTGGTTGTCGGCATGGTGTTGCTCATGATTCTGGCCTTTCGCTACTGCTGCGGGTGGTGTGGCCGCCCTGCGTGGCGCGCCCGTCTTCCGGGGTGGCGTCGGCCTCCTCGAGGTCGCGGACGTAGGCGTCGAGTCGGTCGAAGCTCTCGTTCCAGAACTGCTCGAAACCGCCGGTCCACTCGTGGACGGGTCGGAGGCCGCGGGCGTCGAGTCCGTAGACGCGTTGTCTGCCTTCCCGGCGGTCGTCGACCAACCCGACCTCGCGCAGGACCCGGAGGTGTTTGGATGCCCCGGGCTGGGACAGTCCGAGCTCTCGCGCGACCTCGGTGACCGGACGCGCACCCGATCGCAAGAGGGTCAGGATCTCGCGTCGCTGCGGTTCTGCGATCGCGTTGAACACATCTGACGTGGTTGCTGCCCGTGCCACGTTCCCATCATATTCCGATATGGGAATGCGTCAAGAGGGCTGGAATATGTGGCCCGCCGGGCCGGTTGGCCCAACCATGAGTGCGAATGCAGAGCTGAGTCCTGAGGGTTGGGTTCGAGGTCAGACCGAGAAGATCCTCGAGCAGGGCACCACCGACGGTGTCGAGATCCAGGGACGCCCGGTGGTCCTGTTCACCACCACCGGCGCCAAGTCGGGCAAGCGGCGTTATGTGCCGCTGATGCGCGTGGAGGAGAACGGCAAGTACGCGATGGTGGCCTCCAAGGGCGGCGCCCCGAGCCACCCGACCTGGTACTTCAACGTCAAGGCCAACCCCTCGATCACCGTGCAGGACGGCACCACCATCTCCGAACTGACCGCCCGTGAGGTCGACGGCGACGAGCGGGCCCACTGGTGGGAACTGGCCGTCGCCGCGTTTCCGTCCTACGCCGAGTACCAGACCAAGACCGACCGCCAGATCCCGGTCTTCGTCCTCGAGTAGGCCCACCCCTAGCGTCACGATCTCACGATGGTGTACGCCGGATCCGGCATCATGGGAATATGTCGGACCTGAGTTACGCCGATTTCGGTCGTCGGTTCTTCGAGATCGCGGTCACCGAGGACCGCGTCCGCTCGGCGTTCTCCTCGGTGGTCGGCGACTCCTTCGAGGTCGGGCCGATCGCCTCGGGGCCGGCGAACATCGCCAAGGTGACCGCGCGGGTCGAGATCCGCGAGCCGCGGGTATCACGGCGGATCGGTGAGCCCATCACCTTCGGGGTGCAGCTACCGCTGCGGATCGGGCTTCTCGTGGATCTGCGGGTCGACCGCGTCCGCTACCGTGTCGACGGCGTGGTCGACCTGAAGATGGCCGCGCGCGCCCGCGAACCGCTGGAACTGCACATCGAGGTGACCCCGCCGCGGGTCGGTGACGTGCGGATCGGTGTGTCGTCCAAGACGATCCGCGGTGAGATCATCCGCGTGGTCGGCCGCGTCGACGACGAGATCAAACGCTTCATCGCCGCCTACGTCGCCGAGGAGATCGACCGCCCGGAGATCCGCAAAGCCCGGATCATCGACGTCGCCACCGAACTCGGCCGGGCCTTCGAATCGATGTCGGAGCCGGCGGGTGCCGGCGCCTGAGGGCCCACGAGAACCCGTTTCACGCAGAAGGGCCGCAGTCGCGGTGTGCAACTGCGGCCCTTCTGCGTGTTCTGGCTGTTTGCAGGATGGACCCGGACGGGTCGGACTCAGGCGAACCGAATCGTCATGGTCGCCAGGCCGAAGATCTTGCGTCCGCCGGACTTGGCCACCACGATCACCACTCCGGTGCGGGTCTCGGGATCGAGCGACTTGACCCGGCCGCTGTACTCGATGTCGCCGCCCGCGACCGACACGATCGCCGGTTGGGACAGGCGGACCGCGTAGCGGGTGACCGCACCCGGATCGCCCGACCATGCCGACACGAATCCGGCGCCGAGTCCCATGGTGAGCATGCCGTGCGCGATCACGTCGGGCAGTCCGGCCAGACGGGCGATCTGCTCGTCCCAGTGGATCGGGTTGGCGTCCCCGGCGACACCCGCGTAGTTCACCAGGTCGCCGCGCGACAGCCGTGCGTGGTGCAGCGGGATCTCGTCGCCCACCGACAGCTCGTCAAAGGAGCGTGCGCCGGTGGTCGGACGGGCGTCGGCACCGAAGCGCACCTCATCGGCCGGGCGCACCGACTTGATGTAGGCCTCGTCGGAGTCGGCCTGGCTGAGGATGTTGACGTCGTGCATCATCGCCGTGCGGACCGACTCGGTGATCGCCGGATCGACCTCGTCGGCGGTCACTCCGACCACGGTGGTGTGCATGGTGTGCACCCGCTCACCCGCGGCGTCGGTGAAGGTGTTGGTGACCGTGATCAGGTCCTTACCGGCGATCCGACGGACATTGGTCAGCTCGACATCGGTGATCAGTTGGTCGCCGGCCACGATCGGGCGATGCTGCTCGAAGACCTGCTCGGTCTGCACATACGTGTCGTATCCGACGATCACCGACTCGAACAGCGCGCGGTTGGCCGCCATCGCCGGAATCGAGGTGAAGGTCAGGGGGGCGACGACACCGGAGTAGCCCAGAGCTGCGGCAGCCACCGGATCCCAGTGGATCGGGTGGTAGTCCTGAACCGCGCGGGCGTACTCACGCACCTTCTCGCGGCCCACTTCATAGGTACCGTCGGCAGCGTAGTAATGGCCGACCCGAGCGTCGAGGCCTGCTGATTCGTCGGTGGTCACAGTGATGGTCACCCGTACCACGGTATGGGTGTGCAGAGTGCATATCCAATTACGTGGCACCCATCACGTTTCGTGTCGCGCTGATCGGACGGTACCGCGGACGCAGTTCTGGGGTGTGGGATCGCTCGGTTGGGAGCGAAAATCGACGGCGTGGCCGCGCTTCTGCTCGCTCTGCGTCTGTTCTCTCCGCATGGTCGCCTGACTGCCGGCGCCGGGGGTGTTTGCGGACACGTGCATCTCACCGGGTTTCGACGGCCGGTCGGCCTCGCTTCGCGAGGACGACCTGCTCAACCACCATGCGGTGGGCGCGGGTCTTTGTCGTCGGGCTCGGTCCCGGCTCGATCGTCCTGGGTGGTTGTGTGTGGTCCACGCTGGTTGAGCCGATGAGGAGCGTAGCGACGAGGCGTGTCGAAACCTCCGGTGGCCGGGTTCGGGTGGTGACCACTTGGGGGGTGGGTGCGGGTCACGGGGTCTGGACGCGGGTTCGGTCTTCGGGCGCGGCCCGACCATCGGTGGGCGCGTCCTGCACAACCACCCGGGGTGCACGCCTGCTGTTACCGCTCAGTCGAACAGGCGGCGGAACACGTTGGTCTCGGCGAGGTCGACCAGTTCGTCGCCACGGCCCGACATCACTGTTCGTAGGGCGTAGAGGGTGAAACCCTTGGCCTGTGCAGCGGTGATGGTGGGCGGGATGGACAGCTCCTGACGGGCGGTGGTCACGTCGAGCAGCGCCGGGCCGTCGTGGGCCAGGACCTCGGCGACCGCGGACTCGAGCCCGTCGGCCGACTCGACCTTGCGGCCCAGGATGCCGACGGATTCGGCCAGCCGTGCGAAGTCCGGGTTGACCAGATCGGTGCCGTAGTTGACGAAGCCGGCGGCCTTCATCTCCACCTCGACGAAGTTCAGCGACGAGTTGTTGAACACGATGATCTTGACCGGCAGCTTGTTCTGGACGATGGTCAGCAGCTCGCCGAGCAGCATGGCCAGGCCACCGTCGCCGGCCAGCGCGATCACCTGGCGACCGGGGAACGCTGCCTGCGCACCGATCGCCTGTGACACCGCATTCGACATCGATCCGTGGGAGAACGAACCGATCAGCCGTCGGGACCCGTTCATCGTCAGATACCGGGCTGCCCACACCACCGGCGAACCCACGTCGGGGATGAAAACGGCATTGCCCGAGGCGTTCTCGCTGACGAGGCGGGCCAGGTACTGCGGGTGGATGGGGGAGCGGTTGCGGTCGTTGTCGGCGAGCTCGTCGAGGCGCCGGCGGGCTTTGCGATAGTGCTCGCGCGACGACGTCAGATGCGCGGAATCGCGGTTGCGGTCGATCAGCGGGAGCAGTGCCTCCACGGTGTCGGAGACGGCGCCCACCAACGGGACGTCAACCGGCGTGCGTCGGCCGATCTGCTCGCCTCGGATGTCGACCTGGATGATCGTCGCCTTGGACGGATAGAACTGCTGATACGGGAAATCGGTGCCGAGCATCAACAGTGTGTCGCACTTCTCGATGGCACGGTACCCCGACGAGAAGCCCAGCAGCCCGGTCATACCCACGTCGTAGGGATTGTCGTACTCGATGAACTCCTTGCCGCGCAGGGCATGCACGATCGGCGCCTGCAACGCACTCGCCAGCTCGACGACGGTGTCGTGGGCTCCCTGGACCCCGGCGCCGGCGAGGATCGTCACCTTCTCGGCATCGTTCACCAGTGCGGCGGCACGACGGATCTCGACGTCGGTGGGTCGGGATATCCGAGGTATGGCCCGGATCGGTGCTCCCGCACGACGTTTGGGCGAGAGCTTGAGGAAGATCTCCCCGGGGACGACGAGGACGGCCACATCGCGCTTCTCGACCGCGGTGCGTAGGGCGACGTCGAGAAGTCGTGGCATCTGGTCCGGGGTGCTCACCATCTCGCAGAATGCGCTGCACTCGCGGAACAACTGCTCGGGATGGGTTTCCTGGAAGTATCCGCTGCCGATCTCGGGGGCGGGGATGTGCGCGGCGATCGCGAGGACCGGGACCCGGCTGCGGTGGGCGTCGAACAAGCCGTTGATCAGGTGTAGGTTTCCGGGGCCGCAGCTGGCGGCGCAGACCGCGAGCTCGCCGGTCAGGGTCGCCTCTGCGGTGGCGGCGAAGGCTGCGGCCTCCTCATGTCGGACATGGGTCCACGCGATGGTGCCGTCGAGGCGCAGGGCATCGGTGAAACCGTTGAGCGAATCCCCCGGGATTCCGTAGACCCGTTGTACACCAGCGCGTTTGATCTGTTCGACGATGACTTCGGCGACGGTGTCGGCCATGCGGAGTCCACTTCCTTCGGTCGGTCCAGCCCACCATAGCCCCGATCCGGTGCGCTCGTCAGTAGCGTGCCAGCACCTGGGTGGCGTACAGCTTCCCGTCCGTGGCCACCGCCACCCCGACACCGAGATCGGTGTACGACGGGTTCAGGATGTTGTCCCGATGGCCGGGTGAGCCCGCCCACTGCGCGAGGAGATCGTCGGCGTTCGCGGTTCGCCATGACTGCAGGATGTTCTCGGCGGTACTCGTCCACCCGGGTGGGATCTGCTCGGCACCCCAGGGATTGTGGGCGAGGGCGTTGTGGTCGGCCATCTGCAATGTCCACGTCTGGGCCACCGTCTGCAGCCGCGGATTCTCGATCAGTGGAGTGAACCCCATGGATGCGCGATAGCGGTTGGTGGCCTCGGCGACATCGTGCGGCGTCACGATCCCGTCCGGGACCATCCGCCCGATGTCACCATGACCCCGGTCGAATCCGAACGTCGTGTGCTCGAAATGCTCCACGAACGGGAACGGATCGTAGAAGTGGTGCAACAACTCCCGCCACCGGCCGTAGTCGGGCGATCCGCGGAACCCCTCGGTGTGGTCCTCGATCCGATCCCACTCGACCAGCAACAGGAACACCTCGGGACGTTCGATCGACCGGGAGAGCCGTAGCGTCCGAACCCCGCGCTGCGCGGCCATGATCGGCTCGGCTGCCGCGAACGCGGTGAGGAAGTCGTCGGCGCTACCGGGACGCACGTACAGGACGGCATGTTCGAGGATCACGTGCTGATGGTCCCAGATCGCCGTTGTGATGCACGGCTACACCGTGTTCACTGACGGGGTGATCTCGAGTCGGTTCAAGATGGTGATTTCCGTAACGGCAACGGCCTTGCTCGGTGCGACCGTGGGCGCCACGGTCCTCGCGGCACCGGCCACCGCGTCTCCCGCCCCGACGACACCGCCGGGTCTCGGCACGCCCACCGGCGCGTGCGTGATCGCCCCCGACAACACCGCGGTCACCGTGCAGTCGCTGCGTCACGGATGCTCGAGTGAGCAGATCATGGACCTGTACCTGCGGGCATCCGCCGGCGATGCGCCCGCCGGCAAGAAGTCCATCGTGTTGCTCCCGGTCTTCGAGGTTCGCGGAAAGCCGATCTCCTACGGTGCCGCCAAGACGCTCACCACGGCCCAGAACCTGCTGGGGGACTCGCTGACGTTCACCGCCGGGACGAACGACATCCCGTGGGTGTACAAGAACTACGTGTGGGGCCGCGACGTCGGCGGTGAACTGGTGTTCGGCGACTCGCGGATCGACGGCAAGCCGACGTGGTCGGCCGATTTCTCGCGCGATTTCGGCGGTCGCCCGATCAGCCTGCACGAATACCGGAAGCTGACCGATGGCGTGTGGATCGGTCGCGACATCGGCGGCGGTCAGAGCGCCGACGGGCACACCGGTGGGGCGTTCGCGCTGTACTGAGCGAGGCTCCGACCCGGCACGGCTCAGCCGAGTCGTGTCGCCCGGACGACGACGTCGTGCAGCGGTGGCGCGTCGGCGCGGACGGTCCGCTCGTGTTCCTCGGCGACGTCGATGCGCCATACTGCGGGATCCAGGACCCCGGTGATGCCGGCGACGGTGGCGGTCGCCTTCTCCGGTGGCTGGTCTTCATGTGAGTGTGGGTGCGAGTCCGGATGTGCAGCGGTATGCGCGTGGTGGTGCGACGCCTTCGGGTCGTGGCGGTGGCCGACGATGAGCAGCACCCCGTCCGGGGCCACCCAGTCACCGATGCGGCGGTAGAAGTCGACCTGCGGGATGGCCGGATGTGCGTAGTTGGTCATCACCAGATCCCACCGGTCGACCGGCTCCCACGTCGACACATCTGTCTCGACCCAGGTGATCGGTTCGATACCCGTTGTCGCATCAGCACGTTGCGCCGCGGCGGCCAACGCGCGGCCGGAGATGTCGGCGCCGGTCACCTGCCAGCCACGAGTGGCAAGCCAGATGGCCTCGCCCCCCGCACCGCATCCCGCGTCCAGGGCACGTCCCGGAGTCAGGCCACGAACCGCCTCGGCGACATAGGGATTCGAGTGTGCATCGGAAGAAGCGGAACCCCAATGGGTTTCCCAGTAGTCCTTGTCGAACGCATGCGTCATCGGTGACCTCCGTCGTGTGTCCGACCCCCAGCGTGCTGCGGACTGTACGTTTCGGCAAACCGGTTTGCCGTTGGCGCAAGAATCGCTCTCGGAAGGGGTGCGGGGGTCGTCGGGGTGGACGGCGGCGGCCGTGGCGTTGAGGCGGGTGTTGACGAGTTCGGCGTCGAGTTCGGGGAGGTGGGCGGTGAGCCGGGATTGGCCGGGACGAAGCGGTCGGGGGTGATGGTGACCTTGCGTTCGGCTGTGGCGTGGGCGCGGCGTCGGTGGAGGGCGGGGTCGGTGGAGGCGACGATGGCGTCGAGCATGGCGGTGAAGCGGGTGGTGGACATGGTGTCGCGGCCGAAGATCTGTTCGGCGATGCGGGAGTCGACGTGGGGTATGAGTTCGGGGGTGACGAGGGTGGTGCGGGTGAGCATGATGTGGAAGCGGTGTTCGTCGATGCGGCCTTGGGCGAGGGTGCCGCCGGTCCAGGGGAGGCGGTAGCGCAGGGCGTTGCCGGCGAGGATGAGTTCGCGGGCCTTGCGGGGTGGGACCGACAGGACGGCACCGATCTGGGCGATGGCTTGTTCGAGGCCGTCGGGTCCGTGGTGGTGGGGGGTGGCGCCGGTGTGGTGGTCGGTGAGGGCGTCGGGGTCGGTGGCGATGAGGTCGGTCCAGTGGGGATCGCCCTGGGCGTCGTCGGCAGGGTCTGCCGGTGGCGGTGGTGGGGGCGTCTCGGTGGACAGTGTTCGAACATACAGACGGGGTCCGACAAAAAGCGTCGACGCACGATCGTGGTCGCCTACGGTGGACGCGTGTCACTGGATCTGGACCCCCGGCCGGCGGTCAACCGTGGGCTGATCGGCGTGGAGTCGGACTGGGATGTCATCCGCACCTGGACCGACGACAAGTACATGCGGTTCGACGCGCACCCGATCGGGCGGGGTATCGCACCGGCGTCGTCGATGTTCTCGGTGCCGATCGGCGAGATCACCATGACGCGGTTCAGCTACGGCGTCGGCGTGGACCTGGCGAACTTCGATGCCGATTCAGGAAATGTCTTGGTGCTCACCACTCTTCGTGGCTGGACCCACCATGCGGCCGGGACTCGGTTCGGAGCGGAGCTCACAGTGGGTCAGACCTATGTCGCCGACTGTAGCCGCGTGGATTACAGCCTGGTCGCCGACCCGGATCACCTGCAACTCAACCTCACCATCCCGCACCGCCTGCTCGCCGACCTCGCCCTGCGCTGGTGGGGGTACGTTCCCGACGACCGCCTGTGGACGCACCGGTGCGTGGTCGGCGGACCGGACAGCGCCTGGCTGGCGTTGCTCGGATACGCGGCCCGGACCGCCGCAGTCGCCCCAGATCAGGTCGCCTCGGGGCGGATCGGGGCCAACCTGCAGGAGATGATCGCCGCCCACCTGCTCGACGAATGGGCGCAGCGGGCCGGGATCGACCTCTCCCGCGCACCGATGGTCGCCGCCCCCGGCTACGTCCGCTCGGCGGTGCGCTACATCGACGAGCATGCCCGGGATCTGCCGACGGTGACCGATGTCGCTGCGGTCGCCGGTGTCAGTGTGCGGGGCCTCGGCGGCGGATTCAGCCGATACCTCGGCATGTCGCCGCGCGCCTACCTGGTGGAACAACGCCTGCAGGGCGTCTACCGCGAGCTGTCGGCGGGTGCGCCGTCGGTGGCGGTGGTGGCCCGCAGCTGGGGCTACGTGAACATGAGTGTGTTCGCCGCGGCCTACCGGCGCCGATTCGGGGAGAATCCGTCGGCCACGCTGGCGCGTGGGTCGTCGGGCTGACCTCGGCGGGGGTCGGACGGTACGGGGTGCCGATCAGGATCAGCATGCGCCGATCACAGGTATGACCGGCCCTGCCGGACCACTAACTTTCTGTGCTGTACCTCACACAGCACCGAAAGGATGGCCATGACCACCGTGAATCGATCGACGCTGGGCCCGGCACTCGACGAGGTCCTCACCGACGTCACCTCTGCCACCGGCGCGGCCCGCGTACCCGGCGTCGTCGCGTCGGTGACCCGCTCGGCGGGCACCGTCTACGAGGGCGCCGCCGGTGTGCGTTCACTCGCCGCCGACCCCCCGATGACCACCGACTCGGTGTTCGCGATCTTCTCCACCACCAAGGCGATCACCGGCACCACCGTGTTGCAGTGCGTCGAGGAGGGGCTGCTCGACCTCGATGCCCCGGCGTCGGAGTACGTCCCCGACATCGGCGAACTCGGGGTGCTCGACGGCTTCGCCGACGACGGCTCACCCGTCCTGCGCGCGCCGAAGACCCCGATCACCACCCGCATGCTCCTGCTGCACACCGCAGGTTTCGCCTACTCGTTCTTCGACGAGGCGTACTCGCGGCTCACCGCCGACGGTCGTCAGCCGAGCGTCATCACCGGAACCCGCGCAGCGCTGACCACCCCGCTGATCTTCGACCCGGGCACCCGCTGGAACTACGGCAGCAACATCGACTGGGCCGGGCTGATCGTCGAGGCGATCCGCGGCAAGCGACTCGGTGAGGTCATGGCGAAGCGGGTGTTCGCCCCACTCGGCATGTCCGACACCGCCTTCTCGATGACCGACTCGATGAGCGGGCGTCTCACCGAGATCCACCAGCGCACCGCCGACGGCACCCTGGTGCCGACCGGGCTGGTGCTGCCACAGGATCCCGAGGTGCACATGGGCGGGCACGGTCTGTACTCCACGGTGCCCGACTACACACGCTTCCTCCGGATGTGGCTCAACGACGGCGAGGGCGAGTACGGCCGCGTGCTGCGACCGGAGACGGTCGAGGCGGCCGCCCGCAACGGACTCGGGGAGCTGCAGGTCACCATGCTGCCCGGCGTCGAGCCGGATCTGTCGCATGACGCCGAGTTCTTCCCCGGTCAGCGCAAGACCTGGGCGTACACGTTCATGATCAACGAGGAGCAGGCACCCACCGGCCGCACCGCCGGTTCGTTGGGTTGGGCGGGCCTGGCGAACCTCTACTACTGGATCGATCGCAGCGCCGATGTCGCCGGTCTGTGGGCCACCCAGATCCTGCCGTTCGCCGACCCCGCGTCGATCGGCGGATTCCTGGACTTCGAGACGCGGGTCTACGCGTCACTGCGCTGACGCTGTCGTCAACGTCCGCGACGTGCGGCGCGCTCGGCGAATGCGTCGAGCGCGCCGGTCACCTCGATGGCCTGCCACATCCGGTTTCGGTCGAATCCCGTGACCTCGTCCAGGATTCCGGCATCGAGCAGTGGCGTGATCACCCGGTGTGCATTCTTCGGGTCGATCCCCAGCTCGTGGGCCACCACGTTGCTGTCGACGACGGGCCGGCAGAGGAGGACGTCGGGTAGGTCTCCGGGCCCGGAGACCCTCGTCGGGCGCGCAGCGTCGAGTCCCACTGTGTCCGAATGGCATGGAGGTCGGTCACAGGCGACCACCGTTCTCGACCGCCGACAGGGCGGCGTGTGACAGGGTGTCGATGATCGGGGAACACATCCCCTGATCTGTATGCCTCCACTGCGGCGAAGTGGCGGCCATATCGGTCACGAGTCCGGCCGAGACCGGGACCGTGACGTCGTGGGTGAGTCCGGTCGCGCGCAGCATTGCCTGCATCAGTGCGCGGCCGGTTCGGCGGTTCCCCTCCGGGAAAGGGTGGATGGTCTCGAACCGGGCATGGGCGATGGCAGCCAGACGAGCGGTGGGACGTCGTCGCGACCGGTGAACTCGATCAGATCATCCATCAGCTCGGCAACGCGGTCGGCCGCTGGTGCAACGTGATCCGAACCGTGTGGACCGGTGCGTTGCCCCCGATCCACACCTGATCGGTCCGCCGGCGTCCGACGATGTCGGCGCCGTGTTCGGTCAGGAGTGCGCGGTGCATCTCCAGCACTCGAGTCGGTGTCTGTGCGGTCGGAGAGTGCGATGGCTGCGCGCATCGCTGCGACGTTGGCGACGATCGCGCTCGCGTTTCGTCTGTCACGACTCCCATTTCGGCGAGCGCCATCTACTCGGCGCCGGATGTGAGGATGTCGATCTGCGAGGACGATGCAGACTCGGAACACAACAGGATCGACGCGAAAGGTGCAACCTCGGTACCGAACTCGGCGTCGAACCGTGTGATGACGATACTCGTCTCGTGCGCCGGTGATCTGTCCGTGATGTGCGGAACGACTGCGGCGTCGAACGGTCCACGGAACCGGTCGCATTGTGCGCGCGTCATCGGGTCCGCCGTGATCGACGGCCTCCACTCGAGGGGGGTCGGATGAGATCGGCGGCCATGGCAGACGGGTCTGGACCAACGGACGGATCTGGACCGCGTCGTTGGTGGGTGGAAGTGACGACACATCCCGACCGTGACCTCGCATGGTGAATCGGCGAGGTTGCAGATCGTGGGTCGACCCGGTTCTCTGCGGTGTCAGGCGTGGATCGATTCCGCCCACGCGTCGACATCGTCCCAGTCGCGGGCGTCGCCGTAGTGACCACCCATGACCCGGAACACCACTCGCCCCGCGCCGGGCCAGTCGCCCGGTTCGATCGCCCCCGCGAAGCGGTGCGCGTCCTGGACATGCCCGGTATGACGCAGGGTCGCAACGGCTTTCGGTTCACTCATGCGCGGTCGTAGTGCCTTTGTGCGCTTGTCGCCGAAGAAGGAGGTGGTGTCTCCGATCGAACCGACCGAGAACGCCCACAGCGGTTTGTCGCCCCACTGGGAGGCGAGGCGATCGACGGCGTGGGTCGCCTCGGGTAACCACTGCCCGTTGTGGATCGCGCTGCCCACGATCACACCGTCGTAGTCGTCGAGGTGGGAGGTCTCCCGCAGGCGGGCAACGGTGACCTCGTCACCATGTCGCGTGCGGTCGGCGGCGAGCCGCTCCGCGATACCCGTGGTGGAACCGTGGTCGGTGGCGTACAGGATGAGTAGTCGCATGGTGGTCCTCCCGTCGAACCGCTGACGTCGGGTGTCTTTCCAGTGTGCACCCGATCGCCGGTCCGGCACGAGGGCCACAGGTCACCTGCTGTGTGCGAGGACCCGAGCCGCGGTGACCTCCGTGATCCGGGTGGCGGACGCCTCGTCGAGTAGCTGCCGCGCTGGCGCGAATTGCCAGATCGGGTGCAGGCGATCACGGAAATCCTCTGCGGCGGAGACAGAATCGAAGTCGAGGTCGATCGTCACGCGATTGGGCTCGCGGATGCCGCGAGTGACACGATAGGCGAGGACCCTCCCTCGGTCCGGAGTTCCTCGCGTGCGGTGAAGACGCGGTAACCGGCGTCGTGGTTCTAGTCGTAGTCGTGGACGGGGTGTTCGATGTGCAGGGAGATCATGACGGCCTCCTGGTCGATCCGTGTGGTCGGTACATGTCCAGCACACCGCAGGTCGGGGTGCGTCGACCATCCCCGATCCTGGGGATTCCGCAATCCGGGGAATCCGCGGAGTCGGCGTGATTCGGGGTCGTGGTCACCGATGCCGGAACAGGCCGGCGGGCGGGTTCGACGCCCACGTGTTCCCGCTGACCGACCCGGTCACCCGGTGATGACCGCCCCGCATGCGGTCGTGCCGATGGTGCCGCGCGCTCGGATCCCCGAGCTCATCCGGTGGGTGAGCCCTGGTCCTGCGTCCATCGTGGGGACGGGTACTGGGTGACGGTCCGTGCGTCGCGTCTCGGCGATGACGTCGCGGTGACGATCGAGACGGCTCCGGCCGGCGAACGAATCGATCTGTGGGCCAGGGCCTCGACACCGGATGGCCGTGAGACGGAGGTGTTGTCGCTGCTGGTCGGGGGAATGGCGACCTGCGACATCGCCGCCGCCCTCGTCGTTCCGAACACACCGTCAACGACCCCGTGAATGCGATTCTGGCGAAGACACGTTCACGGAACCGGTAGGCGCTGCTCGCCGGTGTACGGTGACGGCCATGAGCGGTCTACCGGTCGGTCGTCTGGCCGCCGCCGACGACGCACCGATGATCGCCATCCTGCTCGATGCGTTCAATCGCGAATACGACACCCCGACACCGGGACCGGAGGTCCTCGTCGAGCACCTCCGCGAACTGCTGGGCACACCGACCTTTTTCGCCGTCATCGCCGGATCACCGGTCCGTGCGGTCGGACTCGTCACCCTACGGACCAATGTGTGGGTTCCCGGTGGCGTCGCCCTGCTCGACGAGCTGTACACCGTGCCCGATCACCGCGGCGAAGGCCTGGGCTCGGTGGTGCTGGAGCTCGCCGTCGTCGAGGCCACACGGCGCGGTGCCGGCGAGTTCGAGATCGAGGTCGACGAACCCGACGTGGACGCACACCGGTTCTATGAGCGCCACGGCTTCCCGACACGCGATCCGGTCAGCGGTGATCGGGCGTTTGTGCTCCGCAGGGAACTGCGTCCTCCGACACCGGGATCTCGGTGAGCACCGGCCGCGATGCAGGGTCGGTCCGTCGCGTCGCGCGGTACTCCCGCCAGACCATCGTCGCCCCGACCAACCAGAACGGGATCTGCCATGCCATCGCCACCCGGAACGACGCCAGGTCGTAGGCCTCGGCGCCGGTGTGCCCGCCGGACATGACACCCAGGGTGAGTCCGATCAGCAGGATCACCAGCACGCTGGCGAAGAAGCCGCCCGCGTTGACCACACCCGTGGCGGTGCTCAGCCGATAGACCGGGTTGTGGTCGCGTGCGAGGTCGAAGGCGATGACCGAGGCGGGCCCACCTGCGCCGATCGCGATCGCCAGGACGTACAGCAACCAGGTGGGTGCGGGGCCGGTCAACGCGAGCACCACCGACCACACGATCAACTGACAGGCCACCAGGACCAGGACGAGGTGGACACGGTACGGCGCGAATCGGGCCGAGAACAGCCCGACCATCGGCCCGGCGGCGACGCCGATGATCACCGAGGTGATCAGCACCATCTGGGCGGTGCCGGACGCGAGGTTCTCGGCGGTGACCAGAAACGGGAATCCCCACAGGACACCGAACACGTTGGTGGAGAACGGCGAGACGGCATGCGTCCAGAACGCCAGCCGGGTACCCGGTTCGGCGATCGATTCGCGGAGCCGCGCGAGGATGCCGGGCTCGTCGCCGGCGGCGCGTCCGGCGGGCGCCGAGTGCCCGTCGCTCACGAGGATCAGCGCCAACACGGCCATCAGGATGCAGGTCGCCGCGAGCAGCAGAAAGCCCGGCTGCCAACCGAGAGAGTGGACCAGACGGGTGAACGGGATGATGCTGATGATCTGTCCTGCCTGGCCGATCATGGCTGTGACCTGGACGATCATCGGCGCGACGCGGCGCGGGAACCGGATGCCGATGATTCGCAGCACGCACGGGAACACGGCCGCATCGCCGGCGCCGAGAAGCACACGCGCGGCGATCGCTATCCACACGCTCGGAGCGAGCGCCAGGGCGATCTGGGACAGCGCCATCAGGCCCAGGCCGACGGTCAGGACGGCTTTCGACCCGTAGCGGTCCAGGGCCATACCGACCGGTATCTGGGTGGCCCCGTAGACACCGAGCTGGATGACCGCGAACAACGAGAGTGTTGCCGGGTCGATCGAGAAATGATGTGCGGTATCGATTCCCAGAGCGGACAGCGAGGTTCGGTTGGTGATCGCGACCAGATACGCAACGGCGCCGACAACCCACGTCACGGCTACCGCGAGTGCCGAACGCGAGATCCCGGCCCCGCGTGACGGCTGCGACGGCGATGTCGACGGCATGGGGCCCTTCCCGGCGCAGGCCGGAGATGTGGAGTGGGGGTGGATTTGCGAATCATGATGCTACGCCGGGAATATCGGCCTCCGGAATCCGAACCGGGTCGCCGTCGCGTAAGTGAAAACCCAACGAGGCCAGGTCATCTCGGGTGAGTGACGCCAACGATCGGCGAGTGTCCGGTGGGATATCTCACCGCGTGGCATCGCTCACACCGCCCGGGTCGGGTGCATTCTGGAGAGCGTCGTCGTGCCACCGCGGTGCGCCGCACACCCACACACAAGCCCGACAGGAGAACGCGATGCCTCGCGAAGGTCGACCGCTGCGCTCACTCGGTTTCCTCACGATCGGCTCCTTCGATCCCGCCGATCCCCGACGTGGCCACCTCGACACCCTCGAGATGATCCAGCGGGCCGAGGACCTCGGCTTCGACACCGTCTGGCTGCGCAACCGGCACCTGCAGTACGGGATCACCTCGCCGGTCGCGGTGATGGCCGCCGCCGCGACGCGCACCAGTCGGATCGCCCTGGGTACCGCCGTCGTCCCGCTCGGTTGGGAGAACCCGCTGCGGCTGGCCGAGGATCTGGCCACCGTGGACCTGCTGTCCGGTGGCCGGATCAATCCGGGGGTCTCGGTGGGGACGCCGATGCGCTACGACGACGTCAAGACCTCGCTGTACCCGCAGACCCACGACGTCGAGGACTTCTCCAAGGAACGCGTCCTGCGACTGCTGCGGTGTCTGCGTGGAGAACCGGTCAGCGACTTCGAGGGCACGGTCGGTATCGAGACCTTCACCCGAAGCGTTCAGCCTCAGTCGCCGGGTCTCGCCGATCGGGTCTGGTATGGCGGAATGCTCGACTCCGCGATCTGGGCAGGACGCCAGGGACTGAACTATCTGACGTCCTCGGTCGTCACCGCCGACGACGCAGACACCGTTGCCCACGCCGGTGCTCCGGATTTCGCGACCATCCAGGCCCGGCACATCGACGCCTATCTCGCCCATCACCCGGACCCGCCGAACGCACGCGTCTCGCAGGGGCTCGTGGTGATCCCCACCGACACCGCCACTGCCGACCAGGTCGAGCGCTACCGCGCCTACGCGGCGGCGCGGTACGAGCGGACCCTGGCTCCGCAGGGGCCCAGGCGTCTGGTGTTCTCGCCGGATCTGGTCGGTCCGTCCGACGAGCTCGCCGAGCGTCTCTATGCCCACGCCGGCTTCCGCCGCGCCGACGAGGTGGCGTTCGCGTTGCCGTTCACCTTTGCCCCGGCCGACTACGTCCAGATCGTCACCGACATGGCGCAGCGGCTGGGTCCGCTACTCGGATGGTCGCCCGTGTGAGCCGTGCAGACGGCACCGATGCTCGACACACCCACGGGCGGCGTCGGTGTGTCGGTGGGCTTCGGTAGGGTGCACCGGGTGAGTTCGAGCGCACCAGCTGCAGCATCCAATCCGACGCCCGGGGCACTGAAGTCCGTCAATGCGCGGATCGCCGAGGAGTTATCGGTCGGCGAGAACCAGGTGGCCGCCGCGGTGCGGCTGCTCGATGAGGGGTCGACGGTCCCGTTCATCGCCCGGTACCGCAAGGAGGTCACCGGCAGCCTCGACGACGCGCAGTTGCGCACCCTCGACGAGCGTCTGCGCTACTTGCGCGAACTCGACGAGCGCCGTGCCGCGGTGATCGCCTCGATCGAGGAACAGGGCAAGCTGACCGGCGAGCTGCGTGCCACGCTGCTCGCCGCCGACACCAAGTCCCGCGTCGAGGACATCTACCTGCCGTACAAGCCCAAGCGGCGGACCAAGGCGCAGATCGCCCGCGAGAACGGTCTCGAGCCGCTGGCCGACCGTCTGCTCGCCGATCCGTCCCTTGTGCCCGACGAGGTGGCCGCTGAGTTCACCACCGATGCCGTCGCCGATGCGCAGGCCGCGCTCGACGGTGCCCGCTACATCCTGATCGAGCGGGCGTCGGAGGATGCCGAGCTCGTCGGTTCGGTGCGTGAGAAGTTCTGGGCCGACGGCGCACTGCGCACCACCCCGCGTTCGGAGGAGGTCGCCAAGAGCCCCGCCGGACAGAAGTTCCGCGACTACTTCGAGTTCTCCGAACCGCTCGAGAAGATGCCGTCGCATCGCGTGCTCGCGGTGCTGCGTGGCGAGAAGGAAGAGGTCCTCTCGCTCGACTTCGACGGCGGCGAGGACGAGGCGTACCAGGCGATGGTCGCCGCGACGCTCGGAGTGGACGGTGCGAATCCGGGGGCGGGCACCCCGTGGCTGCTGCAGACGGTGCGGTGGGCGTGGCGCACCAAGCTGATGGTGTCGGCCGCGGTGGACGCGCGTCTGCGCCTGCGCCAGCGTGCCGAGGAGGACGCGGTGACGGTGTTCGCCACCAACCTCAAGGATCTGCTGCTGGCCGCCCCGGCCGGTGCTCGCACCACCCTCGGCCTCGACCCGGGCTTCCGTACCGGAGTCAAGGTGGCCGTCGTCGACGCCACCGGCAAGGTCCTCGACACCTGCGCCGTCTACCCGCATCAGCCGCAGAAGCAGTGGGACCAGTCCAAGGCCACGCTGGCCGCGCTGGTCGCGCGCCACGACGTCGACCTGATCGCCATCGGCAACGGCACCGCCTCCCGCGAGACCGATGCCCTGGCCACCGAACTCGTCGCCGACATCAAGAAGGCCGGCGCCACCGCGCCGGTCAAGGCGATGGTCAGCGAGGCGGGCGCATCGGTGTACTCGGCCTCGGAGTACGCCTCGCGGGAACTGCCGCAGCTCGATGTCTCGTTGCGCGGCGCGGTGTCGATCGCCCGCCGTCTGCAGGACCCGCTCGCCGAGCTGGTGAAGATCGAACCCAAGTCGATCGGTGTCGGCCAGTATCAGCACGACGTCACCCCGGGCACCCTGGCCCGCAGCCTCGACGCGGTGGTCGAGGACGCGGTGAACGCCGTCGGCGTCGACCTCAACACCGCGTCGGTGCCGCTGCTCGCCCGCGTGTCGGGTGTCACCCCCACGCTGGCCGAGGCCATCGTCACCCATCGGGACACCACCGGACCGTTCCGCAGCCGCAAGTCACTGCTCGACGTCCCGCGCCTGGGTCCCAAGGCATTCGAGCAGTGTGCGGGCTTCCTGCGGATCCGTGAGGGCGACGACCCGCTCGACGCGTCGGGCGTGCACCCCGAGTCGTACCCGGTGGTCCGCAAGATCCTCGACCGCTCCGGCGTTGCGCTCGCCGAGCTCATCGGCAACGAGCGCACCCTGCGCACCCTGAAGCCGGCGGAGTTCGCCGACGAACGGTTCGGTGTCCCGACCGTCACCGACATCCTCACCGAGCTGGAGAAGCCCGGCCGCGACCCGCGTCCGGCGTTCACCACCGCCACCTTCGCCGACGGCGTGGAGAAGGTCGCCGACCTCAAGCCCGGGATGGTGCTGGAGGGGGTGGTGACAAACGTCGCGGCCTTCGGCGCATTCGTCGACGTGGGCGTGCACCAGGACGGGCTGGTCCATGTGTCGGCCATGTCCGACCGATTCGTCTCCGACCCACACGAGGTGGTGCGCTCCGGTCAGGTGGTCAAGGTCAAGGTGCTCGAGGTCGACGTCGAGCGTCAGCGCATCGGCCTGACCCTGCGCCTCCGCGACGAGGTGGGTGGCGACCGCCGGGGTGGCGGGCAGCAGCGCGGCGGCGATCAGCCCCGGGGAAACCAGGGCGGCGCCGATCAGCGTGGCCGTGGCAACAACCGCGGTGGACCTGGCGACCGTGATGGCAACCAGCGTGACGCCAACTCTCGCGGTGGCAGCAAGGGCGGAAGCAACAAGGGCGGCAGCAACAAGGGCGGAAGCAACAAGAGCAACGGAAATCAGCGGGGCGGCAACAACAATCGCCGCCGCGAGTCCGCCCCCAACGGGTCGATGGCGCAGGCCCTGCGCGACGCCGGTTTCGGTCGCTGACCCGGGACGCCTGAGGCGATGTCGATGACCGACAAGGTGATTCGCGTCAGCGCCGTCGTGTTCTGTACCGACGACGGCGACTTGCTGACCGTTCGCAAGAACGGCAGCACGCGATTCATGCTGCCCGGCGGCAAACCCGAACCGGGGGAGTCGCCGCGGCAGACCGCCGCTCGTGAATGTGCCGAGGAGATCGGGGTGGCCCTCGGGCCCGACGATCTCACCGAACTCGGGGTGTTCCGGGCACCGGCGGCCAACGAGGCCGGTCACGTCGTCGAGGCCGTCGTGTTCGAGCATCACGTGCTGCCGGTGGACCGGCCGACCGCCGAGATCGCCGAACTGCGCTGGATGCGGATCGATCGTCTCGATCCGCAGGTCTCGCTCGCGCCGCTGCTGGCCGAACGGGTGATCCCGCTGCTCCTGTCTCGGCGCTGAGACCCGATACCGGGCGGGGCCGGTGGTGCCGGGCCCCGCACGCCGCGCCCCGATCGGGTCGGCCCAGAAAAGGACGACCCAGATCAGGCCAGGGTGTCGGCGGCGAGGACCGGAGCAGGCCAGCGCGGCGTGACACCGTCACCCGACGACGTCCCACGCACCCGTCGCATCAGCCACGGACCGAGGAAGGTCCGCGCCCAGCGCAGATCGTCGCGGCGGCGTTCGTCACGGGTCGGCTCGGCGGCGGTGGGCAGCGGATCGAGGGTGATGGCGTGCTCCACGCCGAGCCGGTCGAGGACCTCCGCCGCCATACGGGTATGACCAGACGACGACATGTGCAGACGGTCGGTGTCCCACATCCGGTAGTCGTCGTAACCGCGCAGACGCCAGAAGTCGAGAACGGTGATGTCGAGCCGGTCGGCGACCTCGCGAACCAGCTCGTTGTAGACCGCGGCGCGTCCGCGGGTGAGTCGGAAGACCGGCGCCCACCCGGCGTCGTAGGCGGTGAACACCACCACCGTCGCGCCCGTGTCGACCAGCCGCGACAGGGCTTGTTCGTAGCGGCCCACGAGTCCGTCGATGTCGATCGACGGTCGCATCATGTCGTTGCCGCCGGCATAGACGGTCACCAGGTCGGGGCGCAGCGCCACCGCCGCGTCGATCTGCTCGTCGATCACCTGGTCGAGCAGTTTGCCGCGGATCGCGAGGTTGGCGTATTCGAACGACGGCGAGTGTCTGCCGAGTTCCTCGGCCACACGATCGGCCCAACCGCGCAGCCCGTTGGGGCGCGTCGGATCGGCGTCGCCGACTCCTTCTGTGAACGAATCACCCAGTGCGACATACCTGTTGAAATTCACACTCACCTCGCTGCGTATCGACTCCGTCAAGCAGGCTACGTCGGTCGTCATAGTTCGGCAAAGGCGGGTGTCCGCCGTCACGCGGTAACCTGATCGCCGTGCCGATTCTGAACAAAGACATGACCCTGTGCATCTCCCTGGCCGGCCGACCGTCGAACATCGGTACCCGATTCCACAACCACCTGTACGACGAACTCGGCCTGAACTTCATCTACAAAGCGTTCTCCACCGATGACATCGTCGGTGCGATCGCCGGGGTCCGGGCCCTCGGCATCCGTGGATGCTCGGTGTCGATGCCGTTCAAGGAAGCCGTCATCCCGCTCGTCGACGTCGTCGAGAGCTCGGCGGAGGCGATCGGCGCGGTCAACACCATCGTGAACGACGACGGTCGGCTGATCGCCTCCAACACCGATGTGGAGGCGGTCGCGTCACTGATCGCGAGCAACGGCCTCGACACCACGCAGCCGGTGGCTGTGCAGGGGTCGGGTGGGATGGCCAAGGCAGTGGTCGCAGCCTTCCGATCGGCCGGATTCGGCGACCTGACCGTCGTCGCACGCAACATCGTCGCCGGGCCGGCGCTCGCCGAGCAGTACGGGTACCGGCATGTCACCGCCGCCGAGCCGGGGGCCTCGATCATCGTCAACGTCACCCCGCTCGGGATGCGCGGTGCCGACGCCGACGTCCAGGCCTTCGACGATGCGGTCATCGAGACCGCGACGGTGGTGTTCGACGTGGTCGCGTTCCCGGCGGAGACACCGCTGATCACCGCTGCCCGTGCGGCGGGCAAGACGGTGATCACCGGGGCCGAGGTGATCGCACTGCAGGCGGCCGCACAGTTCGAGAAGTACACCGGTGTGCCGGTCACCGCCGAGCAGGTGGCCCGCGCGTCGGAGTTCTCCCGCGCGGAATGACCGGCCGGGCTTCGGTCGCGGCGTTCTCAGGTGATTCCAAGCCGTGATCGGTTTGTGACCGGGATCGACATGGTTCGTCATCCACGACTGCTCAAATAGTCACTTGAGTATCACTGGTCACATCTGTCACACTCCGCAGTGTGATCGAGCCCAGGTGCTCGTGACCACCACCGCCGGATGAGAGTGACGCCTGATGAGACTGCGCACCGCCCGCTCGTTGATAGGTGCCGTCGTCGTCGCGGCGGGTGTGCTCGGCACCGGTTGGATGGGTACCGGTGACGCCGCTGCGGCGCCGTGCGGCAACAGCAGCAGCGGATCGTCCGGATCCCTCGAGCTGGGGTCGTTCGGTTCGCTGGGCTCGGGGTCGGGGTCGGGCTCGAACGGGCCCTCCGGTCCCGGTGCCGGCCCGCAGGGCCCGCTGCCGATCTTCATCGGATCCAACACCCGCACCGTCTCGTGGGTGACCGGCCCGTGGAGCCCCAACAGCACCTACAACCGGTTCGGCATCTCCGGCACGGACCTCGGTATCAGCTGGGACAACGGCAGTGGACAGACGCTGATGGCCTTCGGCGACACCTTCGGCAACTGCCGGGTCAGCGGCCAGCAATGGCGGCACAACGTCCTGCTGCGATCCGACGACGCCGACCTCTCCAACGGCATCACCGTGCCCGACGCGGTCGCCGGCGACGTCCGATCCGGCAGTGTGGTGGCCGCCGACAACCCGCGGTTCGCCCTTCAGCTGATCCCCGCCCTGGGCCTGAACTACGTGGAGGTCACCACCATCCCGACCGCCGCGATCTCCCTGCCCAGACCGGGCGGCGGCTTCCGGCAGTACATCAACTACATGTCGGTCCGGTCATGGGGCAGCGCAGGCCACTGGGTGACCAACTTCTCCGGTATCGCCTACTCCGACGACAACGGACAGACGTGGACCTCGGACCCCGACACCCTGCTGATCAACGCCCCGGTGACCCTCGCCCTGCCCGGAGAGCTCCAGGCCGTCGACCCCAACAACGGCAAGTTCCAGCAGAGCGCCTACGTCCGCGGCCACGGCGCCGAGGACGACCACGTCTACCAGTTCGGCACACCCAACGGTCGTTTCGGTGCGGCCTTCCTGGCGCGCTTCGAGCCCGACGACATCCTCGATCTGACCGAGTACCAGTATTGGGCCGGGCAGGCACTCGGTTGGGTCGACAGTATCTCCCAGATCCCCGACGACGGGTCGGCGGTCGTCGTCGGGCAACCGGTCACCGAACTGTCGGTGTACTGGAGTCCCTACCTGAACAAGTACCTGATGCTCGACGGCGACAACGCGATCCGCGCCCGAACCGCCGACAGACCGGAAGGGCCGTGGAGCTCGCCCACGACCCTGGTGCCGTCGGGTGCCATCGTGCTCTACGGCCCGATGATCCAGCCGCAGTCGCCGGCGATCCTCGGTACCGGCAAGGACCTCTACTTCAACGCATCCCGCTGGAGCGACTACAACGTGATGATGCTGCGCAGCGACATGAGCAAGGTGCCGCACTGAGCGCGGCGTGCGGACGGTCAGGCGAGCGGGTAGCGCAGGCCCGCCACGGCGACCCCGTTCCACAGTGAGTGGGTGATCTCCATGTCGCGCACCGCCTTGACCTCGCCGCCGTGGTCGAGGACCGACACCACGATCGCCGACAACAGGTCGTAGCCGTCGTCGGCGCGGGTCAGTGCCCCGGTGGTGGGGTCCATGGTGCCGAAGATGTCGACGGTGAACTCGTACAGCAGTGTGGACACGGCGCCGGCGACAGCGGCCCGGGCGATGCCCTCGAGCTCGGTGGCGACCAGCCCGGCCGACACGCCGTCGGCGATCCTGTCCATCCGTGCAGAGCTGCGTTCGGCGTTGATCGCGGGGATCTCCTTGCGGATCGCGGCGTCGATCTCGTCGGCCCGGAGATTGTCGGGGGCGCCGTGCACCGGGATGACGCGGCGCACCGAGTCGGCATTGCGGTACAGATCGAGCAGGGGATCGGCCGCGAACAGGAACAGCGGCTGGGTGGCGTTCGGATCAGGATGTGCCAGTTCGGTCTTCACGGCCTCGGCGACACGATGCGCATACTGATCGAGCAGTACCTTCTTGCCCTCGTCGCCGACGAGGCGCCGCACGTGCCCGCGGTCGCGGATGGTCGCACGGTTGGTGGCATCCGCGGCATCGGTCCCGTATTCGCCGCTCAGCTCGAGTTCGGTGGCCACCGTGGTGGCCGTCGCCGACCACAGATTCCAGCCGTTCGCCGACAACGTCAGTGCGTAGGCGGCCTGCGACGACGACACCGCGCGCACCAGCTGACCGAGGTCGAAGTAGCCGCCGACCTGCATCTGGTTCTCCAGTTTGTTGGGCAGCACGAAGATCTCGGAGAAGACCGGGGTGAGGAAGATCGCCACCGACCGCGACAACCGCGACCAGGCCTCGTCGTTGCGGATCTTCTCCCACTGATCGCGCAGCGCGGTCTCGGTGGCGTGCCGGATTCCGGACTCACGCAAGGTTCGGATTGCGCGGTCGAAGGCACTCTTGGCGGTGAGTGCACTGCCCTCGCGCTCATCGGGTGCGGGTGAGGTCTCGGCGTAGATCGTGATCGCGTTCTCGTGCGGTCGGCCGAGGTCACGCAAGGTGTCGAGGGTCGGGAGTTCGAAACGTGCCATGGTCACGTCCGTCCTTTCCTGGTGGTGGGTTCGGCGCCCCGTCCCCCACTGTAGACACGACCATATGCGGGGTGGGGCGATTTTCACCCCCGCAGTGTCGAGGGACCGAGCACCTGTGCACCGAGAACTTCTACCCGCCTGCGCAATTCCCGATCCGCGGTGACGACGGTGATCGTCCGTGTATCCGTCGCGGTCGGGGTGTCGGCGTCGGGCAGGTTCGCCCGCACCGCGTCGACGATCGCGTCGTCGCCGGAACCGGGTGCATCGACCACCTCGACCCCGTCGACGGGCGTCACCCCGCGGGCACGCCCCTCCACGACCAGCACGAGCCGGATCGGACCGCGTAGCCCAACCGTGCCGGACGACGCGAGCGGCGCGAGACGGTCCCGGAGTCGTTCGGCCGCACCTTTGCGGTCACGCCACCAGCCGTCGGGGACCGACCCGACGACGTTGGCCGCATCGACGATCAGAACCGGCCGCGGGTCGGTGGCGTTCTCGGGACGGGGTTTCTCGTCGGAATCTCCCATCACCCCATCCACCCATACCGGGATGCACGACGGCAAGTACCGTGCACCGTGTGCGCTTCACCCGCGACGAACTCGACGCCTTCCGTGACACCGAGATCGACGACCTGCTCGGACCCGGCTGCCGACTGCTGTTCGTCGGCATCAATCCGGGACTGTGGAGCGCGGCGACCGGTGCGCATTTCGCCCGGCGCGGAAACCGCTTCTACCCGGCGCTGGCGGAGGCGGGCATCGTCGACCACGTGATCGACGCGTCGTCGGGGATGCGTCCCGAGGACACCGAGCAGCTGATCGCCCGCGGCGTCGGCATCACCAATGTCGTCGCCCGTGCGACGGCGACCGCCGCCGAACTGTCGAAAGACGAATTCCTCTCCGGCGGTGAACGATTGCGCGAGGTGGTGGCTCAGGTCCGCCCGCACGTGGTCGCGATCCTCGGGATCACCGCCTACCGCACGGCATTCGGCGAGCCGAAGGCCCACGCCGGCCGGCAACCGACGGACTGGGACGGTGTGCAGGTGTGGGTGGTGCCCAATCCCAGCGGGCTCAATGCACACGAGACCGTCGCATCGTTGGCCGCCGCATACCGCGAGGTGGCCGTCGCGGCCGGAGTGCTCGACGTGATCCAGTAAGAATCGAAGCCCAGGGCGCCCACCACGCAACCACATTCGATGGTCGAGCCGGGGCCGAGCCCCTGGGGCGAGGACCCGTGTCGAGGCCTGGTGAGATTGCAGTGTCGGTGACCAACCTCAGGGGTGGTCAGTTGTCGACGTCGGCCAACCGA
>NZ_JBSFRM010000019.1:0-55558 GCF_053589235.1 Gordonia sp. NPDC003376 | reverse complement strand
CGTCGGCCAACCGAGGTTTCGATACGCCTTGTCGCTGCGCTCCTGGTCGGGGTGTGGGTGGTCGAGCCGGGACCGAGCCCCTGGGGCGAGGACCCGTGCCGAGGCCTGGTGAGATTGCAGTGTCGGTGACCAACCTCAGGGGTGGTCAGTTGTCGACGTCGGCCAACCGAGGTTTCGACACGCCTTGTCGCTGCGCTCCTCGTCGGCTCAACCATCGTGCACACTCGACCTGTGTGACGAGGGCACAACCGAACTGGGCGAGACGGGGGACCTCAGTTCACCTCGTCGGATCGGATCACCCGGCTGCGCACCGATAACAGCTCCACCTCGGGGCGTCCGGCGGCGAACCGCTCGATCGCCTCGAGGACCTCCACCACGTGTGCCCGATCACCGGATACCACGGCCACCCCGATTCCGGTGCGGCGGTGCACATCCCGATGAGAGACCTCCGATACCGACACCGAGAACCGCTGTTTCATCTCGGCGACGATGGGTCGAACCACCGACCGTTTCTGCTTGAGCGAGTGCACATCTCCGAGGAGATAGTCGAACTCTGCGAAACCGATCCACATCCCCGTGCTGACCCCGTGCCGATCAGTCATGCGATCAGCCGACATCTCCCATCAGGGCGGCGACGTGATCGGTGACGTACCGCGACAACGACCGCGGTGGGCGGTGGTAGTTGCCGGTCTCGATCGGATGTTTGGGCAACGTCACCTGGGGTCGGGCCACCTCGTGATAGTCGATGGTGGAGAGCAGATGCGAGATCATGTTGAGCCGCGCGTGCTTCTTGATGTCGGATTCGACGACGTACCACGGACTCGCCGAGGTGTCGGTGTGGACCATCATCTCGTCCTTGGCCCGCGAGTACTCCTCCCAGCGGTACACCGATTCGAGATCCATCGGGCTGAGCTTCCACTGCCGGACGGGATCGGTCATCCGTGACCGGAATCGGCGGAGCTGCTCGTCGTCGGACACCGAGAACCAGTACTTGCGCAACAGGATCCCGTCGTCGATGAGCATCTGCTCGAAGATGGGTGTCTGCCGCAGGAACCGGGTGTGCTCCTCCGGGGTGCAGAAGCCCATCACCTTCTCGACTCCGGCACGGTTGTACCAGGACCGATCGAACAAGACGATCTCGCCGGGTGCCGGAAGATGCGCGACATAGCGCTGGTAATACCACTGACCCCGTTCGCGATCGGTGGGTGCGGGAAGGGCGGCGACCCGGGCGACACGCGGGCTCAGGTACTCGCTGATCCGCTTGATCGTGCCGCCTTTGCCCGCGGCGTCGCGACCCTCGAAGACCACCACGACGCGGGCGCCCGTCTCGCGCACCCACTCCTGCAGCTTCACCAGTTCGGTCTGGAGTCGGAACAACTCGGCCTCATAGACCTTGTTGCTGATCTTCCGTTCCTTGTCCTTACCGGACTTGTCCTTACCGGACTTGTCCTTACCGGACTTGTCCTTACCGGACTTGCCCCCGCTCGAGGTGCCGCTGCCCGGCTTGTCCTTCTTTGCCATGGGCGAAAGCTTATGCCCCCTCGGGCCTGCGCGCGGCGGGGCGGGACGGGTGTGTCACGAAAGGTGTGTCACGACACGGCGAGTGCCGACACCGCGTCGAGCTCGGCGCGGAGCTCGGCGACCGATGCGTCGATGCGGCCGCGCGAGAACTCGTTGATCGCCAGACCCTCCACCACGTCCCACCGGCCGTCGACCGCACGTGCCGGCACCGAGCAGACCAGGCCCTCCGGGATGCCGTAGGCGCCGGTCGACGGCATTGCGACCGAGGTCCAGTCGCCGTCGGGGGTGCCGAGCACCCAGTCGTGGACATGGTCGATGGTCGCGTTGGCCGCGGAGGCCGCCGACGACGCCCCGCGCGCCTCGATGATGGCGGTACCGCGCTTGGCGACGGTCGGGATGAAGTCGTCGACCAGCCAGGTCCGGTCGGCGGCGATCTCGGCGCCCTGGGTGTCGCCGACGATCGCATGGAAGATGTCGGGGTACTGGGTGGCCGAATGGTTGCCCCAGATCGACACCCTACTGATCCGGCCGACCGGGGTACCGGTGCGCCGGGCCAGCTGTGCGATCGCACGGTTGTGGTCGAGCCGGGTCAGTGCGGTGAAGCGCTCGGCCGGGATGTCGGGGGCGTTCGCCGCGGCGACCGCGGCATTCGTGTTGGCCGGGTTGCCCACCACGATCACCCGCAGGTCGTCGGCGGCCACCTCGTTGAGGATCGAACCCTGGTTCGCGAAGATCGCCGAGTTGGCGGCGAGCAGATCTGCGCGTTCCATCCCCTTGGTGCGAGGTTTGGCGCCGATCAGCAGCGCGAAGTCGGTGCCGTCGAACGCGGCGCGGGCGTCGTCGAAGATGTCGACCGACTCCAGCAGTGGGAACGCGCCGTCCTCGAGCTCCATCGCGGTGCCCTCGGCGGCGGCCACCGCCTGCGGGAGCTCGAGGAGCCGCAGACGCACCGGGCGGTCGTGGCCGAGCATGGCCCCGGCGGCGATCCGGAACAGCGAGGCATAGCCGATACTGCCGGCGGCGCCGGTCACGGTCACGGTGGCGGGAGTGAGGGTCATCGAGGACTCCTGTCTCGATCGGGGGACGGGATCGGATGGGCAGGGGATGGACGAGAACGGGGATGGACGAGAACGGGGATGGACGAGAACGGGGGTCGTCGGTGACGGTGCGCGTGCGGTGGGTGGACCCGTCAGTGGACCTCGGACAGGACCACGGTGGACCGGGCGGACTCGAGGGTGAGAGACGTGCCCTCGCGATGCCACCGGATGGGTGCGGAGGCGAAGTCGGCGAGCCAGCTGTCGGCGCGGTCGTGCGGGGGCGGGCAGGCCATCATCGTCGAGGCCAGTGCACCGAAGACCATCGTGGTCGCGTCGACGGTGACCTCGCCGATGTGCCGGTTGCAGCCGGCGGTCATGGCCACGCGACCGGACTCGGGGAAGACGATCTCGAGTGGTCCGTCACCGGGAATCGCCACCCCCGTGACCTCGGTGGAGCGGTAGGTCGTGCCGATCGGAGGCGGTGTCGGTGCGGTGGCATCGGGGGAGCCCGACGGGTCGTCGGTGAGGACGACGGCGGCGACGGCGACACCGACCGCCACCAGGATCACAGCCATCAGCGCGGTGGCCGCCACGGTCGAAGGAGTTCCCTTCTCGGTCACGGACACCACCGTAACCGAGCGTCCCGGGTGGCCGCATGCCGGGAATAGGCGATGATGATGGCGATGGTCGCGATCATGGCACGAACCGAGTATCAGACCCCGCAGCATCGCATCGCCGGGATCGGCGCGATGCTGCTCGCCGTCGCCGCCCTGGTGGTGCTGGTCGTGTTGAGTGCGGTGGGCGTACCCGGCACCACCGCGGCTGTCACGGTCGGGGTGTTGCTGTCGGGGTCGATGCTCGCCGGGGCTGCTGCCAGGGCCATCAAGCGCCCGGCCGTGGTCTTGGGCGTCGATGACACCGACGTGTACGTGGGTGACGAGCGCTCGGGCATCGTCAGCCGTCCCCTCGACAGCGTGGTGTCGGCCTCACTGGGTACGGCGTCCGCCACGACGACGGTGGGCGGCGGCACGGGGGGAAGCGGATCGTCGCAGGATCTGCTGATCCGTGGGATGCGGTGTGCCGACCTCGTCTTCGCCACACCGGAACCGGAGGCCTGGCGCGTCGCGGTGGCGGTCGGCGACCCGGCCGCCGAGGCGGTGCTCGACGTACTGCGCGCGGCGGCCCCGCGCCGGGCGAAGTCCACCGGAACACCGTCACCGGCGAAGGATTCCTCGGCGGTCGGTGCCACCGAGCCCGAGGCCGCCACGACCGCCACGACGGTCGTCGAGGGCGACGACGTGGATCGAATGGCCGAGGCGGGAAGTGAGGACGCGTCCCGGCGCCTGTGGGAGGAGGCGACGCGTCGCCACGACGGGGTGCTCGGCGAGTACGGAACGTATGAACTCGACCCGGCGATGCTGTTGACCTATCCGGCGGTCATCGACGTCACCCGCACCGCGGTGCAGGACTTCCTGGTCGCGCTGGAGGAGGCCGGCGCACTGCGGACCGATGCCTACCCCGGTGACCGTGCGCGGGCCGACGCATACCGGCAGGCCGTGACCACACTGCGGCGCGCATGGGCGGTGTGTGAGTCGGAGGGCAGGCGGCTCGGTGCCACCTATCTCGACGACCCAGACCGTGATTCGCTGCGGACCGCGCTCAAGCTGTTCCGGCATGCCGAGGGTGGCAGCACCCGGGAGGAGCAGGCCGCCTACATCGGGCGGGTGCGCGACATCGTGGGCGGCCTCGTCGATCGCGGAGCGATACATCCGACGGCGGGTGCGCTCGAACAACTGGAGACGGTGTCGCGCAGGATGATCGAGGCGCCGCGCGAGCGGTGATGCGGACGCTTCGCCCGGCGTCACGTCCCGGCGCGGTCAGTGCACTCCGTCACGCAGGAAGACACCCGTCGGGCTGTATGTGCCCTCGGACCCGTCGGATCTCCCCACCGCGACCTGGATCACGGGGTCGCCGTCCCGTTGGAACGTGGTGGTCATCTGGATGTCCACTGCCGACCGGTCGATCTCCTCGACGTCGCCCCGCCGCATCGCCTGGTCACGCACCTCGTCGAACACGGCAGGCGTGACGTCGGTGAAGGCGAACAGGTCACGGGGAGACCAGGATCGTAGGTCGACGGTCGGGAAGGCGCCCGGCACCACCGACACGTCGCCGCTGGTGCGATCGGTGACGAATTCGGCGAGCACGCCGCCGCTGCTCTGGATGTCACCCGCGTACATCGTCGGGGTCATCGATCCGAGACCTCGGATCTCCAGACGATTGAGCGCCGGCCGGTCGAGCGGGACCCCCGCATCGACGAGTGCCGTGCGCAACACGCCGAAAGCCGCCTCGAAGTCGCCCGGGTCGAAGAACGACGCCACCTTGCCGGCCGGGGTCGCCTGGATGTCGTGTGTCTCGGTGATCTGTTCGGGATTGCGATAGGAGGCGGTGATCAGCACGTCCTTGCCGGTGTCCGGACGATCGACGACCATGTCCTCGAAGACCACATCTCCCGCGAACGCGGTGGTGCGCTCGGTCATCGTGGCGGCCATCCGGGACAGGTCGGTGGTCGCGATCACCGATGTCGCGAATGTGTCGCCGCGCCGTTTGGTGGTGGGGGAACGGCGCTGGTCGACCTCCCCGCCGTCCCGAACGGTCAGGGTGATCGATTGACCGGTCGTCGGATCGTAGATCTCTGCGCGATCGGAGCCGGACGCGTCGAAGGTCATGCTGAGGACGTTGGCCTGGGCATCGGGTCCGGCCTCGCCGATGGCGCGCACCAGGCGATCGCGGCGCCGGCCGAGTACCGCCATCCCCTCGTTGCCGGCGGACCCGGTGCCCGCGCCGCCGGTCGACGACGTCGAGGTGCTGGTCGGGGTGTCGATCCGCCACACCGTTTCGGGGATTCCGAACAACACCACGGCACCGACCACGATGGCGATCAGTGGGGGGAGAAATGCCGACCACCCGGGACCGGCCGCCAGATCCGGGGGCATACCGGTCCGCGACGGCAGATCCTCGGCGGGCAGCAGGGTGCGCGGGTTCTGCACCGTCGTCTGGAATCGGACACGGGTCATCGCGGTGAGCCAGCGGGTGTCGTAGGCCGTGTCGTCAGGTGGCGTGATCCGCGCCGACACCAGCGTCGGCTGTGCGTCGTCGACGCCGAGGGTGGAGCGGTTCAACGCGGTGACCCGCATCGGGACACCGGAACGGGGGCCTCCGGTGGAGAAGACCGGCAGGCCGCTGGTCCGTCCGGCGCGGGGCAGGATCACCAGGCCGCCGACGATCAGCGGGATGCCCAGCAGCATCGCGATCCACCAGACGCTGAACGCGCCGAATCCGATCCCGGCAGCGATCAGGACACCCGCGATCACGGCGCGCAGGGCACGGGTCATCACGATCCTCATCTCGGGTGGCCGACCGGGTATGCCAGATGTTAGCGGCGGGGACACCCGGTGCGCAGCAGCCGCGTACCGTGGAGGCGATTCGGTCCCGGAACCAAACTGTCAGGAGAAGCGCTCGGTGGGAAAGCTGACCAACAGCATGTGGCGGTTGCTGGGAGCCCAGAGCTCGCGCAACCAGTCGAAGTCGATCGGCCTCATCAAGGACGCGGGAACCCATACCGACTGGGCAGCCGGACTCGACGAGGCCGACTTCCGGTCCGAGGCGGAGAAGCTCGACATCGGTTCCGATGCCGGTGACCGCGCGAAGTTCCTGGCGCTTGCCCGCGAGGCGGCCGACCGCAGTCTCGGTCTGCGCCCGTTCGACGTCCAGCTGCAGGGCGCCCTTCGAATGCTCGAAGGTGACGTGGTCGAGATGGCCACCGGCGAGGGCAAGACGCTCGTCGGCGCGATCGCGGCCGTCGGTCACGTCCTCGAAGGCCACCAGGTGCACGTCATCTCGGTCAACGACTATCTCGCGACCCGCGATGCCGAGTGGATGGCACCGCTGTTCGCGGCGTTCGGGATCACCGTGTCGGCGGTGTCGGAGAATTCCACGCGCGCCGAGCGTAACCGCGCCTACGTCGGTGACGTCACCTATGGCTCGGTCAACGAGATCGGCTTCGACGTGCTGCGTGACCAGCTGGTGTTGTCGGAGGACCAACTCGTCTCGCCGACACCGGATGTCGCGATCATCGACGAGGCCGATTCGGTCCTCGTCGACGAGGCGCTGATCCCGCTGGTGCTCGCCGGGTCGACCGACGCCGAGGTCCCCGACCAGGCCATCCACGACGTGGTGTCGCGGATGAAGAACAAGCATTTCGACGTCGACGTCGACGGTCGCAACGTCTCGCTCACCGACGAGGGCGCGGCCTTCGTCGAGGAGGAGCTCGGCGGGATCAACCTCTACGACGAGGAACACGTCGGCACCACCCTGGTGCATGTCAATGTCGCGATGCACGCCCACCACCTGCTCGAACGCGACGTGCACTACATCGTCCGCGACGGTGGCGTACACCTGATCAACGCCTCCCGCGGGCGCGTCGCCCAGTTGCAGCGCTGGCCCGACGGCATGCAGGCGGCCGTCGAGCTCAAGGAGGGACTCGCCCAGACCGACGGCGGCGAGATGATCGACACCATCACCGTGCAGGCACTGATCGGCCGATACCCCGTCGTGTGCGGCATGACCGGCACCGCGATCGCGGCCGGCGAGCAGCTCCGACAGTTCTACGAGCTGCGTGTCTCGCAGATCCCGCCGAACACCCCCAACGTCCGCCAGGACCTGACCGACCGCGTCTACGACACCAAGGCCAACAAGGTCGAAGCCGTCGTCGCCTACGTCAAGGAGGTGCACGAGACCGGGCAGCCGGTGCTGATCGGCACCCACGACGTCGCCGAGTCGGAGGAACTCGCCTACTTCCTGGAGAAGGCGGACGTGCCCTGCGTCGTCCTCAACGCGAAGAACGACGCCGAGGAGGCCAAGATCATCGCCGAGGCCGGCGCGAAGAACGCGGTCACCGTCTCCACCCAGATGGCCGGTCGCGGCACCGACATCCGGCTCGGCGGCTCCGCGGACGACGAGACCGCCCGCGAGGAGATCCTCGAACTCGGCGGGCTCTGCGTCGTGGGCACGGGCCGTCACGACACCGAGCGCCTCGACAACCAGTTACGTGGCCGCGCCGGTCGTCAGGGCGACCCCGGGCAGTCGGTCTTCTTCAGCAGCCTCGAGGACCCTGTGGTCACCCGCAACCTGTCGTTCAAGCGTGACCCGGTGTCGCAGTCGCCCGATGGATCGATGGGGGCCAAGGGCATCGACCTGATCGAACAGGCCCAGCGGGTCGCCGAGGGTGTCATGCTCGAGTTGCATGCCAACACGTGGCGGTACAACAAGCTGGTCAACCAGCAGCGCGAGATCGTCGTCAAGCGCCGGATGGAGTTGCTGCGCACCGACGCGGGGATCGACGAACTGAAAGACCTCGAGGCCGGCCGGTACGCCGAACTGATCGGGGAACGCAAGTCCCGGAACGACTCTGACGCCCCCGATGGCGACGCGGCGGAGACGGACGGGGCGAAGCCCGACGGCGACGCCGAGGGAACCCGGCCCGGTGGTGCCGACACCAGCGCTGCCGACACAGGCGCTGCTGACACCGGCGCCGAAACCGTTGCAGCAGAAGAGAAGTGGATTCCGGTAGAACCGGTGCCCGCCGACGTGCTGGCGCAGGTCGCCCGCGAGATCATGCTGTACCACCTCGACCGCGAGTGGGCCGACCACCTGTCCTTCGTCTCCGACGTCCGGGCCAGTATCCACCTGCGCGCGATCGGTCGCGAGAGTCCGCTCGACGAGTTCCACCGGCTGATCCTCGAAGAGTTCGGCGAACTGCCGCAGCGCGCGATCGAGAAGTCGCGCAAGACTTTCCGTGAGGCCACCATCACCGCGGACGGTATCGACCTGGGTGCCTCCGACATGCATCGCTCGACGCAGACCTGGACCTACATGGTCCACGACAATCTGTTCTCGTCGGGTGGCGCCAAGACGCTACAGGGCATCATCGGCATCTTCCGGTGATGTCCGGACCGGGCATGGCAGGGGAGCAGTCGCCGGAGCGGACGTCGGACGCCACGCCCGGCGACCGAATCCTGACGGTGCCCAACGCGTTGAGCGTCATGCGACTCGCGCTGATCCCGGTTTTCGTGTGGCTGGTGCTCTTCGAGAAATCGGACGGCTGGGCGGTCGTGGTGCTGTTCGTCTCCGGCGTCTCCGACTGGCTGGACGGCAAACTGGCGCGGCTGCTCGACCAGTCGTCGCGTATCGGCGAGTTGCTCGACCCGGCCGCCGACCGCCTCTACGTCATCGTCATCCCGATCTGCTTCGGACTGCGGGACATCGTGCCGTGGTGGCTGATCGGGGTGATCATCGCCCGCGACGTCCTGCTGTTCGCCACGGCGCCACTGTTGCGATCCCGCGGCCTGCTCGCGTTGCCGGTGCTGTACGTCGGCAAGGCCGCGACCTTCGCGCTGATGAGTGCTTTCCCGTGGCTGCTCGCGGGGCAGCTCGATTCGGTCGTCGGGACGATCTGCTATCCGATCGGTTGGGCCTTCCTCGTCTGGGGTGTCGGGATGTACGTGTGGTCGTTCGTGTTGTATTGGGCCCAGACGCTTCTGGTGATCCGTCACATGCCGCCCGTGCCCCGCGTGCCGGTGGGCTGAACCGGAATCCATGTCCTAGAGTCTCGAACGACAGAAAGGGGCACACCCGTGACAGAGACCAACGTGCCGCACGAACTCACCTACACCCCCGAACACGAGTGGGTGACCCGCACCTCGCCGACCACGGTGCGGGTGGGGATCACCGACTACGCCCAGGACGCCCTGGGCGACGTCGTGTTCGTCCAGCTGCCCGAGGTGGGGTCCGACGTCGAGGCCGGAGAGTCCTTCGCCGAGGTCGAGTCCACGAAGAGTGTCTCCGACATCTTCGGACCGCTCAACGGGACCATCTCGGCGGTCAACGACGAACTGGAATCGACCCCCGATCTGGTCAACTCGGAGCCCTACGGTGCCGGCTGGCTCGTCGAGATCTCGGTGGACGAGCCGGGCGTCCTGGACGCCGAGCTCGCCGATCTGCTCGACGCCGACGGATACCGACAGGTCATCGAGGGCTGACCGGCACGACGGCTTCACGGCACAGCCACAATCGGCCCCCAACGCGGGTGGCGACACGGACCGGACGGTTATGATCAGGGCGTGTCATCGTCGAGCCTTCCCCGCAGGGAACGGCCCGACGATCGGTAGGTTGGATCGTGAGCGGCGGCGCGGGGTCTCCATGTGAAACCCGGTGGCGTTGAGTCGGCTCCGACGCACTACCCCGACGGACCCACGGTCGTGACCGTGGGGGACCCGTGCACCACGACAGAGCACTGCGGACGACGAAGGAGAGATAGTGAGCGACAACGACAAGGACTTCGAGGCGCCGGTGGAGACGACATCGGTCTTCCGCGAAGAGTTCATCAACGAACTCGACGCGGGCGCGGTGACCTCGAGTGAGCCTGCCGACACCGGGGTCGAGCGACTCTCGCCCGGAACGGCATTGCTTGTCGTCAAGCGTGGCCCGAACGCCGGCTCGCGGTTCCTGCTCGACCAGCCGACCACCTCCGCCGGCCGGCACCCCGACAGCGACATCTTCCTCGACGACGTCACCGTCAGCCGTCGGCACGCCGAGTTCCGGGTCGCCGACAACCAGTTCCAGGTGGTCGACGTGGGCAGCCTCAACGGCACCTACGTCAACCGCGAGCCGGTCGACACCGCCCACCTCAGCAACGGCGACGAGGTCCAGATCGGCAAGTTCCGACTCGTGTTCCTCAGCGGTCCCTCGGGTTCCTGACGAACGTGCCGGCAACCGCAGCGGGACAGCGCGGCGAGGGATCGATGTCGATCGGATCGGTCCTCGCGTTGCTGCGCGAGGAGTTCCCCGACATCTCGATCTCCAAGATCCGATTCCTCGAATCCGAAGGCCTGATCAGCCCCGAACGGGCCCCCTCGGGGTACCGGCGGTTCAGCACCGCCGACTGTGAGCGATTGCGCTTCGTGCTGACCGCACAACGTGACCGCTACCTCCCGCTGAAGGTCATCAAAGAACAACTCGACGCCATCGACGGGGGGGCTGGGGGAACGTCCTCGGGCAACACCCGGCTCCTCGCGTCGGCACGCGGCACCGTGGCCCCGGCCACCGATTTCGGAACCCGAGGAGACCGCGTGTCCCGCGAATCGCTGATCGAACGCACCGGTGTGGAGGCGGCGTTCGTCACCGAATTGCAGCGCAACGGTCTGCTCACCCCGGGACCCGCCGGCTTCTTCGACGAAGACGCCATCCGGCTCGTCGAGGCCGCCGCGGCGCTCGCCGCCTACGGCGTGGAGACCCGGCACCTGCGGGCGTTCAAGGTGTCGGCCGACCGCGAGGCGGGCCTGGTCGCACAGATCGCCAGCCCCATCGCCAAGGGACGTGGCACCGGCGCCCGCGACCGCGCCGAAGAACTCGTGCGAGAGATCGCCGCGCTGTCGGTGACCCTGCACACCCAGCTCGTCAAGGCCGCCGTGCGCGACGTCCTCGATTGAGTTCCCACGCTCATCACCGCGACCCTTCGCGGTGTAGCGTCGAATGCATCCCGATTGATCGTCTGACGTCCCTGGAGGTGCTTGATGAGCGAGATGCGCGTGGTCGGCATTCGGGTCGAACCGCCCCAGAGTCAGCCGGTCCTGCTGCTGCGTGAGGTGGACGGTGCACGCTACCTCCCCATCTGGATCGGACAAAGTGAAGCCGCGTCGATCGCCTTGCGGCAGAAGGGGATCGAACCGCCGCGGCCCCTCACGCACGATCTGATCGTCAACCTGATCGAGGAATTCGGTCAGACCCTCGTCGAGGTCCGCATCGTCGACATGCAAGAGGGCACCTTCTACGCCGAGATGATCTTCGCCAACGATCTGCGGATCTCGGCACGGCCATCGGACTCGATCGCCGTCGCCATGCGCGCCGAGGTCCCCATCACCGCCGACGAGGAGGTCCTCGCCGAAGCCGGTCTGCTCATCCCCGACGAGGAAGAGAGCGAGACCCCGGACGAGAAAGAAGACGAAGTCGAGAAGTTCAAGGAATTCCTCGACAACGTCTCCCCGGACGACTTTGTGTGAAGGTGCTCGACCGCTTCGTGGAGCCGGAGTTTGATTGTCCGGCGAGCCGGTGCTTGATAGTCCGGCGGACGCCTGCGCGCCCTCAACGCTCGGGTCTTCCCTCGTCGCGGCGACGCTGACAGGCTCGCGGCGTCGCTCCTCGGTCCAGACCCGAGCCGCGCGCTTGGCTCCACCGGGTTGATAACGATTCGGCATTAGCTCGAGTTGAGGTTGAGGGTTTGGGTGTGTCGCGTTGATCCCGCCCCGTCGGCCGAATACCGTCGCAGTCGATCGTCGGCGGACCACCGCGACGACAAGGACATGAACCAGCCCGGGAGCGCGTACCCTTGACCACGAACAGTGGCCGACGGACGACGTGCGCGTCGGGTCGGTCAAGAGGTGGCGAGGAGTCTGCAGTGGGCGATCAGCCGTTTGACGACGATGCGAAGTCCGAGGACCACGACGGACCGCAACGAACGGCGACCCAGGGGACCCTCGAGGAGATCATTCCCGGGCTGTTTCCCAACGACACCGTCCCCGACGAGCTCGTCGGGTACCGCGGGCCGAGTGCCTGCCAGATCGCGGGCATCACCTACCGTCAGCTCGACTACTGGGCCCGCACCTCACTGGTCGTCCCGTCCATCCGGGGCGCGGCCGGTTCCGGCAGCCAGCGGCTGTACTCCTTCAAGGACATCCTGGTCCTGAAGATCGTCAAGCGCCTGCTCGACACCGGGATCTCGTTGCAGAACATCCGCGTCGCCGTCGACCACCTGCGCAAGCGCGGCGTCGAGGACCTCGCCCGGATCACCCTGTTCTCGGACGGGACCACCGTCTACGAGTGCACTTCGGCCGAAGAGGTCGTCGACCTCTTGCAGGGAGGGCAGGGGGTTTTTGGGATAGCGGTCAGCGGAGCGATGCGTGAGCTGACCGGCACGATCTCTGATTTCCCCGGTGAGCGTGCCGACGGCGGTGTCACCGAATCCGCTCCCGAGGACGAACTCGCCGCCCGCCGGAAGAACCGCACCCGTCGCACCGGCTAGCTTCTCGCCCGGGATCGGCGCGTTCGGAGATGTAGCGCCGGACACACTCGGCGCCGACGATGATCGAGATCGGCCTATCGAACGGTAGAATCACGAGTGCGTCGCTGCACTGCGGGAGAGCGTCGCCGCCGGGAACTCGCGTCCCGGCCGGGCGGCCGCCGAAGGAGCAACACCTCCTCGTCAAACTCTCAGGCACCCAGGACCGTGGTGTCGACGGCGTCTCTGGAAAGTGACGAGTGAGCTCGTCCGCCCACGGTGAAAGGTGCGTGTGTCGCCGACGACACGCGCACCGAATCTCTCAGGCGCCGATCGGATCACGATCCGATGGCATGACAGAGGGGGAGGACGAGCCCGATCCGTGGATGCACGGATCCTGCGAGAGGTCGCGCCCCATGTCCCTGATCCCCGGATCCCCCTCGTCGGGTTCCCCGACCGTCGACTCCGTCGCGTTCGTCGACCGCCATGTCGGGCCCGACGCCGACGAGACCGCACGGATCCTCTCGACCCTCGGGGTGGCGTCCCTCGACGAGCTCGCCGCCCGCGTCGTCCCCGCGGTGATCGCCGACGATCCTGCCGACACCGGGTTGTCGGCACTGCCCGCACCGCGCACCGAACACGGGGTGCTCGCCGAACTCGCCGAGCTCGCATCGCGGAACACGGTGCGCCGCTCCATGATCGGCCTCGGCTACTACGACACGCTGACCCCGCCGGTCATCCTCCGCAACGTGCTGGAGAACCCCGCCTGGTACACCGCCTACACGCCGTACCAGCCCGAGATCAGCCAGGGTCGCCTCGAGGCACTGCTGAACTTCCAGACCATGATCGCCGATCTCACCGGACTCGAGATCGCCAATGCGTCGATGCTCGACGAGGCCACCGCCGCCGCAGAGGCCATGACCCTCATGCGACGGGCGGGCAAGTCCACATCGGCGCGCCTCGTCGTCGACGCCGACCTCTTCCCCCAGACCCGCGCACTCATCGAGACCCGCGCCGAGCCGCTCGGCATCGAGATCGTCGAGGCGGCACTGCACCCCGGTCTTCCCGGTACCGGTCTGCCGGACGGCGAGTACTTCGGCGTGATCATGCAGACCCCCGGCGCCTCGGGACGCATCCTCGACGTCGCGCCCGTCGTCGAGGCGGCACACGCGGCCGGTGCGCTCGTCGCGGTGGGTGCCGATCTGCTCGCGCTGACCCTGATCACCCCGCCCGGTGAACAGGGTGCCGACATCGCCTTCGGCACCTCGCAGCGGTTCGGTGTGCCGATGGGCTTCGGGGGACCGCACGCCGGCTACCTGGCCGTGCACACCAAGCACGCCCGGCAGATGCCCGGCCGCCTGGTCGGTGTGTCCAAGGACGTCGACGACAACCTCGCCTACCGACTGGCCCTGCAGACCCGGGAACAGCACATCCGCCGCGAGAAGGCCACGAGCAACATCTGTACCGCGCAGGTGCTGCTGGCGATCATCGCCGCGATGTACGCCGCCTACCACGGCCCGGCCGGGCTGCGCGCCATCGCACGCCGCGTCCACGACCGTGCGGCGCTGCTGGCCAACAGCCTCACCGCTGCCGGTTTCGCGGTGAAGTCGGCCACCTTCTTCGACACCATCACGGTGCGCACCGAAGGCCGAGCCACCCACTACGTGACCGCCGCACGACGAGCCGGATTCAACCTGTGGCAGGTCGACGAGGACACGCTGCACATCGCATGCGACGAGACCACCACCCCCGCCGACATCGACGCGCTGCTCGGGGCGTTCAGTGCCGCCGGCGTGGTGCCCAAGGAGTTCGCACAGCCCATCGAGACCCGCGCGAGTGAGTACCTGACGCACCCCGCGTTCAACCGGTACCGCACCGAGACGTCGATGCTCCGATACCTTCGGGCCTTGTCCGACAAGGACATCGCGCTCGACCGCAGCATGATCCCGCTCGGCTCGTGCACCATGAAGCTCAACGCCACCGCCGAGATGGAACCCATCACGTGGCGCGAGTTCGCCGGATTGCATCCCTTCGCACCCGCCGAGGACACCGCAGGCATCCGCGAGATGATCGCGCGGGTCGAGTCGTGGCTGGTGACCATCACCGGCTACGACCGGATCAGTCTGCAGCCCAACGCCGGATCCCAGGGCGAGTACGCCGGCCTGCTGGCCATCCGTCATTACCACCACAGCCGCGGCGACAGCCGGCGCGATGTCTGCCTGATCCCGTCCAGTGCACACGGCACCAACGCGGCGTCGGCGGCGATGGCCGGGATGCGCGTGGTGGTGGTCGGCTGCCGAGAGAACGGTGACGTCGACGTCGACGACCTGCGCGCCAAGATCGCCGACCACGGCGGGCGACTGGCCGCGATCATGATCACCTACCCGTCCACCCACGGCGTCTTCGAGCACGACATCCGCGACATCTGCGCGGCCGTGCACGATGCCGGCGGACAGGTCTACGTCGACGGTGCCAACCTCAACGCCCTCGTCGGGGTGGCGCGACCGGGCCGCTTCGGCGGCGACGTCAGCCACCTGAATCTGCACAAGACCTTCTGCATCCCGCACGGTGGGGGCGGCCCCGGCGTCGGCCCGGTGGCGGTACGCAGCCACCTCGCCCCGTTCCTGCCCGGGCATCCGCTCGCCCCGGAACTGTCCGGCGACATCACCATCTCCGCGGCACCCTACGGCTCCGCGTCGATCCTGCCGATCACCTATGCCTATATCGCGATGATGGGGGCCCAGGGACTGCGGCGGGCCACCCTCACCGCGATCGCCTCGGCCAACTACATCGCCCGCCGCCTCGGCGAGTACTTCCCGGTGCTCTACACCGGACACGAGGGCGTCGAGAGCGGCACCGACGGCGATGGGTGGGTGGCCCACGAGTGCATCCTCGACCTGCGCGGGCTCACCAAGGCCACCGGCGTCACCGTCGACGACGTGGCAAAGCGGTTGGCCGACTACGGATTCCACGCACCTACGATGAGTTTCCCGGTGGCCGGAACGTTGATGGTGGAGCCCACCGAGAGCGAGAACCTCGACGAACTGGACGCCTTCTGCGACGCGATGATCTCCATCCGCGCCGAGATCGACGAGGTCGCCAAGGGCACGTGGCCCGCCGACGACAACCCGCTGCACGGTGCCCCGCACACCGCGGAATGCCTGGTCGGGGAGTGGGATCACGCCTACTCTCGCGAGGTCGCGGTGTATCCGCAGGGTCTGCCGTCGGCCGGTGCCCGGGCCAAGGTGTGGCCGTCGGTGCGTCGGATCGACGGCACCTACGGCGATCGCAACCTGGTGTGCAGCTGCCCGCCGATCGAGGCATTCGCCGAGTGACGCCCGGTATCGGTCGCGGCTGAGACGACGAGAGTGGCCCCGGGAGGAATCCACGGGGCCACTCTCGTGTCCGCACATTCTCATGTCCGCACATTCTCATGTCCGCACGTGCCGGAGGTGTCCGACGGTGCCCTTGTGCGCCGAGTGGTCCGGCGGGCGGTCAGCTCGCGGGGCCGAACACCAGCCGGTTGATGTCGACGACCGCGGCGGTCTCCGGGCTGGCCATCGGATTGGGCGTCACCGGGAAGGTCACGGTCGGGGTCTTCACCGGCATCGGGGCGTCACCGCGGAATCCGAGTGCGGTCAGCACGGCGAGGTGATCGGGCTCCTCGGCGAACCGGAAGAAGTCGGCGACCGCGGTGGCCGCATACTCCGGTACCTGGTCACCGGTGAGCTTCAGGAACGGGTAGTCGGCCAGCGGCGTCGGACCCGATGGCAGGACCTCGGCGAGTTTCGCGGTGGTGTCGGCCTTGGTCAGCTGGAACAGGCGCTGCTCGGTGATCGGGACCGCGTGGATGGGGGCCGCCTTGGCGTCGGCGGCGTCGGCGATCGCAGTGGCAGCCCCGACCGGGGTGCCGTCCGGTGACCGGGGCGCGGCCTCGGTGAGCGCACCGATACCCGCGGCGACACCCTTCGACGACGCGTCGACGGCGGTCAGCACCCCCGTGGTCCGGGTGATCCGCATCGCGACCGCCTGCGCGGCGAGCGCCGAGGCGTCCGACTGGGCACCGGTCGGCATCGCCATCCGCAGCGAACCCCAGCCGCGCAGACCGAACTCGGTCAGCGAGTCGTCGCGGCGGGCGAGGGTGGGCAGTTGCGCCCAGTCGAGCTTCCCGGTGAGCTGCGCACCGAGTTCGGGAGAGGTGGCCAGCACCACCGGTGAGGTGACCAGCGACTCCGGGGTGCCGTCGACGACCGATGGTCTCGCGGTGACCAGATCCGCCGCCCACACCGACGACTGCGGTATCCACGCCGCCGGATACTGGCCGTTGGCCTGCGGATCCCAGGTGCCGGCGAGGCCCTCGAGGGTGATCTTGGCGTCGCCCGGGCGGACGGCGATCGTGATGCAGTGATCGCGGATCACCGGGTGGGTCTCGGAGTAGGACTTCGCGATCGCCGAGAGGCCCTCGGCGATGTCGGGGTCGGCGATGATCGCCACCGTCGCGGCCCCCTTCCCGCAGGAGGCGGCTGCGGCGTCGCCCTCGCGGCCGACGTGATCGCCGACCTGGAGCCACACCACGACGCTGGAGGCGACGAGCAGTACGGCGAGCAGCATGAAGACGAGCCCCCTGCTCACCCCCCGACGGCGAAGAGAATTCTTGCCATCGGCGACGCGATGATGTGCCACCCGGCCCCTCCGTTAGCGTGCGGTTACACACGATCGCCGGTCCGTGCCCGGGCGGTACCCGTACACGGACCGGCGATCGTCACCTCATGCCTGGGCCGCGGCCTTGAACTCGCGGCGGCGACGATGAAGGATCGGCTCAGTGTAACCACTGGGCTGAGTCGTGCCGTTCAGGATGAGCTCCTTGGCGGCCTGCCACGCGATGTTGGTGTCGAAATCGGGGGCCATCGGCCGGTACTCGGCGTCGCCGGCATTCTGCCGGTCCACCACCGGTGCCATCCGCTTGAGCGCCTCGACCACCTGATCCTCGGTGACGATGCCGTGGCGAATCCAATTGGCCAGCAGCTGGCTGGAGATACGCAGGGTGGCCCGGTCCTCCATCAGCGCGATGTCGTGGATGTCGGGCACCTTCGAGCAGCCGACGCCGTGATCGATCCAGCGCACCACGTAGCCGAGGATCGACTGGCAGTTGTTGTCGAGCTCCTCCTGCTTCTCGGCATCGGACCAGTCGGTCGAGGCGGCCAGCGGGATGGTCAGGATGTCGTCGACCGAGGCGGGCTTGCGCTTGGCGATCTCGTCCTGGCGCTCGAACACGTCCACCAGGTGGTAGTGCGTGGCGTGCAGGGTGGCTGCGGTCGGCGACGGCACCCACGCGGTGGTGGCGCCGGCGCGCGGCTGGCCGATCTTCTGCTCGACCATGTCGGCCATGAGATCGGTCATCGCCCACATGCCCTTACCGATCTGCGCCTTGTGCTGCAGACCGGCCGCCAGGCCGGTGTCGACGTTGAAGTCCTCATAGGCGGCGATCCACTTCTGCTGCTTCATCGCACCCTTGCGGCACATCGCCCCGGCCTCCATGGAGGTGTGGATCTCGTCGCCGGTGCGGTCGAGGAAGCCGGTGTTGATGAACACCACACGGTCGGTCGCGGCCTTGATCGCGGCCTTGAGGTTCACCGTGGTGCGGCGCTCCTCGTCCATGATGCCCACCTTGAGGGTGTTCTCCGGCAGACCGAGCACCTTCTCGACCCGACCGAACAGCTCGGCGGTGAACGCGACCTCGTCGGGGCCGTGCATCTTGGGCTTGACGATGTAGATCGAGCCGGTGCGCGAGTTCTGCAGACCCTCCGTTGCGACTCCCAGGCCACTGGCCTCGGCGCCCGCGGCGGCCAGCCCGTGCATACCGGCCAGCGAGGTGACCAGGGCGTCGATGATGCCCTCGGGGATCTCGTTGCCCTCGGCGTCCAGGATGGCCGGGTTGGTCATCAGGTGACCGACGTTGCGGACGAACAGCAGAGACCGGCCGTGCAGGTCGAACTCGGCGCCGTCGGCGGCGGTGTAGACGCGGTTGGCGTTGAGGGTGCGGGTGAAGGTCTTGCCGCCCTTGCTGACCTCTTCGGCCAGATCACCCTTGTTCAGGCCCAGCCAGTTGCGGTAGCCGAGCACCTTGTCGTCGGCGTCGACCGCGGCGACCGAGTCCTCGAAGTCCATGATCGTGGTGATCGCCGACTCCATCACGACATCCTTGATGCCGGCCGGATCGGTCGAACCGATCGGCGACGTCGGGTCGATCTCGATGTCGAGGTGGAGCCCGTTGTGGCGCAGCAGCACCGAGCTCGGCGAGGCCGGCTCACCCCGGTACCCGGCGAACACCGACGGGTCGGCGAGGGCGACGGTGGTGCCACCGGTCACGCTCACCTGCAGGGTGCCGTCGACGACGGCGAAACCGGTGACGTCGGTGTAGCTGCCCGACTCCAGCGGCACGGCCTTGTCCAGGAAGTCCTTCGCATAGGCGATGACCTTGTCGCCGCGGACCTTGTTGTACGAGCGTCCCTTCTCCGCGCCGTCGGTCTCGGGGATGACGTCGGTGCCGTAGAGGGCGTCGTACAGCGAACCCCAGCGGGCGTTGGACGCGTTGAGTGCGAAGCGTGCGTTCAGGATCGGCACCACGAGCTGCGGGCCGGCGGTCTCGGCGATCTCGGAATCGACGTTCTGGGTGCCGATCTGGAAGTCCTCGGGAACCGGCACCAGGTAGCCGATCTCGGTGAGGAACGACTTGTACTCGGCGCACACCGCGGGATCGCCGAAGTCGGCGCCGTCGTGCGCACGGTGCCACTCGTCGACCTTGGTCTGGAGTTCGTCGCGGACGGTCAGCAGCGCCTTGTTCTTGGGGGCCAGGTCTTTGATGACGGCGGCGGCACCCGACCAGAAAGCATCTTTGTCTACACCGGTGCCGGGCAGCGCCTCGTCGTTGATGAAGTCGTAGAGCACGGGGGCGATCTGCAAGCCGTCGACGGTGATCCGGTCGGACATGTGAGCCTTTCTACGTGGGTTCGTGGCGCCGGGCACACCACCCCGAAGGGCATCGTCGCCGGTCACGGAACCCGTGATGGGTCTGGCAGCCGTCCATGTTACTCGCCGGGAGGGTCTTCCCTCAGCGGGCGGGCGGGTCGTGGACGACCGCGGTGAGCTGGGTGATCCGGTGCAGGATCTCCGCACGGAGGCGAGTGCCGCGCTCGGCGAGCGCGGACTGTTCGCGGACGTAGCGGGCGCGGCCCGCCGACGTCTCCACCGGAACCGGTTCGTAACCGAGTTTCCGCAGGTCATAGGGGCTGGCGCGCATGTCGAGGTCTCGGGCGTCGCGGGCCAACTCGAACGCGTCCAGGGTGAGGGACGCATCCAGTAGGGGTGTCAGTGTGAAACACGCCCGGTACAGGTCCATTGTGGCATGCAGGCAGCCGGGCTGATCACGCCGGAGTCGGTCGGCGGGCGTCAGGTCCAGTTCGTTGCGGGGTCGGGCGTCGTCGGTGAAGAACCGGAATGCGTCGAAGTGTGTGCAGCGCAGCGGCATCGATTCCACCACGGCGTCGGTTCCGGCCGCTCCGAGCCGGAGCGGGAGGTCGTGGCGGGTCTCGTCGGTGTGGTAGACCATCGCCCACTCGTGCAACCCGAAACAGCCCAGTCGCGGGGTGCGTCCCGCCGTCGCCGAGAGCAGGGCGGACGTGGTCGTCAGTGCCCGCGACCGGCTCGCCAGGAACGCCGGGTCGACGGTGACCCCGGCGTCGATGCGGTGATACCCGCGGGTGCGCAGGAAGTCGGCGGTCGCGGTATCGGGGCCGGCGAGAACCACACCGAATCCGGGGTGCCAGCGCCGGATGTGTGAGGGGCGCGACGAATAGTAGGTGAACAGGAAGTCCAGCACCGGATGCCGGGCACCGATGCGCCGGGCCTGCAGATACGGGCCGATCAGCTGCTCGACCCGGTCGGTGTGGGCGGCGCGACGGGCGGTCCAGTCGTCGACGGTGACGGCGACCGGTTCGGTGGTGGTCACTCGGCCACTCGATGTGTCTCGTCGCGGACGGTGCCGACGAACTCCTCGACCAGGTCGGCGAGGGCGACGATCCCGACGGTCCGGCCGGTGCCGTCGACCACCGCACCCAGATGCGAGCTGGTGCGGCGCAGGGTTCCGGTGGCCTCGTCGAGTGGGGTGTCGTCGGCGATCACCGGCAGCGGCCGCACCTGATCGACCCCGATGATCGAATCCGGTCCGATGGTCTCGTCGAGGATGTCGTCGAGCACGTCTTTGAGATGCAGATAGCCGGTGTAGGTCCCGTCCGGTCCGCGGACCGGGAAGCGGGAGAAGCCGGTGTCGGTGACCGCTCGTTCCACTGCACCCAGACTCGGGCCGCTGCCGCCGGTCACCGGGTCGCGTTCGACGTCGACGCTGCGCATCCGGTCGAGCGGGATCAGCACCTCGGCCACGGTGCGGTTCACCGACCGCAGCGCCCGGTTCAGCCGGGCATGCTCCTCGGCGTCGATCAACCCTTCCTCGCGGGACTCACCGAGCATCTGGGCCAGCTCGACCGGGGACACCGTCGAGTCCAGCTCGTCCTTCGGTTCCACCCGCAGCGCCCGCAGGGTGAGGTTGGCCAGCAGGTTGTAGAACGAGATCAGTGGACGCGCGACCTTGATGAACGCCAGATGCACCGGCACCATCAGCATCGCCGCACGCTCCGGCCCGGCGAGTGCGATGTTCTTCGGGACCATCTCACCGAGCAGGATGTGCAGCACCGCGACCAGGCTCAACGCGATCGCGAACGCCACCGGGTGCAGCAGTCCGGCGGGCAGATGCGCCAGATGCAGCGGCCGTTCGATGAGATGGGCCACTGCCGGTTCGCCGACCCGGCCGAGCAGGATCGAACAGATGGTGATGCCCAGCTGTGCCCCCGCGAGCATCAGCGACAGGTGTTCACCGGCGTGGATCACGGTGCGGGCCCGGGTCTTGCCTTCGTCGGCCAGCGCCTCCAGCCGATCTCGGCGTGCCGAGATCAGCGAGAACTCGGCGCCGACGAAGAACGCATTGCCCGCGAGCAATGCCACGGTCAGGACGACACCCCCGACGTCGCTCATCGGCCCGGCTCCTCGTCGGTCTGGTCCCCTTCGGTCGGATCCTCGTCGGGGACCGGCTGCAGGGACACCACGTCCACGCGGCGGCCGTCCATCCGGGTGACGGTCGCCCGCCAGCGCCGTTCGGCGTCGGGGTCGGTGGAGTCGGTGTCGTCGGGTTCCTCGTCGTCGGTGACGTCGATCGGCGTGCGGGTCGGCAGGTCGACGGTGTCGCCGACCTCCGGGATGCGGCCGAGGACGAACATCACGAGTCCACCGAGGGTGTCGTAGGAGCCGTCGGGCGCTCGATAGCCGGTGGCCTCGGCGACCTCGTCGGTGCGCAGCAGGCCCGAGCAGAGGAACCCGTCGCCGTCGACCTGCACGTCCGGGTACTCGTCGTCGTGTTCGTCGGTCACGTCACCGAGGATCTCCTCGATGAGGTCCTCGGTGGTGACGATGCCGGCGGCCCCGCCGTACTCGTCGATGACGACGCACAGCTGCATGCCGTCGGCGCGGATGCGATCCATCAGGGCGTCGCCGTCGAGGCTGGTGGGGACCCTCGGCACGGGACGGGCGATCTCGGCGACCGATGTGGTGGCCTGCCGGTCCGGGGCGACGGTGAATGCCTGCTTGATGTGCACCACGCCGACCAACTCGTCGAGGTCGCCGTGGCCGACCACCGGGAAACGGGAGTGCCCGGTGCGGGCGCAGGTGACGACGAGATCGCGGACGGTGTCCTCGACGTCGAGCGATTCCACCCGCACCCGCGGGGTCATCAGGTCCTCGGCGGTCAGTTCGCCGAACCGCAGCGACCGATCGACGAGGGTCGCGGTGTCGGCGTCGATGGCACCCTGCCGTGCGGAGTTGCGGACCAGCGACGCGAGTTCCTGCGGGGAGCGACCCGACCGCAGCTCTTCGGCGGGTTCTATGCCCATCCGCCGGACCACCCAGTTCGCGGTGCCGTTGAGTCCGTTGATCACCGGCGTGAACACCGTGGAGAAGATCGTCATCGGGCCGGCCGTCGCACGAGCCGCGGCCAGCGGATGGGCGATCGCGAGGTTCTTGGGCACCAGTTCACCGAGCACCATCGACAACGACGTCGCGATGATCAGGGCCAGCGCGAGCGAGATCCCGGCCGCGGTGGAGGCGCCGAGACCGATCGCCTCGAGTCCCGGCGTGATGAGACTCGCCAGCACCGGTTCGGCGATATAACCGGTGATCAGGGTGGTGATGGTGATGCCGAGCTGCGCGCCCGACAGCTGGAACGACAAACTCCGGTGGGCCCGCTGGACCATCCGGGACCGCCGGTCACCGCGTGCGGTGACGTCGGCGTCGACGGCCGACCGTTCCAGCGCGGTGAGAGAGAACTCGGCAGCGACGAACAGGGCGGTGCCCAGGGTCAGTGCGACGAATCCGATCAGGCCGGCGATGTAGAGAACGATCTCCACCATCGGGCGGTCACCACCCACCCGGGAGGGGACGGCCCTCGGCGAATCCGGCCGGGGACTGCACACCGAGTACCACCCGATCGTGCAGCTCGGCCAGAGTGCGCGCGCCGGTGTAGGTCGCGGTGCTGCGGACGCCGGAGCAGATGTGGTCCACCAGGTCCTCGACGCTGGGACGTTCCGGATCGAGCGGGATGCGGGACGACGAGATGCCCTCCTCGAACAGGCTCTTGCGGGCGCGGTCATAGGCGGTGTCCGACGACGCCCGCGCGACCACCGCGCGCTTGGAGGCCATTCCGAAGCTCACCTTGTATTCGCCGTGGGCATCACGCATCAGGTCGCCGGGGGACTCGAAGGTACCGGCGAACCACGAGCCGATCATGACGTTCGACGCCCCTGCGGCCAAGGCGAGTGCCACGTCCCGGGGATGCCGAACACCGCCGTCGGCCCAGACGTGCGCGCCGTGTTCGCGTGCAGCGGCCGCGCAGTCGGCGACCGCGGAGAACTGCGGCCGGCCGACACCGGTCATCATCCGCGTGGTGCACATCGCGCCCGGCCCCACCCCCACCTTGACGATCGTGGCGCCGACCGCGATCAGATCGAGGGTGCCCTCGGCCGACACCACGTTGCCGGCCACGATGGGCACCCCCAGATCGGCATCGGCGACCGCGGCGACCGCACGCAGCATGCGGTCCTGATGGCCGTGGGCGGTGTCGACGACGAGGATGTCGGCGCCGGCGTCGACGAGCCCGCGGGCCTTGGTGGCGACGTCGCCGTTGATGCCGACCGCGGCGCCGATCCGCAGGTGACCGTCGGCGTCGAGATTGGGTCGGTACACACCGTGCCGGAGCGCCCCGACGCGCGTCAGGACGCCCGCGAGGGTGCCGTCGGGGTGGGTGAGGACCGCGAGATCCTGATGGACATCGGTGAGCGCGTCGAAGACGTCGCGGGACGCGGTGTCGACGGGCAGGACGATCACCGCCGGATCCAGCACCGCCCGCACCCGGGCGAAGCGGTCGACGTCGGCGCAGGCCTGTTCGGTGACCACACCGATCGGGATGCCGCCGTCGACGACCACCGCGGCGCCGTGGGCGCGCTTGTGCAGCAGGGCCAGGGCATCGGAGACCGAGTCCTCGGGGGTCAGCGTGACCGGGGTGTCGGCAACGAGGTGCCGGGACTTGACGAAGGCGATCGATTCCACGACGGCCGACAGCGGCAGGTCCTGGGGGAGAACGGCCAGCCCTCCGCGGCGGGCCAGGGTCTCGGCCATCCGCTTGCCGGTCACCGACGTCATGTTGGCCGCGACCAGCGGGATCGTCGCCCCCGACCCGTCGGACGTGGACAGGTCGACGTCGAACCTGGAGGTGACATCGGACCGGGACGGTACGACGAACACGTCACTGTATGTGAGGTCGTGCGGGGGTTGATGGCCGGTGATGAAACGCACGGGTGCGTCGGGCTCCTGTCGGTTGGGGTTCGTGGTGGGGCGTGGTCACCGCCGGTCGGTGGCCACGCCCCACCGGGGACCGTTACTGCTCGACCTCGGTGCGATCGCCGCTCCAGAGGGTGTGGAACGTGCCGGGCTTGTCCACACGCTGGTAGGTGTGTGCGCCGAAGAAGTCGCGCAGACCCTGGGTCAGCGCCGCCGGGAGACGGTCGCTCCGCAGGCCGTCGTAGTACGACAACGACGAGGCGAAGGCCGGTACCGGTACGCCCATGGTGGTGGCGGTGGCCACCACGCGACGCCAGCTGTCCACACCGGACTCCACGGCCTCGCGGAAGTAGGGGTCGAGGAGCAGGCTCGGGAGCTTCGGGTTCTCGGCGTAGGCCTCACGGATGCGGTTGAGGAACTGGGCGCGGATGATGCAGCCGCCCCGCCAGATGGTGGCCAGCGAGCCGGGGTCGACGTCCCAGCCGTACTCGGCGCTCCCGGCGGCGATCTGGTCGAAGCCCTGGGCGTAGGCGACCACCTTGGACGCATACAGCGCGGCCCGGATGTCGTCGATGAAGGTCGCCTTGTCGGTGGGCGCGGTGCCCGGGGTGCCTCCGGCCAGTCCGCGCGCGGCGACACGTTGCTCGGTGGAGCTCGACAGCGCGCGCGCGAACACGGCCTCGGCGATGCCGGTGACCGGGATGCCGAGGTCGAGGGCGGACTTCACCGTCCAGCGTCCGGTGCCCTTCTGGCCGGCGGCGTCGACGACGACGTCCACCAGCGGCTGGCCGGTCTCGGCGTCGACCTGTGCGAGGACCTGTGCGGTGATCTCGACGAGGTAGCTCTCCAGATCGCCGGTGTTCCAGCCGGCGAAGACCTCACCGATCTCGGCGGCGGGAAGGTCGAGGACACGCCGCATGAGGTCGTAGGCCTCGCCGATCAGCTGCATGTCGGCGTATTCGATGCCGTTGTGCACCATCTTGACGAAGTGGCCGCTGCCGTCCGGGCCGATGTGGGTGCAGCATGGGGTGCCGTCGACCTTTGCCGAGATCGACTCGAGCAGCGGGCCGAGCGACTCGTAGGACTTGGCCGGGCCGCCGGGCATGATCGACGGGCCGTTGAGGGCGCCTTCCTCGCCACCGGAGATGCCGGCGCCGACGAAGTGCAGGGTGCGCTCGGCCATCGCCTTCTCGCGCCGGATCGTGTCGGTGTACAGCGAGTTGCCGCCGTCGATGATGATGTCGCCGGGCTCCATCGCATCGGCGAGCTCGTTGATCACCGCATCGGTGGCGTCGCCGGCCTTGACCATGATCAGCACACGGCGCGGACGTTCGAGCGCCTCGATGAACTCGGCGATGCTCTCGGTACGGACGAAGGAGCCCTCGTCACCGTGGTCGGCGAGGAGGGCGTCGGTCTTGGCGACACTGCGGTTGTGCAGTGCGACGGTATAGCCGTGTCGGGCGAAGTTGCGGGCGATGTTCGATCCCATGACGGCCAGTCCGGTCACGCCGATCTGGGCCTTTGCGGTCGAGGAACTCGAGGCGGCAGTAGTCATGGGACAAGACTATGGGGTCGGGCTGACGCGCGAGTACTCGACATCGAGGTGCCCCGGGGACAGGTCGCCCACGGGGTCGGCGGCTCGAATGAGCGCGCACTCACGATGGGCCGGTGAGCAGGCGGGAGATCTCGGTGAGCCAGGGGATCGCGACGGCCAGGGTCGGGACCACCAGGATCGTCACGGCGACGGTGTAGGCGGTGGCGGCGAGCAGTCGGGTCGGGCGGTCGTGGCGCAGGCGTTGGACCCGGGCCAGGGTGGTCGGGCCGCCAACTGCCATCGCGCCCCGCGGTGCGGTGGCGTCGGCACAGGCGACGAGTGCGCGCCCGAGCGTGGTCGGCGCGGTGGCCCGGACGGCCTGGTCGTCGGCGAGGGCCTCGACGAGCAGTATCACGGCCCCGAGCGCCGACTGACTCCGGACGAATCGGGGGAATGCCTCGTGCAGGGCGATGAAGGCCTCGAGAACCAGATCGTGCCGCGCGCGCAGGTGGGCACGTTCGTGGGCGATCACCGCGATCAGTTCGTCGCGGGACAGGCGGGCGACGACGCCTTCGCTCAGCACCACCCGCTGCCGCAGACCGGGCAGACAGTAGGCCAGGGGCTCTTGGACCCCGAGCATCCGGATGTCGCGTGCGAACAGGGGATGGGAGTGATCCGAGCGGTCGCAGTTGTCCAGGATGTCGATCAACTGGCGATGGTTGGCTCGTCGCGCCCGGGTGCGCACACCGACGCGGATGACGGTGAAGAACAGTCGGGCCCCGACCAGCAGGGTGAGTGCGAAGACGCCGACGTACAGACACCACAGCGGGAGACCCAGGCGCTCGATCTCGTGCAGCGGATGCGTCGTCGGGGTTCCGTCACTGCCCGGGGCGAGCAGATTGGCGGCGATGGCCAGACCGCAGCTGAACGCCGAGAGCACCGCGGCGAGAGCGATCGCCTGCCACAGGGTCATCGCGGCGCGCGGGGCCCGGATCGGCCACTCGGCCCGCGACAGTGCCTCGGCGACAGGACCGACCAACAGCAAGGTCAGGATGCCGAATAGCAGGGCGGTCATCGTTGGCTGTCCTCGCGGGGGTCGGGCTGTGGGCGGGTCGGGCTGTGTGCTGTCAGGGAGTGCCGTCGGGGTGACGTGGACTCAACCGGTTCTGATGGTGAATCTAACCGGTTTCGGCGGCGCCGCGTGCGGCTTCGAGTTCATCGAGTGCGTGACGAAGTGCGGCGGCCTCGTCGGCACCGACCCGTCCGACGAACGACACGAGTGCCGCATGCCGCGATCCCGGGGCGTCTGCCTCGCTCAACGCGTCCACCATCAAGGACGCGACGAGATCCTCGCGCGGGTGTGTGGGGACATAGGTGTGTGCCCGATCCTCGCGGATCTGGGTGACCAGGTTCTTCTTGGCCAACCGCTGCAGCACGGTCATCACGGTGGTGTAGGCGAGAGATCGACTCTCGGACAACGTCGCATGGACCTGGCGGACCGTCTGCGGGGTCGGACTGGCCCACAGGGTGTCCATCACTGCCCGCTCCAGGTCTCCCAATCCGTTCATCTTTCGCATTTTACTGCCGATTCTCCTCGATGCCGCATCCGCCACATCTTCCGTGCGTGGCGGTCGGCTCCTGTGCCGGGTCGTTGTGTCTTCTCGTGGTATCTGACGTGCAGTTATGTCGTTCTATTCCCATCCTGCTTGACAGGATTGGTAAGGCTAGCCTACATTAATCCTCGTTGGACCGCGCGAGAGTCCTGAGGGCTGCAGAGACCCCCGGTCCACGCACCGATAGGCCCCATGTCCCCAACGGGACATGGGGCCTATCGGTTCCCCTCGGGTCCTTTCTGGGCCTTCCTGCTCCTGGATCGAACGGTGCGCCACAGGTGGCAGTCCGATCTGACACCTGCCGCCCTTGACTGTCTCCGTGCCGCAGGTCGTGTCACGCTAGTCGCATGGCAGTGAACACAGATGAATTCGTGAAGACCTCGGGGACCGTGGGCTTCGATGCGGAACTCGGCACCGTGGTGCAGTCGGTGAACGCCGACGAGATGATCGCCACCATCGAGCTCGATCCGAAGCTGCATCAGCCGTTCGGCATCGTCCACGGAGGCGTGTACTGCGCGCTCGCGGAGTCGGTGGCGAGCATGAGCGCGTTCTATTGGTTGCAGGACACCGGCATCGGTGGGCACGCCGTGGGCGTCAACAACAGCACCGACTTCCTGCGCTCGGTCTCCGAGGGCACGATCACCGCCAGGTCCACCCCGATCCATCGGGGTCGCCGACAGCAGCTGTGGCAGGTCGACATGACCGGTGACGACGGTCGGCTGGTCGCTCGCAGCCAGGTTCGTCTGCAGAATCTCGAGGCCCCGGCAGAGTGACGACCGACCGAGTCGACCCCGAGCGAGAACTCACGCCGGCGGTGCGCGCGGCGATCGAGGACGTCCTGGGCCCCGTCGACAGCGACCTCGATCACTGGTTCCCCGGCGACCGCCCGGAACCGCAGCCGGTGCACACGGTCTACGTCGGCGCCGCCGACGCCGACGTCGACACCCCGCAGCGCTGGGGAGCGGCGGCGCTCGAGCTCGCCGACACCGCACCCGCCTTCGCCGACCTCGCCGACGACGAGGTCCGCGCGATCGTTCGCGCCCGACTGTTGGGCAATCCCATCGAGGATCTCCGGATCGACCTCGAGGACGGCTACGGGTGGCGCGGCGACGAGCGGGAGGATGCCGACGCCCGCCGGGCGGGGCAGACCCTCGCCGCGTGGACGACGCGCCGGCCCCACAGTCCGCGCATCGCCGGTGTGCGGGCGAAGGGGCTGGGGGCCGTCGAACGCGCCCGTGGGCTGCGCACGCTGGAGCTCGTCCTCGACGCGGCCGGTGGGATCCCGGACGGCTTCGTGGTGACCGTCCCGAAGCTGCGTGATGCCCGCCAGATCGACGCGGTCAACCTGATCTGTGCCGAGTTCGAACGCGTTCACGGGGTCGCCGACGGTTCGCTGCGGGTGGAGTTGCAGATCGAGATCCCGCAGGCGGTCCTCGGGCCCGACGGCCGGGCCACGGTGGCCGAGGCGATCCACCGCGGGGCACCACGCGTCGTCGGGCTGCACTACGGGACCTACGACTACAGCGCAGCATGCGGCATCGTCTCCGCGCAGCAATCGCTCGAACATCCCGTCGCCGACCATGCCAAGGCCGTCATGCAGGCGGCCGCTGCACAGACCGGGGTGTGGATCAGCGACGGCTCCACCCAGGTGATGCCGACGGGCACCGCCGAGCAGATCGACAGTGCCGTGCGCCGCCACCACCGACTCGTCACCCGCTCCCTCCAGCGTGGCTTCTACCAGGGCTGGGACATGCATCCGGGACATCTGGTCACCCGATGGCTCGCGGTCACCGGGTTCTTCCGCGCGGCCATGCCGACCGCGGCGAGCAGACTGCAGTCCTACTTTGACCGGCAGTCCGGTGACGTCGTCGACGAGCCGGCCACGGCGATGTCGCTGGCCGGGGTGATCCGCCGGGGTCTGGCCGCCGGGGCGTTCACGGCGACCGAGGTGGAGACGGTCGGACCGGCCTGCACCGCGGCGCGGCTGGCCGAGCTCACCGCCGGCGGAGGCGCGCTGATCACTCCTTGACATCCCGCCGCGTGGTGACCGACACGGCTCGTCGCTCGCCGCGCCGGGGCCCTCGGACCGTGGCAGGATGACAGACCCGGCACCCGTGTTGGTGCCGGGTCTGCGTGTCGAATGACGAAGAGAGGGTCCGGTGCGACTGTCGCCGCATGAACAGGAACGTCTGCTGATCTCCTACGCCGCCGAACTGGCGCGCCGTCGGCAGGCCCGCGGCCTCGAGCTCAACCACCCCGAGGCGGTGGCGGTGATCACCGATCACGTCCTCGAGGGTGCCCGTGACGGCCGATCGGTGGCCGAACTGATGACCAGTGGCCGTGAGGTCCTGACCCGCGACGACGTCATGCCCGGTATCCCGGAGATGCTGCACGACGTGCAGGTCGAGGCGACCTTCCCGGACGGCACCAAGTTGGTCACCGTGCACAACCCGATCGGGTGACCGGCGGCGCCCCGAACCGGATCGCCGCCGAACCGAAGTCGCACAAGTCAGCCGAGCAGACGAGAAGGACAGAAGGCCACATGTCGGAGAAGACGTCGGCGGTGATACCGGGCGAGGTGATCGCCGCCGAGGGCACCATCGAACTCAACCAGGGTGCCGAGACCATCGAACTCACGGTGGTCAACACCGGTGACCGACCGGTGCAGGTGGGCAGCCACGTGCACTTCCCCCAGTCGAACCCCGCCCTCGACTTCGACCGCGCCGCCGCTCGCGGCCGCCGCCTCGACATCGCCGCGGGCACCGCGGTGCGCTTCGAACCGGGGATCGCGATGACGGTGACCCTGGTACCGCTCGGCGGTACTCGTGAGGTGCACGGCATCTCCCTCGACGCTCCCGGAAGGATCGACTGACGATGGCAACGCTGGGACGCGACCGATACGCGCAGCTGTTCGGACCCACCACGGGTGACCTGATCCGGCTCGCCGACACCGACCTGCTGATCGAGGTCACCGAGGACCGCAGCGGCGGCCCCGGCCTGGCCGGCGACGAGGCGGTGTTCGGCGGCGGCAAGGTGATCCGCGAGTCGATGGGGCAGAGCCGCGCCTCTCGCGCCGACGGCGCCCCCGACACCGTGATCACCGGCGTCGTGGTCCTCGACCACTGGGGCATCATCAAGGCCGACGTCGGACTGCGCGACGGGCGGATCGTTGCCCTCGGCAAGGCCGGCAACCCCGACACCATGAACGGGATCCACCCGGACCTGGTGATCGGCCCGTCCACCGAGATCATCGCCGGTAACGGCAAGATCCTCACCGCCGGCGGTATCGACTGCCACGTCCACTTCATCTGTCCGCAGATCATGGACGAGGCCCTCGGCAACGGCATCACCACCCTGATCGGCGGCGGCACCGGACCCGCCGAGGGCAGCAAGGCCACCACCGTCACCCCCGGTGCGTGGCACCTCGCGTCGATCCTCGCGGCCACCGATCACTGGCCGATGAACATCGCGCTCCTCGGCAAGGGCAACACGGTCAGCGCCGAAGCCATGCGGGAGCAGATCCGGGCCGGTGCATCGGGATTCAAACTCCACGAGGACTGGGGTTCCACCCCCGCGGCGATCGACGCCTGCCTGCGCGTCGCCGACGAGACCGGCGTCCAGGTGGCGTTGCACTCCGACACCCTCAACGAGACGGGGTTCGTCGAGTCCACCCTGGGCGCGATCGCCGGGCGGAGCATCCACGCGTATCACACCGAGGGTGCCGGCGGCGGCCACGCACCGGACATCATCACCGTCGCCGCTGCGCCCAATGTGCTGCCGAGCTCGACCAACCCGACGCGTCCGCACACGGTGAACACCCTCGACGAGCACCTCGACATGCTGATGGTGTGTCACCACCTCAACCCGACGGTGCCCGAGGACCTCGCCTTCGCCGAGAGTCGGATCCGGCCGTCGACCATCGCCGCGGAGGATCTGCTGCACGATCTCGGCGCCATCTCGATGATCGGCTCCGACGCGCAGGCGATGGGCCGGATCGGCGAGGTCGTGCTGCGCACGTGGCAGACCGCGCACGTGATGAAACGCAAGCGGGGCTCGCTCGCCGGTGACTCGCACGCCGACAACAACCGGGCACAGCGCTACGTCGCCAAGTACACGATCTGCCCGGCCATCGCCCACGGCTTCGACGACGAGGTCGGCTCGGTCGAGGTCGGCAAACTGGCCGACCTGGTGCTGTGGGACCCGGCGTTCTTCGGCGTCAAACCCGACCTGGTGATCAAGGGTGGCGCGATCGCGTGGGCCCAGATGGGCGACGCCAATGCGTCCATCCCCACTCCGCAGCCGGTGCTGCCGCGTCCGATGTTCGGTGCCGCCGCACCGGTTGCCGCGGCCACGTCGATCAGTTTCGTCGCACCGGGCGCCGACCCGGATCTGGCCGAGCGGATCGGTGTCCGCCGACGCCTCGAGCCGGTCAAGAACACGCGCTCGATCGGCAAGGCCGACATGCCGCTCAACGACGCCACCCCGCGTATCGAGGTCGATCCGGACACCTTCACCGTCCGCATCGACGGCGAGGTGTGGGACTCCGAGCCGGTGTCCGAGCTGCCGATGGCCCAGCGCTACTTCCTGTTCTGAGTCGGCCGCATGTCACCGTCCCCGAACCCTCCTGTCCCTCCGGAACGGACCGAACCGGGTGGCCCGCTCCCGTCGTCGTCGCCTGCAGTGTCGTCGCCGTTGGCGATGATGCTGGCCCTGGCCGACTCACGGCTGCCGGTGGGCGGACACGTGCACTCCGGGGGTGTGGAGCAGGCAGTCACCGACGGCATGATCCGCACCGCCGCCGGTCTGGCCGACTTCCTGTACCGGCGGCTCACCACCAGCGGGCTGGTGTCGGCGTCGATCGCTGCGGCGGTTGCCGACGGCACTCTCGACGTCCCGAGCGCCCAGCTCGAGACCGACGCCCGCACGCCGTCGCCCGCGGCGCGCAAGGCATCGCTGGCGCAGGGCCGAGGGATGGCGCGCCTGGCCCGGCGCATGTGGGCCGACACCGACTGGTCGGCACATTCGCCGACCACACATCTGCCGGTGATCAGTGGATCGGTCGGAGCTGCATCGGGCTTGTCCGGCTTCCACACCGCACTGGTACTCGGCTACACCACGGTCAGCGGGTCCGCGACCGCCGGACAACGGCTGTTGGCCCTCGACCCCGCCGACGTCGCGATCATGATCACCGACCTCGGCCCCGAATGCGAGCGGGTGGCGGCGCAGGCGGCCGTCGGTCTGGCCGACCTGTCCGACCCCGTGCTCGACGTCCTCGCCGAACGTCACGAACGACGCCCCATGCCGCTGTTCGTGTCCTGACGTCCGGGGCGACTGCAGCACGCCCTGCCCGTGCCCGCGCCATCACCGATTCCGTCCGACCGATTCCGTTGTTCCACCCGACCCCGAGGAGAGGATTCCCCATGCCCCCGCATCTGATCGACGGCGAACCCCACGGTCACCACCACGATCGGCCCCGACGCGACCGCCGTCCGGGTGAGGCGTTGCGCGTCGGGATCGGCGGGCCGGTGGGATCGGGCAAGACCGCCCTGGTCGCCGCGCTGTGCCGGCAGCTGCGCGACGAGCTGTCGGTGGCCGTCCTGACCAACGACATCTACACCACCGAGGACGCCGACTTCCTGCGCCGCCACGCGGTGCTGCCCGACGAGCGGATCACCGCTGTGCAGACCGGCGGCTGCCCGCACACCGCCATCCGCGACGACATCACCGCCAACCTCGATGCCATCGACGACCTGGTGGCCGCCAACCCGCCGCTGGACCTGATCCTCGTCGAATCCGGCGGTGACAATCTGACCGCGACCTTCTCGACCGGTCTGATCGACGTGCAGATCTTCGTCATCGATGTCGCCGGTGGTGACAAGGTCCCACGCAAGGGCGGTCCGGGGGTCACCTTCTCTGATCTGCTGGTGATCAACAAGACCGACCTGGCGCCGCTGGTCGGCGCCGACCTCGAGGTGATGCGTACCGACGCCGAGCGTGTCCGTGAGGGCCGCCCGACCGCGATGATCTCGCTCACCGACGACCCGGCGGCGTCCACCGTCCTGGCATGGATCCGGGAGCAACTGGCCGAGGCCGCTGCGGTGACCGGATAGTGCGTACCGAGGTCGAGATCGTCGTCGACGCCGGGCGGTCCCCGCGCCTGCGGGCCACCGGTGGGCTCGCGGTCCGGCAGACCGGCGTGTCGTCGGCCCACCTGATCGGGACCGCGGCCACCCCGCTCGGCGGCGACCACATCGAGGTCGTCATCCGGATCGGGGCGGGCGCGTTCCTGGACCTGGGATCGGTGGCGGCCACCATCGCGTTACCGGCCGCCGACCGTCCGGACTCGACCGCCCGCTGGCATATCGAGGTGGGCGCGGGCGCCCGGCTGCGGGTCGACCCCCAGCCGACCGTCGTCGCCGGCGGCGCCCACCACCGGTCCGACATCGTCGTGGTGCTCGACCCGGACGCCACCCTCGACCTGCATGAGCACGTCCAGATCGGCCGGTCGGGGCGCTTCGCCGACACCGATGCCGGCGGCCGCTGGCAGGGCGGGCTGCGGGTCGATCTGCCCGGGCTCCCGGTGCTGCGGCATCGGGTGGCCCTCGGCCCGGCAACCACCGGCCCGGAACCCGCCAGCACAGCATCGGGTATGCGCCGCAGCGAACTCCAGGCGGTCAGCAGTGTGTTCCGCTACCCGGATGTCCGTGCGGCGGATGTCGACGCGGTGAACTATGCCGCGCGCCTGACCCTGCCGGGCGACGCGACCCTGACCACCGCACTCGCAGAGTCGGTCCCGGCTGCCCGGGCGCTGTGTGACGCTCTCGACGTCGTCGCCCTGTCCCACGCGTGACGGTCATCCGCCGGGCCGGCCGGTCGAGCGGAGACGGTTCGACCGACCGACGGTGGGCCGGTCACCCAGGGTGACCGGCCCACCGTCGGGTTGTGCGGTCGGCAGCTCAGCCGGCCGCCGCATCCGTGGTGCCGGTGTCCGCGGCGTCGTCCGCCCCGGCGGACTCGGCCTCGACCTCGGCGATCGTCTTCTTCTCCAGCTCCGACAACTGACCGATCGCGGTACGCGCGTACACCTGCTGCTCGGTGACGGCCAGCTGCGTGCGACCGCGGGTGCTGAACGCGAAGAACCAGTTGACCAGGGTGTTGAGGCGGTTGCGGAAGCCCACCAGGTACACCAGGTGCAGGGCCAGCCAGCCGAGCCACGCGAAGTAGCCCTCGGTCTCGAACTTCTTCTTGGTGCCCGGAATCGGCACCTGCATGACGGCGCTGAACCGGGAGATCGTCGCCATCGAACCCTTGTCGTAGTAACTGAAGGGCTTGCGCTGATCAGGGGTCTGTCCCTTCAGCTCGGCCTTGATCGCGTCGGCGGCGTACCGGCCTCCCTGGATCGCGCCCTGCGCCACACCGGGCACACCGTCGACGGCCATCATGTCGCCGACCACGAACACATCCGGGTTGTCCGGGATGGTCAGGTCGGGACGCACCTTCACCCGGCCGGCGCGATCGAGTTCGACACCCGATTGCTCGGACAGCTGTTTGCCCAGCGGGCTGGCCTGCACACCGGCCGACCACACCTTGCACTGGGATTCGATCCGGCGGGTCGAGCCGTCCTTCTCCTTGACGACGAGGCCGTCGTAGTCGAGGTCGACGACCATTGCGTTGAGTTGGATCTCGACGCCGAGCTTCTCCAGTCGGGCCGCGGCCTTCTGGCCCAGCTTGGGGCCGAACGGGGGCAGCACCGCAGGTGCGGCGTCCAGCAGGATCACCCGGGCCTCGGTGGGATCGATGTTGCGGAAGGCACCCTTGAGGGTCTTGTCGCTCATTTCGGCGATCTGCCCGGCGAGTTCCACACCGGTCGGGCCGGCACCGACCACCACGAAGGTGAGCAGACGTGCGCGCTCCTCCGGGTCGTCGGACAGCTCGGCCTGCTCGAAGGCGCCCAGGATCCGACCGCGCAGTTCCAGCGCGTGGTCGATGGTCTTCATGCCGGGCGCGTACTCGGCGAAATGATCGTTGCCGAAGTACGACTGGTCGGCGCCGGCGGCGATGATCAGCTTGTCGAAGGGGGTGACGGTGATCCGCTCGAGGAGACGCGACGTCACTTTCTTTCCGGCCAGGTCGATCTCGAAGACGTCACCCATCAGCACGGTGGCGTTCTTCTGGTCACGCAGGACCACACGGGTGGCCGGCGCGATCTCGCCTTCGGCGACGATGCCGGTCGCCACCTGGTACAGCATCGGCTGGAACAGGTGGTGGGTGGTCTTGGCGATGAGCGTGACGTCGACATCGGCTTTGGCCAGGCGCTGGGCGGCGAAGAGCCCGCCGAAACCCGACCCGATGATGACGACGTGTGGACGGGCCGATGTCGGAGTGGGACTGCTCATCCGAGGAGGTCTCCTTCTGGCTGGGGAGCGCATGTCTGGGGCATCTCATACGGTAGTCCCCGCCGGGACATCGGTCGCGATGAGGCGTGGACTCTCGGCGCGTCCTGGGCGCGAGCGCTGCTCCGGTGATCGCGTCACCACGCCGTGATGTCGGCGTGTGGTGGGTCAGGCGGTCAGGTCCGTCGACGGCGCGTCCGCCGTCCGGCGGCGCAGGGCCCGGATCTCCCAGTGCTCGCGCAGGAGGTCGTATTCGACCTCACCGATCCCGTCGATCGCGCGCTCGTCGGAGACATGGATTCCCGACACCCGCATCCCGAGCTTCTCGATCACCCGTCGCGACGACGTGTTGGTCGACGACGCGCTGGCGAACACCCGCGCGGCACCGAGATCGGTGAACGCGAGGTCCACGATGGCGCGCGCCGCCTCGGTCGCCAGCCCCCGACCCCAGTACTCCCGCCGCAACCGATAGCTGAGTTCGAGTTCGGGTCGTCGGGAGTGACGGGGGGCGCGCAGCGACACCCAGCCGAAGAACTCGCCGTACCGCCGGTCGATCGTCACCCACGTGCCGCCGCGCCCGATCTGGAGTTCGGCCTGCGCACGCGGGACCACCCAGTCCTCGATCGTGGCGCGGGCGGTGGGGAGTCCGCCGTTGACATGGCGCATCACGTGCGGATCGGCGTCGAGCCGGACGAGATCGGTGACATCATCGCGCTGCACGGGTCGCAACACCATCCGCGATGTCTGAACGATCACGCGACCCCCACCACTCTGACTCTTCCGACATCGACCCGACAGGCAACCACCCGGCACGCGTTCACCCGACCCGGCCACGCGTCGGATGGCCCACCCACCGAGAAACCCCGACCGCCCGGCGAAGCAGGGGTGGACGATGCATGGTGCGCCTGTGCGGTCACGAGTGTACGGAGTCGGTCCGACCGATACCGCCGACGTCACCCCCGCGTGTTGCCGGTGATGTCGCGACCGGGCGTTAGGCTTGCCGTCGTGCTCGCCGATACACCCGATTCCGCTCCTGTCGCGCCCGCAGCCCTCTCGCCTGCCGATGACGTGATCGTCGTCGAGGCGCAGCTGCGCTGGGGTGACATGGACGTCAACCATCACATCAACAACGTGCAGGTGGCGCGGCTGTTCGAAGAGGGGCGGGTCCGCGCGTTCAGTCGTTGGTTCCGCGGCCGCGGCGAGCAGGTGCACCTGCTGGTGGCGCGCCAGGACATCGAGTTCCGTGCACCCATCCTCTACACCGAGGCGCCGGTGACCGTGGCGATGGCCATCACCCGTCTCGGGACCAGCTCGTACACCATCGGGGCCGCGATCACCGCCGCCGACGGCGTTCTCTCGGCCGTCGCCGGCACCACCATGGTCGTGATCGACCCCGACACCGGCCGGCCGATTCCGATCCCGGACGATGTGCGCACGGTGCTCTCCGGCTATCAGGGTGAGGTCCCGACCCTGCGGCCGGCTCGCTGACCCCGGACACCGGACACCCATGTTCGTCCTGCACCGCGCCGAGCGCACCGACACCCTCGCCGACGCCCTCGGCGACATCCTGCTCGACCCGCTCGACGACCCGCTGGCCACCGAGATCGTCGCGGTGCCCGCGCGGGGCGTCGAACGCTGGCTGCAGCAGCGCCTCGCCACCCGTCTCGGTGCCGGCCCTGCCGGCGACGGTATCGCCGCCAACATCGACTTCTCGTCACCCGCGGCGGTGACCGACCGTGTCATCGACGCGGTGCTCGCCCGCGAGCCCGGGTACGCCGCCGACCGTGCATCGGCCTGGGGTGGGAGTGAATTGGTCTGGTCGGTGCTCGCCGTGCTGGACGATCTGATCACCCATCCGGCCCTGCGGATGCTGGCCCGCCACATCGGGGTCGGCGGAACCGATCCCGACGGGGCCGGTGCAGCCGATGCCGACGACCTGCGTGCCGGACGCCGCTATGCCACCGCCCGCCACATCGCCGACCTCTTCGAGCGATACGCCCGGCAGCGTCCGGGGATGCTCGCCGGATGGGCGCGCGGCGACGAGGGGGACGGCGCCGGTGGGGTCCTGCCCGACGACATGTCCTGGCAGCCCCTCCTCTGGCGTGAGGTCCGGGCCCGCACCGGCGTGCCGCATCCGGTGGAGGCGCTCGACGACGTCTGTGCGCAACTGCGGGCCGACGCCCACGTCATCGACCTGCCGTCCCGCTCGGCGGTCTTCGGTCCGACCCGCCTGTCCGAGTCGTTCCGTCAGGTGGCCGCGGCGGTGTCCACCCACCGTGACGTGCACCTGTTCACCCCACATGCCTCCCCGGCGCTGTGGGGCCGAATCGGCGCCGCCACCCGTCTCGCCGATCGCAGGCGCACCGCACACACCGCACCCGCGCTGCGGAACCCGTTGCTGGCAGGTCTGTCCCACGACATCCGCGAACTGCAGATCAACCTGCTCCCGATGGTCGACCGGGACCTCCATCACGTGCCCGCCGGCGAGGACACGCCGGACGGGCCGAGGCTCCTGCGCCATGTGCAGCGCGGTATCCGTGACGACGTGGCCCCCCGCGAGATCGCGACACCGCCCGTCGCCGACACCTCGGTGGAGATCCATGCCTGCCACGGTCCGGAACGACAGGTGGAGGTCCTGCGAGACCGACTGCTGCACCTGTTCGACGCCGATCCCACCCTGCAGCCACGCGACGTGATCGTCATGTGCCCCGACGTCGAGACGTTCGCCCCGCTGATCCGCGGGTCGTTCGGTCGGTCCGGGCTCGACCACCCGGCGGCCCGGTTGCGCGTCCGACTCGCCGACCGCGGGCTCCGCCATGTCAACCCGGTCCTCGACGTCGTCGCCACCGTGGTCGAACTCGGTGTCGGCCGGGTCACCGCGAGCGAGGTGGCCGACCTGCTGTCGCGACCACCGGTGAGATACCACTTCGCGATGTCTGACGACGATCTCGAATGGGTTCGGGAATGGTTGTCGCGCAGTGGAATCCGATGGGGGATCGACGATACCCAACGGGCCCGGTTCGAGCTCGCCGGATTCGCGCAGGGAACCTTCGGCGCCGGTCTCGACCGTATCGCCCTCGGTGCCGTTGCCGAGGAGGACGACGGCCGATGGCTGGGCACCGCCCTGCCGATCGAGGGACTCGAGAGCACCCAGATCGATCTCGCGGGACGTCTGATGGAATTCGTCGACCGGCTCGGCGACCTGCTCACCCGGCTGACCGGGACCCACCCGGCCTCGGTCTGGGCCCAGACGCTCATCGACATCGTCGACGACCTCACCGGCACCGCGACCGGCGACGAGTGGCAGGTAGCCCAGACCATCCGGATGGTCACCGAGACACTCGGGGCGGGCGAGCCCGCCCGCCCGCTCCGGCTCTCCGACGTGCGTGACCTCGTCGCCCTGATGATCGCGGGCCGACCCACCCGCGCCAACTTCCGTACCGGGGAGCTCACCGTGTGCACCCTCGTCCCGATGCGCTCGGTGCCGCACCGGGTGGTGGTGCTGCTCGGCGTCGACGCCGAGTCGTTCCCGCGTGCACTGCGCGTCGACGGCGACGACGTCCTCGGCCGGGTCCCGCTGGTCGGTGAGCGCAATCCGCGCGACGAGGACCGTCAGCTCTTCCTCGACGCCATCATGGCCGCCGAGGAGCACCTGTTGGTCTGTTACACCGGCGCGGACCCGGTCAGTGGTACGCCCGTACCGCCGGCGGTGGTGGTCAGCGAGCTCGTCGACACCCTGGCCGTGTTGCGCGGTACCGATGCCGACGAGGTGATCGTCCGGCACACCTTGCACGGCTTCGACGAGCGCAACTTCGTCCCGGGCGCGATCGCCGGTGTCGCCGGTCCGTTCGGGTTCGACACCGGACTCCTCGACGGCGCCCGCGCCCTGCGCGGACCGCAGACCCCGGCCGTCCGGATCGCCGACGCGGTGATCGATCCGGGCGCACCCCCGGACGTCGCCGAGCTCGCCGATGCCGACTCCGACATCGAGCTCACATCGTTGATCTCGTTCTTCACCAACCCGATCGAGGGTTTCGTCCGGCAACGCCTGGGTGCCCGCATGCCCGACGACGACACCGCCGACGAAGACGGCCTGGACGTCGCCCTCGGCGGTCTCGCGGAGTGGGCGATCGGTAACCGGCTGTTGCACCGCACCCTCGCCGGGGCCGACCTGCGGGACTGCCTGATGGCCGAGCTCCGCCGTGGGACGTTGCCGCCCGCCGAGTTCGGTCGCCGTGAGCTCGAACGGATCTCCGGTCAGGTCCGTGCGGTCGGCTCGACCGCCGCATCCCTCCGACCCGACGACGGCGCGACGCGCGACTTCGTCCTCGAACTGCCCGGTGGTCGACGCCTGCACGGCAGCGTCGGCGACGTCTTCGGTACCTCCATCGTCGAGGCCACCTATTCCAAGATCCGGGCCAAACAGCGGTTGTCCCTGTGGATCCGGTTGCTCGCCCTGACCGCGGCCGTACAGTCCGGGGCCGGTGCCGGTCCGGTACCGACCGCGGGGATCGTCGTGGGCCGCGCCCCGCAGAAGGCGCCGGGCGTGTCGTCGGTACACCTGCGGGCACCCGACGACGCGACGTCGTTGCTCGCCGACCTCGTCGAGATCCGCCGACTCGGGCTCCTCGAGGTTCTGCCGCTGCCGCTCGACGCCGGTGAGGTCTACGCCGGCCGACTGGCCGACGGCGGTTCCCCGTCCATCGCATTGCGTGCGGCGGCACAGCGTTTCGACGGCATGTACGGCGACAACACCGATCCCTACCTCCGATTCGTCTACGGCAACGACGTCACCGCCACGGTCGGTTTCGACGACGTCACGGCGGCGACGGTCAGCGACCATTCCCGCTGGGCCGGGCTGGGCCTGGCGGTCGGGGAGAAGCTGTTCGGTGCTCTGGCCCACCGCGTCTGGACGCCGATCGTCGAACACGAGGTGACGCCCCGATGACCCCGTCTCCCACACGCACAGATCCGGCCACGACAAGCGATTCCGCCGCGCGGGCCGGCATCCCGCGCCCGTTCGACCTCGCGGCCGACCTCGGTGAGGGCACCACCGTGCTCGAGGCCAGCGCCGGAACCGGCAAGACATACGCCATCGTCGGGATCGCCGCACGGCAGATCGCCGAGGGCATCCCGATCGACAAGCTGCTCCTGGTCACCTTCAGCCGTTCGGCCACCGCCGAACTGCGGGACCGGATGCGCACCCGGCTCGCCGAGCTCGTCCGCTTACTCGACACCGATGAGCCGAGCGGCGACGACGTGTTGCTCCGGGTGCTGCGGACCGGCACCGAGGCCGAGATCGCCACGCGCCGTGACCGACTCACGCGTGCCCTCTCGGATTTCGATGCGTCCACGATCGCCACCACCCACACCTTCTGCAATCGCATGCTCGAGGCGCTGGGCTTTCTCGGTGAGCGGGAACTCGTGCACGAGATCGTGGAGGACGTCGACGATCTCGTGGAAGAAGCCGCACTCGACCTCTACCTGCGCGGATTCGCCCGTGACGCCGAGGAGCCGGCGTTCGGCTTCGGCGATGCGGTGACCATCGCCAAGGAGGCGGTGCGCAGTCCCGGTGCGATCCTCGCCCCGGCGCCGGGTACCGGCACCAGCGCGGCCGACACCGTCGCGACCCGGCGGGTACGGTTCGGCGCCAGGGTCCGCGAGATCGTCGAGCGTCGCAAACGTGTCTCGCGTCTGCGAACCTACGACGACCTGCAGATGATCCTGCACGGCATCGTCACCGATCCGACCATTGGTGCCGAGGCCTGTGGCCGCATCCGTGACGCCTTCGACCTGGTGCTGGTCGACGAGTTCCAGGACACCGACCCCTACCAGTGGGAGATCCTGCGCCGCTGCTTCCACAACTCCGGGGCCGACACCGAGGACGCCGCCCGCCGCGTGCGGCTGGTGCTGGTCGGCGACCCGAAGCAGTCGATCTACGCCTTCCGGGGCGCCGAGGTGCTCAGCTACCTGCAGGCGGTGCGGGTGGCCGACGATCTGCTCGCCCTCGACACCAACTGGCGCTCCGACGAAGAGCTGGTCACCGCCCTGTTCCGGGTGTACGGCGGTGCCAACCTGGGGCATCCCGACATCACCGTGCACCAGGTCAGGGCCGGACGGTCCGGCAGCCGGCTGACGGGCGCGCCGGCACTCCGGTTGCGGTGGTTCACCCACGACGACTTCCCGGTGCGGTCGGGGAGAGGCGAGTTCGCCTCGATCGGCCCGGTCCGCGACCGGGTGATCGCGGACGTGGCCGCCGACATCGCCACTCTGCTGGCCTCCGATACGCGGCTGGACGCCGACGACGACACCGGTCCGCGGCCGGTCCACCCCGGCGACATCGCGATCCTGGTGTCGGCCAACAAGACGATCGAGCCCCTGCAACGTGCCCTGGCCGGGTACGGCATCGGATCGGTGGTCGGCACCGGCACCAGCGTGTTCAGTACCATGAGCGCACTGCATTGGCTGTGGCTGCTCCGCGCCATCGAACAGCCGTCACGCGCTGATCGGGTCGCCCTGGCCGCCCTCACCCCGCTGATCGGCTGGACTCCGGCCGAGCTGGCCTCGGCCGGTGACGACCGGCTGACCACCCTCGCCGCCGACCTCGCCGATCTCGCCCGGGTGTTCACCGACGGCGGGTTCGCCGCGATGGCCGGTCAGGTGCTCTCCCGGGGTGGCGTCGCCGCCCGGGTCCTCGCCACCGATGACGGAGAACGCACCCTGACCGACCTGATGCAGGTGTCGACGGTCTGCAATCGCCATGTGGTGGAGCAGGATTGCGGCCTCACCTCGCTGCAGGAGTGGCTCGCCGACCGGATCGCCGACGTCTCCCGATGGCGCCGCTCGGAGGAGCAGACCCGCCGCCTCGACCGCGACACCCACGTCGTGCAGATCATGACCGTGCACGCCAGCAAGGGGCTGCAGTTCCCGATCGTCTACGTCCCGTTCGGCTGGGACGGGTCACGCTATCGTCAGCCGCCCACCTTCCATTACCACGACGACGAGGGGCACCGGCATCTCGACGTCGGCGGACAGGGATCGACCGGCCGTGGAGAGCGATTGTCGCGCAGCATCTCCGAGGATGCAGGTGAGGACCTCCGCAAGTTCTACGTCGCCCTGACCCGCGCCGCGTCGCAGGTGGTGATGTGGTGGGCGCCGTCGTATGGGACCGCCGAGTCGTCGCTGCACCGGCTGCTGTTCGCCCGCCAGACCGTCGGGTTCCTGCCGATGGGCACCGACCTGCCCGAGAAGGTGCCGGTACCCGCACCCGACGAGTGCGCCACGCGGCTGCAGCAGTTCGCGGCGGGCACCGACACCATCAGCGTCGAACCGGCCGGCGGGCTGACCCCGCCCCGCAGGCCACCCACCGAGACCGACGGGGACCAGATCGGACTCGCGGCCGCGTCGTTCACCGGCACCATCGATCGCGGGTGGCGGCGCACATCGTACTCGGCGATCGTCGCCGCCGCGGGTCACGGCCATGCCGAACCGGCGGCCGGCAGTGAACCGGAGTCCGAGACGGTCACCGACGAGCCGGTCGACCTCGGCGGCGAGCCGGCCGAGCAGGGTGCGGGCACCGACGGCCGGCGACCGTCGCCCATGAACGGGATGCCGTTCGGTGCGGCCTTCGGCACCTTGGTGCACGAAGTCCTCGAATACGTCGACACCGCCCAGGCCGATCGGACCGCACATATTCGGGACCTGTGCAGCGAGTCGGCCGCCCGCTTCGCCTCACCGGTGGACATCGACGCGCTCACCGCCGCACTCGAGGGTGTGCTGACCACCCCGTTGGGCTTCGGCGACCTGTGGGGGATCGGGCCGCGGGATCGGCTGGCCGAGTTGGATTTCGAGCTCCCACTCGGTGACGGGCATGGCAATGGTGCCACCCTCGCCGCCATCGCCGGGCACGTCGAACGGCTCCTGCCCGCCGACGACCTGCTGGCCGGCTACGCCGACGTGCTGCGCACCGTTCCCGACCAGCAGCTGCGTGGATTCCTCACCGGCAGTATCGATTCGGTGTTGCGCACACCCGACGGGCGGTTCGTGGTGGTGGACTACAAGACCAACCGGCTGCACCCCGGCGAGCTGGCCGTCGAGGACTTCTCCGCCGATGCCATGGCCGCCGAGATGATCCGATCCCACTACCCCTTGCAAGCACTGCTGTATTCGGTTGCGCTGCACCGATACCTGCGCTGGCGCCTGCCCGGCTACCGCCCGGCCACCCATCTGGGTCCGGTGCAATACCACTTCGTCCGCGGCATGGCCGGACCTGACACCCCACCCGGTTGTGGCGTGTTCGAGTGGGGTGTCCCGGCCGAGCTGGTGACGACGCTGTCGGATCTGTTGGCCGGGGGAGACCGATGACCACCACGCACGACCCGCTCGCGGGCGGCGGCACCCCCGACGGTGGCGTCACACCCGCGGTGACCGACGACCGCAACGGCATGCGGGTGCGGTCGGCCACCGGAATCCTTCGCGAGGCCAACCTCGCCGGAATTCTCGATGCCGCCGATATCCACATCACCGGCAGGCTGGTTCGGATGTCCGGTGACCGGGTGGGCGAGATCGAACAGCTCGCCACGGCGCTCGCGGTCCGAGCGGTCCGGCAGGGCTCCACCTGTCTGGCCCTCGCCGACATCTCGGTACCCGATGACGACAACGGTGAACCGGTGCTGGCGTTACCGACCACCGAGGCGATGCTCACGGCGTTGCGGGCCGGCCCGCTGATCGTCGGTGCCAGTGGCGGACCGTTGCGGCCGCTGGTGGTGATGGACTCCGACGACGGGCCACTTCTGTACCTGCGCAAGTATTTCCAACAGGAGCAGGTGATCCGCACCATCCTCGCCGAGCGCGGCGCACAGCGCCCGGACGTCGACGCCGACGCGGTCCGGGCCGCGGTGGACGCCGCGTTCGCCTCCAGCCCGGATGCCTCACCGCGGCAACGTCTTGCCGCCGCGGTGGCCGCCTCGCGGTGGACCTCGGTACTCACCGGCGGGCCCGGCACGGGCAAGACCTACACCGTCGCCCGCATCCTGTCGGTCCTCGAGCAGATCGCCGGTGGCCAGGCGCACGTCGCGGTGTGTGCGCCCACCGGGCGGGCCGTCGCCCAGTTGCAGGCATCCCTGGACGGTCTGCGTCGCGCGGACGCCACCGGGCACAGCGACAACTCCGGGCACAGCGCCAACACCGGGCACAGCGCCAACACCGGGCACACGCCGACGGTGCACGCGGTCACCGTCCACGGACTCCTCGGCTGGCGGCCCGGGTCGGCGCCGCGGTACCGGCGCGGCAACCTGCTGCCGCATGACGTCGTGGTCGTCGACGAGACGTCGATGCTGTCGATCACCGCGATGAGTCACCTCCTCGAGGCGATCCGCCCGGACGCCCGCCTGATCTTCGTCGGTGATCCGCATCAACTGGCGTCGGTGGAGGCCGGTGCCGTGCTCGCCGACCTCGTCGAGCGTGCCCCGACCGGAGCGGTGCCGGCGACAGATCTCGCCGATCTCGCGACCGCCGCGGAGCTGACCGGGCCGGAGCTGCCGCGCCTCGGTGACGGGATCGTCGCGCTGACCCGCAACTACCGCAACCGCGGCGGCATCGCCCACATCGCGGCCGCGGTGAACGGCGGCGATGCCGACGCCGTCCTGGATCTGCTGGCCTCCCCGGAGATCGGCGACGTCGAACTGGTCGAACCCGGTGATCCGGCGATCGCCCGCGACGTGGTGGCATGGGGTCGCGCGCTGTGGGAGGCGGGCCGCACCGGTTCGGCGGTCGATGCGCTCGACGCCCTCGACGGGCACCGTGTGTTGTGCGCGCACCGTGAGGGAAGCTGGGGTGTCCAGGGCTGGTCACGTCAGATCATGGAGTGGCTGTCGGAGGTCCCCGGTCATCCGCCGGTGGCACCCGACATGATCGGCTGGGAGCCGGGGACGCCGATCCTGGTGACCGCCAACGATCGACAGAACAAGGTCTTCAACGGCGACTGCGGCGTGGTGATCCGACGCCTCGACGACGGTGAGCCGAGCGTGTCGGTGGCGTTCCGACGCAGCGAGTTCAGCGACCCGGTTCAGGTGTCACCGGCCCGGCTGGCCGAGACGATGTGGGCGTACGCGATGACCATCCACCGGAGTCAGGGCAGCCAGTTCGGTGCCGTGACGGTGGTCCTGCCGCCGGCGGACTCACCCTTGCTGACCCGTGAACTCCTCTACACCGCGATCACCCGCGCCAAGACACGCGTGCGCATCGTCGGGACGGCGGAGAGTCTGCGGGCCGCGGTGGAACGTCGTGTCCACCGCGCCAGCGGACTGCGATCGGAATTGCATCCCTACCCCGACGCCCCGTACGAGTCCGGCGCCCCGTAGAAGACCGACCCGATCCACCGGGATCGGTCTACAGCTCGCTCCCGCCGGGGACGAGGTCGCGCCGGATGTAGCATTCGGTGCCCAGCAGCCGGCTCAGTCGCGGTTCGGGCAGCTTCATCAGCGACGAGATCATGTAGCTGCGTTCCACCTCGCTGCGGTGCGAGAGTATCGCCTTGGTCTTCTGCGGAATCCACTCCGACACATCGAGACTCAGATCCACCAGCGCCGTCGGCGTACCGGGCAGCGCATAGCGGGAGATGGTGGGGAAGAAGTCGTCGGCGACGTCCTCGATCATCCATTCCGGGATGGTCGACAGATACAGCGACCGCACCCGCCATGACGGACCGGTACTGCGGTGCAACATCGGGATGGCTGCGGCATCGGCAGCCGCACAGGCGAGGCGATTGGTGTGGACGTGGTCGCGGTGACCGTAGATCCCGGCCGGGTCGTAGGTGATGATGATCTCCGGCTTGAACCGCCGGATGTGCGTCACGAGCTCGCGGACCTGCTTGTCGAACCGCCCCTCACAGAACCGGGGACTCTTCGGCGCCGACAGCGGCACACCCTCGTCGGCGTATCCCAGCATGATCGGCTCGCGGGTCACCCCGAGCTCGCCGAGCGCCTGACGCAACTCCGCGTGCCGGGAGGTTCCCGGCGCCCAGGTCGTGGTCACCACCGACACGTTCCCGCCGAGCGCCACATGTCGGGCAATGGTCCCGCCGGTCCACAGCGACTCGTCGTCGGGATGGGCGTGCACACACATCAAGCGCGGGACTGTCATCGGCCCGACGTCCTCCTGTTTCCCGGTATCCGATACCCGGTGGTCGGTCGTTCTGGGTGCGGCACCCTGTTCCAGCCTACTGGGTGCGCCTCGATAGACTTTGCGCCGTCAGAAGCTGTGTCGTCGACCTGCTGCCCGCGGTCGTGTGGGCCGGGCGGGCGCCGCAGGTCGAGCCGTAGCCCGATCAGTGATCATTGTGGAGGTCGCCGATGAGTACCGAATCCGAAGTCAGGGAATTCCAGGCCGAGACCCGGCAACTGCTGGATCTGATGGTCCATTCGATCTACTCGAACAAGGACAGCTTCCTGCGCGAGTTGATCTCGAACGCCTCCGACGCGCTCGACAAACTGCGCCTGGAGTCGTTGCTGGACAAGGATCTCGACGTCGACACGTCGGATCTGCACATCACCCTCGACACCGAGACCGTCGGCGACGCCCGCACACTCGTCGTGCGCGACAACGGGATCGGCATGTCGCGTGAGGACGTCGTCGGACTGATCGGCACCGTGGCCAAGTCGGGCACCGCCGAGCTGCGCAAGAAGCTCGCCGAGGCCAAGGACTCCTCGACCACCGAGGAGCTCATCGGGCAGTTCGGTATCGGTTTCTACTCGACGTTCATGGTCGCCGACACCGTCACCCTGATCACCCGCAAGGCCGGCGAGCAGACCGGTACCCGCTGGAGCTCCACCGGCGACGGCACCTACACCATCGCCGACGTCGACGATGCCCCGCAGGGCACCTCGGTGATCCTGACCCTCAAGCCGGTCGACACCGAGAATCACCTGCATGACTACACCGACGTGGCCACGCTGCGCTCGCTGGTGAAGAAGTACTCGGACTTCATCGGCTGGCCGATCCGGATGGACGTGGAGAAGACCACGACGACCCCGGCGGAGGAGGAGGACGGTGAGCCGACCACGGTCACCACCGTCGAGACCGAGACCGTCAACTCGATGAAGGCGCTGTGGGCGCGTTCCCGCGACGAGGTCTCCGACGAGGAGTACGAGGAGTTCTACCGGCACGTCGGGCACGCGTGGGACAAGCCGCTGGAGATCATCACCCTCAAGGCCGAGGGCACCTTCGAGTACCAGGCACTGCTGTTCATCCCCACCCAGGCGCCGTTCGACCTGTTCATGCGGGAACGCAACTCCGGCATCCACCTCTACGTCAAGCGTGTGTTCATCATGGACGACTGCGAGGAACTCATGCCCGAGTACCTGCGCTTCGTCAAGGGTGTGGTCGACGCCGCCGATCTCTCGCTCAATGTCTCCCGCGAGATCCTGCAGCAGGACCGGCAGATCCGGGCGATCCGCCGGCGCCTCACCAAGAAGGTCATCTCCATCATCACCGAGATGCGCGGCTCGCGGGCCGAGGACTACCAGACCTTCTGGTCCACCTTCGGGCGGGTGTTCAAGGAAGGTCTGGTCAACGACTTCGACAACCGTGACGCCGTGCTCAAGGCGTCGTCGTTTTCGTCGACCCACAGTGAGACCGAACTGGTCACCCTCGCCGACTATGTCGGCCGGATGCCGGAAAAGCAGGACTCGATCTACTACATGACCGGCGAGTCGCGGCAGCAGATCGAGAACTCGCCGCACCTCGAGGCGTTCCGCGCCAAGGGGATCGAGGTCCTGATCCTGTCCGACCCGGTCGACGAGATGTGGGTGACCTCGGGCTTGGAGTTCGAGGGCAAGGCGTTCCGGTCGATCGCCAAGGGTTCGGTCGATCTCGACGAGCTCGACGATGCCGAGAAGGCCGACGACGCCGAGGAACAAGCCCAGACCGAGGAGTTCGAGGGTCTGCTCGGGTGGCTCGGTGAGGCACTGGCCGACGACATCACCGAGGCCCGCCTGTCCAAGCGGCTCACCGAGTCGGCCGCCTGCCTCGTCGGTGACGACTTCTCGATGTCCCCGCAACTGGAGAAGCTGTATCGGGCGTCGGGTCAGGAACTGCCCAAGTCCAAGCGTGCGTTGGAGCTCAACCCGGACCACCCGCTGGTCGCCGGACTGAACAAGGCGTTCGCGGCCTCCGACGACCACGCGCCGCTGGTGCCGACCGCGAGGCTCGTCCACGGCATGGCACTGATCGCCGAGGGCGGCGAACTCGACGACCCGGCCGGGTTCGCCCGGCTGCTGGCCGACGAACTGACCTCGTCGCTGGGTGGGACCGCCACCGCGGAGTGACCGTTCCCGAACGGCGGCGCCCGTCCCCATCCGTCACCTGGGTGGTGGCGGGTGTCGCCGTTTTCGTCACCGTCGTGTTGGTGGCGGTGGTCGGGACCATCGTGTTCTGGCCCTCGTCGGGTTCCGACGACGCCCGGGACACCCCGCAGCACACCGTGCGGACGTTCCTGCGGGCGCTCGCCGATGCCGACGGAAACCTGGCCCGGCAACTGATCGTGACACCATCGTCGGCGGTGTTCCTGTCCGACACCGCGATCGCCGTCCAGCGTGGGGCCGCACCGATCACCGCGATCGAGGTGGTCACACCCGATCCCGACACCACCGGAGCCGGTGGCGCCGAGTCGGGCGGGCCGATCGCGGTGACCGCTCGATTCCGCTCGGGTACCGAGCCGGTGGAGGTGACCTACCGCCTGTCCGGGGCTCCCGGGCGCTGGGTGATCGACGGTGCGGTCATCCCGGTCACCATCCCGCAGGACACCCAACGCGCACTCGCCGGCCTGTCCCTGCTCGGTCACGCCACCGCCGGAATCCGCACCGCCCACGTTTTCCCGGGCCCGCTGGTGTGGGGGAGCGGTACCCGCCATCTCGCCATCGCCGACTCCGGTGGTCAGGCGGTCGGCGGTGCGAGGTCGGAGCCCGTCACCCCCGACCTGTCGGTGAGCCTGACCGACGCCGGCACGCACGCCGTCGACGACGCGTTGACCGCCTATTTCGCCGAGTGCGCCCGGTCGCGGCAAGCCGACGCCTCCACCGATCGTCCCGGCTGCACTCAGCGTCTGTTCCGTTCGGCCACAACCGATTCCGTGCAATGGACTCCGCCCGACGATCTCGACGCGCTGCTGATCGAGATCGACAAGCCCACGCCGTTACGGGTGCCGGTGTTCGGAAGCGTCACCTGGACTGCCGAGTATGCGGCCACCTTCGGTGGTGACCATTCGGCGACCGTCGACCAGATCGTGGACGGCACCGTCGATCTCGGGGCGCGGCCGGATCCGCGGTTCACCCCCTCCGTGCGCTAGATTCACGATCAGACGCATTCCGTGGTCGGCCGACTCGTGGGAGACGAAGTGCTGGATCGAAGACCCTCTGACCGGACCCCGCCGGCCCGGAATCCGACGGGGGGGACCTCAGCCGGGCGTACTGAACGTGGGTCGGCGGTATCGCCCGGCCCGGTTCGGCCGGCGTCGTGGCTCGGCGAGATGATGCGGATCGAGCCCGCGGCGATCCCGATCGGCCACTCGATCCGATCCGGCATCGCCGTCGGCGGACCGTTCGTCATCGGGTCGTTGACCGGCCATGTGCTCATCGGTATGTGGATCGGACTGGCCACGTTGTTGCTCGCCGCCGGTGAACGCGAGGGCACGTACCGGCTGAACTTCCGGATCATTGCGATCTCCACGCCGATAGCGGCGTGCGGTTACCTCCTCGGGTTCGTGCAGAACATCCCGCTGGCCGCGTTGATCCCGGTGATGGCGGCCGTCGCCCTGCTTGCGGGACTGATCGCCGGATTCGGGCCGGAGTTCTCCGTCGCGGGGATGCAGTTCTTGTTGGTTGCGTCCATCGCGATCGGTGTCGACGGCATCGACTGGTGGACCCCGATCTGGCTGTACTTGGTCGGCGGCGCGCTGTATGCCGCGCTGCTCGCGATCGAGATGCTCGTCGAACCGCGTCGGCCGCAACGGATCGTGTTGGTCGCGCTGCTGCAGTCGCTGGCCGATCTGGCCACCGCGCGGATTGCTGACCTCGCCGACCCCGAGGATCGGAATGGGAGCGATCGGACGGGGCGGGCCCGGATCGCCGCAACAACCGCCCACCGCAACGCCGCCGGCCGGGTCTCCGAGGTCCGCGTCCACCGGATGGGATCGGCAGGCGACTGGTCGCTCGACGCCGATGTCGTGGGTGCCGCCGATCGCGTGCAGGCGCTGGTGCTGGCCTCGACCGACACCTCGGAGCTGGCGGCCGTCGGCGGGCATCTCACCGATTTGGCCGGATCGGTTGGCCGACGGCAGAAGGAGCCGACACCACCACCTGCGGTGGTGCAGACCTCGACGTCCCCACTCTGCCGACGAGTCCGTGCCCTCGATCATGCGCTGGGTGGTACGCATCGCTCGGTTCTGGCGCCCCGTCGCGGGTTCACCTTCCATGCCATCGGCTCCGAGGTCGTTTTCGCGGCCGTGCGGTTGTCCCTCTGCTTTGGGATCGCGGTGGGCGCCAAGGCGTATTTTCCGTTCAGCCACTGGTTCTGGGTCCCGCTCACCGTCTGTCTGGTGATGAAGCCGGATTTCGGATCGGTGTTCGACAGGGCCATCCTGCGGGTCGTCGGAACGGTGATCGGCGTCGCGATCGCCACGGTGGTGATCCTGCTGGTGCCGAAGGGGTGGGAAATCGGCGTCGCGATCGGGCTGCTGTCGGCGTGCGTGCCATGGTTCATGATGCGGTCGTATGCGCTCCAGGCGGTCGCGATCGCGCCGGTGGTCATCTTGCTCGTCGACGTGATCAGCCCCGGCGACGTTTCTGCGAACTACGGCTGGCAACGCATAGGCGCCACTGTCGTCGGCGGGTTCGTGGTAATCGTCTTCGGCTACCTGATCTGGCCGCATTCACGCCGTGCCTGGGTCGCCGAGACCTTCGCCACCGCGATGTCGGGTGTCGCAGCGCATCTGCGGATCGCCGCCACCCCGATTCCCGACGAGGCGAGCGCCGCGCGACGACGTCACGACGAACTCGTGGCCGCGCGTCGTGACGCGTACCGGGCGCTGTCGGATCTGCAGACCCGGATGCAGCGGGCATCGGCCGAGCCGCCACCGGCCGGAACCACTGCGATGGCGTGGATTCCGGTGGCCACGGCCACCGGCCGGCTTGCCGATGCGGTAACCGTGTACGCCGGGCAACGATTGGCGGGGACTTACCCGCCCGATGTCGACCGTGTTGCCGTGCTCGCCGAACGGATCGTCGGACTGGGTTCCGGTGACGGACTCGACGTGACCTGTGATCGGGATTCGGATGCCGCGGGTTCGGTGGATCGGGGTTCGGAACTGAACGAGATCGACGACGAACTGTCCCGGTTACGAGGCCTGCTCGAACGGACCTGACGACTCGATCCCGGAGTCGGGACCCAACGGGACCAGCGCGAGATCGTTGGCCCGGAACAACGGATGGATCGGTACGCGGTGCCTGGCCGCGCCGTCGGTGATCACCTGCGCCCATCCACGGTCACGCGCGGTGATGCCGTCGGAACCGGGTCGTGTGTACAGGCATGCGACGCTGACCCGTGTGAACTGCTCGGTCGCCCGCGCGAATTCCGCCATCAGACCGTCGATCAGGTGGACGTTGGGTGTGGTCGGCAGCGGTATCTGGTTGATCGTCTGCATGAACTCGCGGTCGTCGAGGACGAACACGAACCAGAGCAGCGACTCGGAGAAGCCGAGCGGGCCCATCAGCGCGCGCCATCGCTGCCGGAGTTCGTCGGCTCCGTCGAAGGGCAGGCGGGCGGTGTCGATGTGCGGGATGGGTTCGGCCGGCGGGATGTGGTGGGCGTGGACGTGATGTGGTGTCATGCACCGATCGTGCGGCCGTACCACCGCGACCGGCGATCGTTGCTCCACACCTGTGGAGGGCGCCGTTGACAGGTCACGGCGACCCGGGGAGTATCGACGGTCGGACCTGTGCCACATCTGAGGCATGACGGACCGGCATGACAGACTGGTCGGTATGGGTCTGCTCACCCCCGTTGCGATCCGGGTCGGTTCGATCGCGTGGCTGCCGAAGTACCTTCCGCGGATCGTCCAGTGTGACAACGCGATCCGCAAGATCACCCGGGAGCGCTACGGATTGCTCGACATCGCGGGGCTGCCCAATACGACGGTGGTGGTGGCCGGCCGCAAGAGCGGTGTGGTGCGGCGGACGCGACTGCTCGCGGTACCGCGTGACGACGGCTCCTGGCTGGTCGCGGGCTCGTATTTCGGTGGGCCGAACACCCCGCAGTGGGTGTTCAACCTCCGTGCCACCGACACCGCCGCGATCATCGACCAAGGGGTGACCCGCACGGTGCGGGTGCGGGAACTACACGACGCGGACCGCGCGGCGGCCTGGCAGACCCTCCGGTCGGTGTGGCCGAACTTCGATCTGTACGAACGCCGCACGGACCGGACGATCCCGGTCTTCGAACTGATCCCGGTGACCTGAGGGTCGGGGGTCTGGACGACCTGGGTGCCCTCAGGTCCGGAGCTCAGGAACCGCTGAACTTGGGCTTGCGTTTCTCGAACACCGCGGCCACGGCCTCGCCGATGTCGTTGCTCGGCAGGAAGGCGGAGTTCCATGCGGCCACATAGCGCAGGCTGTCGGCCTGGGCGGGGGCACGGCTGTGGTCGAGAACGGTCTTGACGCCCTGTACAACCAGCGGTGGGTTGTCGGCGATCTCGCGGGCGGTCGCACGAGCGGCCTCGAGGAGTTCCTCGGGAGTCGCGTATACGTCGTTGACCAGGCCGATCTTCTCCGCGCGGGCGGCGTCGATGTCCTTTCCGGTGAGCGCGAGCTCCCGGAGGTGGCCGTCGCCGATCAGGCCGGGCAGGCGGGCGAGGCTGCCCACGTCGGCGACCATGGCGACCCGCACCTCGCGCACGCTGAACTGGGCATCGGCGCTCGCGTAGCGGATGTCGGCGGCGGTGATCAGGTCGACGCCACCACCGATGCACCAGCCGCTGATCGCGGCGATCACCGGCTTGCGGCAGTCGGCGACCGCGGTGATGGCACCCTGCATGCTGCGCACCATGTCATGGAAGTCGGTGCGGGGCTTGGCCTTCGCGTTGTCGGCGAGGACGGGTGCGAGATCGCCGGCCATCGACACGAGGTCCAGGCCGAAGGAGAAGTGCTTGCCGGCACCGCGCAGGATCACCACTCGCACCGCGTCGTCGGTGTCGAGGCCCTTGAACAACTCCGGCAGTTCCCGCCAGAAGTCGGGGCCCATGGCGTTGCCCTTACCGGGGCCGATCAGCGACACCTCGGCGATGCCGTCGTCGACTGTGACGTCGAATGCGTTCCACTGTTCGCTCATACGAGGGAGGTTACTCGTTGGTAGTACCAACTGGACACGAGACGGGTCGGTCCGCGGTCGGCCTGTTAGAACTGAGGGATGCGGTACCGATTCCGGCCCACCCGACGAGCGGAGCACTGAGACCATGAGCGGTTACTTCACCGAGGACATCGGGGCCCAGGAGCTGCAGGAACGCACTGCCGTCGCCACCGACATCGCGGAGGCGGTGCGCACCCTGATCGCCGACACGGTGCTGACCGAGGTGGACGCATCGGCGGCGGCCACCGCGATCGAACACATCGAGGCCGCGACGGAGATCCTGCGTTCGCGACAACTGCCGGACGACTCCTTCGGCGTGCGTTTCAACACCGACGGCACCAAGCGCACGTGGGGCAATGCCGTCATCGGAACCCGCAACCCGATCGCACCACCGCTGGATGTCGTCTTCGACGAGGACGGCCTCGCATGGGCGGAGTTCGAGATGGGCCCGGCGTACGAGGGTCCCGCCGGTCTGGTGCATGGCGGCATCCTGGCCGCGATCCTCGACCAGATCCTGGGATCGGCCGCCGAGCGTGCCGGTGCACCCGGGATGACCGGCACCCTCACCATCCGGTACCGGCAGGGCACCAAACTCGGCAAGGTGCGCGCCGAGGCGCGCCTCGATCGCGTCGAGGGGGTCAAGTCGATCGCCGTCGGTCGGATCAGCACCGCCGACGGCACCACCGCCGAGGCCGAGGGGATCTTCATCCTGCCTCGGTGGGCCCGCGAGAGCGGTGCCGCCGACCAGATCCGCAAGGCCCTGTCCGACGGCTGACCATTCGCGGGGTGCGCGATCAATCCCTACTCAATCAGCAACCGGGCGTTGCTGGTTGAGCCGCTGAGGAGCGGAGCGACGAGGCGTGTGTGTGGTGGTTGAGATTGAGCCGCTGAGGAGCGGAGCGACGAGGCGTGTCGAAACCTCGGTCGGCCAAATTCGGTACGTGACTACCTCGGAGGTGGTCGCTGTCGTGCGTGGGTTGCGGTGATTTCGACTCGGGTCCTCGCGATGCTGG
>NZ_JBSFRM010000018.1:0-118855 GCF_053589235.1 Gordonia sp. NPDC003376 | reverse complement strand
ACGGTCGGTGTCGCTTCGCGACAACGTCCTGCTCAATCATCGATGAGAGTTTCTCGGTAGCAGGCTGATTGAACGCCACTTCGGTGGTTGAGCCGTCGAGGAGCGCAGCGACGAGGCGTGTCGAAACCTCTGTCGGCCGGGGTCGGGGGGTGGGCACGTCGGAGGTGGGTGGGGATATTGGCGGGTCGCGGGATTTCGACGGACGGTCGGTGTCGCTTCGCGACAACGTCCTGCTCAATCATCGATGAGAGTTTCTCGGTAGCAGGCTGATTGAACGCCACTTCGGTGGTTGAGCCGGTGAGGAGCGCAGCGACGAGGCGTGTCGAAACCTCTGTCGGCCGGGGTCGGGGGGTGAGCACCTCCGAGGTGGGTGCGGGCACGGCCTGCGCCATCGGACAGCCGGTCGTGGGCGACTCGCAGGAGGTGTCCACAGGGTTCCCAGGTTCGGCGAGCACTGTGGACACCATGACCTCCGTGGAACACACGAGCCCCGTCGGCACGCTGCCGCCGGATCCGGCATCGACCCCCGACACACCGCACGAGACCCCGGCGACTAGCCGGCCGGGCTGGGCCCGGTGGACGGTCCTCGCGGTCGTCGTCGTGGTGGGTCTCGTGGTGCGCTGGCAGTTCCGCGACATCGAGACGATGGACTACCAGGCGTTCCTGAGCCGCTGGTATCAGACGCTCGACACCCAGGGATTCAGTGCGTTCCGCGAACGCTTCGCCGACTACAACTACCCCTATCTGTATCTGATCTGGACCCTGACCGCCCTCGACATCCCGTCGCTGATCGGGATCAAGGCGGTGTCGGTGATCTTCGATCTCGTGCTGGCGTTCTTCGCCTATCGGATCGTCGCTCTGCGGACCCCGCGGTTCTCGTTGCGGGCGTTGGCGTTCGGCGTGATGTTCCTGCTGCCGTCGGTGATCACAAATTCCGCGTGGTGGGGGCAGGCCGACGCGATCTACTCGGCGTTCGCGCTGGGCGGGGTCTACTTCCTGCTCCGCGCACAGCGTGTGGGGATCACCCATCGCGCGTACGTGGCCGACTCTGTGTGGGCATGTGTGTTCTTCGGGCTGTCGGTGTCGTTCAAGCTGCAGGCCGTTTTCGTTCTGCCGGTCCTCGCATGGCTGCTGCTGCGGCGACGCCTGCCGTGGTACGCCCTGGCGGCGATCCCGGCGGTGTTCGCCCTGCTCGATCTACCGGCGATCATCGCAGGCGCCCCGTGGCGGGAGGCGGTGTCGGTGTACCTCGACCAGACCGGCTCCTACAAGCAGCTCACGCTCGGCGCGGCCAACCTCTATCAGTTGATCCCGATCGACGGCGACGCCACCTGGCTGGCCCACCTGGGTATCGGACTGGCGGCCTCGGTGATCGTGGCGTTCCTGGCGTGGTCGGTGTGGCGCAAGCCCCCGGTGACCCCGACGACGACCCTGGTGGTGGCGACGGCGTCGTCGGTGCTGGTGCCGTTCCTGCTGCCGGCCATGCACGACCGCTACTTCTTCACCGCGGAGGTGCTCAGCGTGGTGCTGGCGTTCTATCTGCCACTGCGGTTCGTGATCATCCCGGTGCTGATCCAGGCTGCCGCCATCGGCGTGTATCACTCGTCGCTGAGCGGCGACCAGGGACAGGGATTCGGTGGCGGAGCTCGCACCGGTGCCGGCGGACCGGGTGCCGGCGGACCCGGTGGTGGGGGACCGCGTCCCGAGGCCTCGGCCGGCGGCGGCGCGGCCGGCAACCCCGGCGGTGGGAATCCCGGCGGACGGCAGGGTGGAATGCCCGGTGGTGGCCGATCCGACGGGTACACCTCCGGTCGCGGTGACACCGCGCTGAGCGTGTATGCCGCGATGATGGGGCTGGCGTTGCTGAGCCTGGTATACGCCGTCACCGACACCGTGCAGCGGGCCCGCCGTTCGGTGAGGGCTTGACGTGCGGTGCGGGCCTGACGGCGACCGTCGACGCACCTGGGACACGACCCGCGGCGTGAGCACACCCCTCGCTCCGCCCGCGGAGTGGCACCGCCGCGTTCCGCGGGCGTGACCGCGCCCACTCGATTGGCCCGGGACCGGGTTCGCGGGTGATGATCGGCGTCGTGACCTTCTCCGGCGCGACCTCTTCCGACGCTCTCCGGCTACCGGCCGCGGTCCTGTGGGACATGGACGGAACCCTGCTCGATTCCGAACGACTCTGGGACATCGCGGTCGCCGAGCTGTGCGACCGCAACGGCTTCACGATGAGCCCGGAGCTGCGCGAGGCGACCCTCGGCAACTCGATGCACGATGCCCTGACCAAGGTGTTCGACGCCGCCGGGCTGGCCGCCGCCGCCCGCGACCATGCGGGTGCCGAGCGGTGGCTGCTCGACCGGGTCGCCGAACTGTTCGCCGAGGACCTGCCGTGGCGCCCGGGTGCCCAGGAAGCACTGACGCTGATCGCCGATGCCGGCGTCCCGATGGCGTTGGTCACCAACACGGTTCGGGAACTGACCGACTTCGCCCTCGAGACCCTCGGTCGAGACGTGTTCGCCGCGACGGTGTGTGGCGACGAGGTGACCACCGCCAAACCGCATCCGGAACCGTATCTGCGGGCGGCTCGACTGCTCGGTGTCGACCCGCGCGACTGTCGTGCCGTCGAGGACTCGCCGACGGGCACGATCGCGGCGACCGGCGCCGGATGCGCCACCCTGGTGGTGCCGTCGACCGTGCCGATCCCGCCCGGACCGCTGCGTGACTTCCGCGAAAGTCTGGTCGGGTTGACCCTCGGGGAGCTCGGTCCGGCGGGCGTGCGAGGATAGATACCCGTGAAGACCTTCGACGCGCTGTTCGCCGAGTTGACCGACAAGGCGGAGAAACGACCGGCCGGCAGCGGTACCGTCGCCGCGCTGGACGCGGGGGTGCACTCCCTCGGCAAGAAGATCATCGAAGAGGCCGGCGAGGTGTGGCTGGCCGCGGAGCACGAGTCGGACGAGTCGCTGGGCGAGGAGATCTCCCAGCTCCTGTACTGGCTCCAGGTGATGATGGTCAAACGGGGACTCTCGCTGGAGGACGTCTACCGCCATCTGTAGGCCGCGCACGCCGGTTCGCGGCGCGTGGCCCTGACCCCGCCCTCCTCGTCCCCGCATCTCACATCTCCGGAGAAACCCCATGCTGCGTGTCGCAGTCCCCAACAAGGGCGCGCTGTCGGAATCGGCCGCGTCCATCCTGTCCGAGGCCGGCTACCGCCGCCGGTCCGACGCCAAGGACCTGACCGTCCTGGACAACAACAACGAGGTCGAGTTCTTCTTCCTGCGGCCCAAGGACATCGCCATCTACGTCGGATCGGGGACGCTCGATCTGGGCATCACCGGTCGCGACCTCGCCCTCGATTCCGGCGCCCCGGTCGACGAGGAACTCTCGATGGGCTTCGGCTCGTCGACCTTCCGCTACGCCGCCCCGAACGATCAGACCTGGACCGTCGACGACCTCGCCGGCAAGCGGATCGCGACGTCGTACCCCAACCTCGTGCGCGCCGATCTCGGTTCCCGCGGTATCACCGCCGACATCATCCGGCTCGACGGCGCGGTGGAGATCTCCATCCAGCTCGGGGTCGCCGACGCGATCGCCGACGTCGTCGGATCCGGTCGCACACTGCGTCAGCACGGTCTGGCCGCGTTCGGTGAGATCCTGTGCGACTCCGAGGCGGTGCTGATCAGCCGGACCGGGGTGGAGCCGGCCAAGCACGCCCGGCAGTTCATCAAGCGCGTCCAGGGCGTGGTGTTCGGCCAGCAGTACGTGATGATCGACTACGACTGCCCGCGCGCCATCCTGGAGCAGGCCAGCGCCCTCACCCCGGGCCTGGAGTCACCGACCGTGGCCCCGATGGCCGACCCGGACTGGGTCGCGATCCGTGCGATGGTCCCGCGCAAGAACCACCAGCAACTGATGGACGACCTGTCCGAGCTCGGCGCCCGCGCGATCCTGGCCTCCGACATCCGTTCCTGCCGCTTCTGAGGCGATTCATCGGAAGTGGTGCGGGCCCGGTCCGCTCGGCTCAGCGCCCGTCCAGCAGGGCGGTCTGGGCCGAGCGGCCGATGAATCCGTCGAGATCGTAGAGGTCGGCGAACGACGCACCGAAACCGTCACGGCCGGTTGCCATCTCGGCGTCGATGCCCAACCACTGGCCCCGGGGGACGGCAGTCAGGTGCACGGTGGTGTCGGTGTTCATCCACGACCACTGCCCGGGATCGAGTCGCGTCCCGACACCGTTGGCGACGTCGACGACGGTCATGATCGACTCGAGATCGCTGATCTGCTCGCCCTCGACGAGCCCGACCGCGGGGCGTAACCACACCGCCGCGGTCTGACCGGTGCGGCCCGGCAACACCGCGCAGTGCACTGCGCCGATGAATCCTTCTGTGCCCCAATCGACTCCGAGCGACGGGTCGGCGGTCACGCCGCGCCGGATGTCGAGGTCGTCGGGGAGCGGGTGCAGCGGTGGCAGGGGCTGACCGGTGATCGCGGCGGTGTCGTCGGCGCGCATCAGCCATGCCGAGGCGCGGGCGGCGACGCGATAGCCGCCGTCCGGCCGGCGGACCTCGAGCTCTGCGGTGACCATGCTGATCCGTCGTCCGGGACGCGCCACCCGCGCGCGCACCCGATTGACGTCGAGGCCGACCGCGCCGATCAGATCGACCGTCACCCGGGTGAAGTGCAGGCCGGGATCGGATGCGGTGCGTTCGAGTGCACGCATGAGCAGACCGGTCGGGGGGCCGCCGTGCTGGATGTCTGTCGACCACGGGCTGACGGTTGCCGGCGTCGGCTGGAAGTACTCGTACCCGGTGCCCGCATGCTCGGTGCCGGGCTCGTCGGGAAGGTCGGGAACCGGCAGGTAGAAGGCGTTGTCCACCCGGGTGAGCCTATGTCACCAGGATTTGGGACACGGCCACGGGTGGCTGTCCGTTGATCGGACTCAAAGTGTTCGGCCGATCGGATGAACTGGCCGATCATGAAGCAAATTCACCTGATTGATCCGAGACGATGAATCTCGTTCAGCACCGGGTATGCCCACGTCGAGATCCCGAAGACGTCCCGCTGTGGTGAATCCGCGGTACGACCGTGGTGGATGATGGGGGAGCCCCGATGAATCGGATTCGCAAGACAGTCGGCAGCACCGCCGTCGGCTGCGCGCTGTGCCTCGGCACGGTGGTCCCGACGGCGTTGTCGTCGACCACCGCACTCGCCGCGGGTCTGTCCACCCAGGCGGGCGACGAGCTGGGGGCGACCGGAGTCTTCCGGCCGACGGACGCCTACGTCGCGGGAACCGGCACCCAGACCGACTGGCTGGGCACCGTGCTGCCCGGACTGGACGACTCCACGATTCTGGTCGTCACACCGGGCACCGACGACGGCACGCTCTACGAGCGAATCCGGGTGTTACGCACCGACGATCGGCCCACCTACATCATCGATTACCCCGAGGCCCTCGGTCCGGTGGTGTCGGGGCGGTCCGGACTGCTGCTGCCGTTCACCGCGCCGACCTACGACGAGTCGCGCGACATCGCCGTCGCCAAGAATCTGCAGGCGATGGCGGCGTTCGGCGCGGACTCCGGCGCACCGCATGTGGTCTACACCGGCTACTCGCAGGGCGCGGAGGCGGTGGGCAACGCCGCCGAGCAGGCGGTGGCCTCCGGTGGGATCGACGAGCAACGGTCGACGATCCTGCTCATCTCCGACCCCCGCAGTCCCTGGGGACTCAAGAAGTTCATCGCCCGGAGTCCCGCCGTCGCCCCGATCGCAGGAGCGGTCGGGGCCGAGTCGAACGGCGCCCGCGATCCCGGCTCCACCGGCGATGACCTGGACGTCGTCTCGGTGATCATCGTCGGCGACCCGGTGTCGAACTTCCAGTGGGTCTGGTACCGGCCGGTGAGTTCGCTGGTCGTCGACCTCGCCGGATTCCTCACCATCCACTCGGGCGGCGGCTCGGAGAACTACGGCACCGTCGATCAATTCGGCGAGCCCACCGAACTGCACAGCACCGACGGCAACACCACCTACCTCGTCTACCACACCACGCACCACCCGCTGACCCTGCTCGCCCAGATGATCCTCACCGATATCGGGATCACCCCGAGCGACGCCGACCTCGAGCGCTGGGACAAGGCCAACCATGCCTTCTATCCGCTCCAGGAACCGACTCCGGCCAACGCCGGTGTCCCGGTGGAGAACGGACCCCGAGACGCCGGTTCACGTGCCGCGGCGCCGACGACGGCCGACTCCACCGACAATCCGCCCGTGACGACTCCGGGCGATGCCACCGAACCGGCCGTGGCGCCACCGGTGCCGGAGGGCCCCGGTGGGCGCCACGGCCTGACCGCCGGTCAGGAGCCGACGGTGACGGTGCCGGACACCGACATCTCCGACCGGGACCTCGGTACCGCCGGCGCGGGACGCCATCGCATCATCGGCACCGGACGCCATGCGGCCCCGGAACCGCCCGACGAGACGGCCCCCACCCCGACCGCATCCGACCCGGCCGGCCCTGTCGGGACCCCGGGCGAGAACCCCGACCAGGGTCCGGGGGCGCGCGCCGACACATCGACCACCGCGACCGACGGCGCCGGAGACGACAGCACCGGAGACGACAGCACCGGAGACGACAGCACCGGGGGTCACGGCCCGGCGGGTGGTGGCGATGTGGCCGGCGACAATGCCGGCGCTGGCGGCACCGAACGGCCGGCAGCCTGAATCGGCTCGCCGGTTCGCCCGGTGCGGGTCCCGTCGCCCGAGCAGGTTCGCCGTGGGCGATGGCCTCATCCGTGCCCCCGACCGTGCGACCGTCGGCTCAGAGCGTGAAACCTGGTGGGGGACCTGGGTATTCGGGTATCTCGCCGCCGAACTCCGGGCACCGTGACCGATGCTCACACGTACGACACATCCAGGACTTCTGGGGCCGGAAGTCCCCGGTGGCCACCGCCTGGCGGATCGCCCGCCAGATCGCGGCGAGAGTGCGGCCGAAGCGTTCGAGTTCGTCGCGGTCGGGCTCGTAGGTGAGCACCTGCCCGTCGGACAGGTACATGAGCTGCAGGCGGTGTGGCACGACGCCACGCAGCCGCAGGATGGCCAGGGCGTAGAACTTCATCTGGAACAGGGCCTTGGCCTCATAGGCCTCGCCGGGTGCGCGGCCGGTCTTGTAGTCGACGACGCGGATCTCACCGGTGGGGGCGATGTCGATGCGATCGATGAAGCCGCGCAGACGTACGTCCCCGGTCTCCAGTTCGACGTGTTCCTCGACGACGGCGGCGTCGAAGGCGGTGGGGTTCTCCATCCCGTAGTAGTTCTCGATCAGTTTGTGGGCCTCGGTGAGGAACGCCTCGTGGCCGTCGGCGCCGATGACGTCGGCGAGTGACGGATCCGCCTCACACATCGCCGCCCAGGCACCCTCGACGAGGAAGTCCGCCGACTCGCGGGTGCGCAGCGGTGCGGGCATGTCGAACAGGTTCTCCAGCGCCGCGTGGACCACGGTGCCACGGGTCTGTGCCTTGGTCGGCGTCTCCGGGAAGCGGTCGATCGCGCGGTAGCGATACAGCAGCGGGCATTGCTTGAAATCGGCCGCACGAGACGGTGACAGTGCGAGTGGACGTCCCACCAGACCACGGGTGCCGTCGGGCACGGGAGTGCCGGATTCGGCAGGGGGGCCGGCGGGACCGGTGGACGGGTCGGACCCGGCGGAAACTGCGAACGTCACATTTGGCAGGGTAGGACGGGGCCCCGACACAGCGGGCGCCCGGCGCGCGACGACACGGAAATCCCTGTCACTCGTGAACCATACGTCACCTCAGCCCCGAGAGGAACACTCTGATGCCGTCGACCGGTCCGTTCGTGGTAGGCGATCGCGTACAGCTCACGGACGCCAAGAACCGGAAGTTCACGGTGGTCCTCGAACCCGGCAAGCAGTTCCACACCCACCGCGGTGCGATCTCCCACGACGACCTGATCGGCGCACCCGAGGGCAGTGTCGTCTCGGCCACGAGCGGCACCGAGTACCTCGCCCTGCGCCCGCTGCTCACCGACTACGTCCTGTCGATGCCGCGCGGGGCCCAGGTCATCTACCCGAAGGACTCTGCCCAGATCGTGACCGAGGGGGACATCTTCCCCGGCGCGCGCGTGCTCGAGGCCGGCGCCGGATCGGGGGCGCTCACCTGCTCGCTGTTGCGGGCCGTCGGCGCATCGGGCTCGGTGCTCTCCTACGAGATCCGAGACGACCATGCCGAGCACGCGCAACGCAATGTCGAGACGTTCTTCGGTGGCGCCCCCGACAACTGGCGTCTGGTGGTCGACGATCTCGCCAACATCGGCACCGACGAGCGGTTCGACCGCATCATCCTCGACATGCTCGCGCCGTGGGAGCCGCTCGAGGTGGTCCGGACGATCCTGCAGCCAGGCGGTGTGCTGATCGTCTATGTGGCAACTGTCACGCAGTTGTCACGGGTGATGGAGGCACTTCGGGACCAGGGCTGCTGGACCGAACCCCGTGCCTGGGAATCGATGGTGCGCGAGTGGAGCGCGGTGGGGCTCGCGGTGCGTCCCGAACACAGAATGCAAGGCCACACCGCCTTTCTGATCACCGCGCGCCGACTCGCCGACGGCACCGTCACATTGCGCCCGCAGCGGCGTCCCACCAAGGGGTGAGGCGGGGCTGACCAGCCTCGCCGCACGACGCCGAAACATCGCGCATACGTTGCGAAGACACAGATTTAACACATCCTCAACACCAGTCCTTGCCCGGTACCCGGCCATTCGGCCGTCTGCCCGGTAGCGTGGAGTCACGGCGCAACACTCCGTTGGGAGTGGTTGCCGGGGAGAGGAGTCAGCAATGACCGAATCTGATCGCCACGACGCTTCGACACCGAATCCGGGCGAGGCCCCGAACACGTCCGAGGACGCGTTCACCCCCGCCTACACACCGCCGCTGGCGCGTGCCGAGCAGGCGGCGTACGGCCGGCCGTCCGACCCCAAGGATCTCCAGGAGCGGGTCGACAACCTGACGGCACGGAACGCCAAGCTGCTCGACACCCTCAAGGAGGCCCGCCAGCAGCTGGTGGCGTTGCGTGAGGAGGTCGACCGACTCGGGCAGCCGCCCAGCGGATACGGCGTCCTCCTCGAGGTGTGTCCCGACCAGACCGTGGACGTGTTCACCTCCGGACGCAAGATGCGGCTGACCTGCTCGCCCAACATCGACGTCGACACCCTGCACCGCGGCCAGACGCTGCGGCTGAACGAGGCCCTGACCGTCGTCGAGGCCTGCGAGTTCGACACCGTCGGTGAGATCAGCACCCTGCGTGAGGTGCTCGGTGACGGGCAGCGTGCACTCGTCGTCGGCCACGCCGACGAAGAGCGTGTGGTGTGGCTGGCCGAACCACTTCTCGGCGACTTCGACGCCGAGGACGGGCATCGCCGCAAGCTGCGCCCCGGTGACTCGCTGCTGATCGACACCAAGGCGGGATTCGCGTTCGAGCGGGTACCCAAGGCCGAGGTCGAGGACCTGGTGCTCGAGGACGTGCCGGACGTCGGCTACGAGGACATCGGTGGTCTCGGCCGGCAGATCGAACAGATCCGTGACGCCGTGGAACTGCCGTTCCTGCACAAGGACCTGTTTCGCGACTATGCGCTGCGTCCACCGAAGGGCGTCCTGCTCTACGGCCCGCCCGGATGCGGGAAGACGCTCATCGCCAAGGCCGTCGCGAACTCGCTCGCCAAGAAGATCGCCTTGGCGCGCGGCGACGATGCCAAGGAGGCGAAGTCGTACTTCCTGAACATCAAGGGTCCGGAGCTGCTCAACAAGTTCGTCGGTGAGACCGAGCGGCACATCCGCCTGATCTTCCAGCGTGCCCGGGAGAAGGCGTCCGAGGGAACCCCGGTCATCGTGTTCTTCGACGAGATGGACTCGATCTTCCGCACGCGTGGTTCCGGTGTGTCCTCCGACGTGGAGACCACCGTCGTCCCGCAGCTGCTCAGCGAGATCGACGGTGTCGAGGGCCTCGAGAACGTGATCGTGATCGGTGCCTCCAACCGTGAGGACATGATCGATCCCGCGATCCTGCGCCCCGGCCGCCTGGACGTGAAGATCAAGATCGAACGTCCCGACGCCGAGTCCGCGATCGACATCTTCTCCAAGTACCTCACCGTGGGATTGCCGGTGCATGCCGACGACCTCGCGGAGTTCGGCGGGGATCGCACGGCGTGTGTCAACGCGATGATCGAGAAGGTCGTCGAGCGGATGTACGCCGAGAGCGAGGACAATCGCTTCCTCGAGGTCACCTACGCCAACGGCGACAAGGAGATCATGTACTTCAAGGACTTCAACTCCGGTGCGATGATCCAGAACGTCGTCGACCGTGCGAAGAAGTACGCGATCAAATCGCAGCTGGACACCGGTACACCGGGTCTGCGGGTGCAGCACCTGTTCGACTCGATCCTCGACGAGTTCGCCGAGAACGAGGATCTGCCGAACACGACCAACCCGGACGACTGGGCGCGGATCTCCGGCAAGAAGGGCGAGCGGATCGTCTACATCCGGACGCTGGTCACCGGCAAGAGCTCGGGTGCGAGTCGCGCGATCGACACCGAGACCAACACCGGTCAGTACCTCTAGTCGGCTGACCGGCCGACGAGTACGGGACGCCGTCGCCTGCGACACACTAGAGTCTCTCGGTGATGAACAGCAGCGTCTCGATGGTCCGGGGCCGAGTCACCGTCGGCGGGGTGACCCACTCCTTGGGTGGGTCACCCCGCGTCGCGGTGGGGCGAACGCCGGACAACGATCTCGTCGTCAACCATCCACTGATCTCCCGCAGGCACCTGCTGATCGAATGGCGGGGAACCGGGTGGTGGGTCGTCGACGCCGGCAGCACCAACGGATTCTTCGTCGGCGGTAACCGGGTCGACGAACTCCCCCTGAACGGATTCACGACCTTCCGGATCGGTGACCCCACCACCGGGCCGATCGTCGAGGTGGTCCTCGACACCGCCGGCGGGCCCGGACTGCCGGGTCGGCCGCCGGCGTCGGGGGCGTTCCCCGGCCAGAACCCCACACCGGGCTCGGGTCCGATCCACGGGGTCGGCCCGCACCGTCCGGCCGCCCCGCCCGGGTCGGGTCCGATCCGACCGCCCATGCGCGTGCCGGCACCGGGGACCTACCAGCCCGGTTCGGCCCGGCCCGGCCCGGTCGGGGAGATGCCGCCGGAGTTACAGGATGCGCCACACCTGCAGGCGCTCAAGCAGAACGTGTCGGCGATCTACCAGTTGCCCGGCCGCGGACCGGCCCCCCGTCGGGAGACCATCTCGCTGACCGGTGTGCAGACCATCGGCCGCACCCCCGACAACGACATCGTCGTCAGCGATGTGCTCGCCTCCCGACGGCATGCCCGGGTGCTGACCCAGGCCGACGGCCTCTACATCGAGGATCTCGGCAGCGTCAACGGCACCTACGTCAACGGGCATCGCGTGCAGCGCACCCGCCTGTCCGACGGCAACGTCGTCACCATCGGCAACAGCGACCTCGTCGTCTCCGGCGGTTCGCTCATGCGTGGCCAGGCCCAGGATGTCGTCGCCGGCGGTCTGCAGGTGCACGGCGTCGGTCTCGTCGTGGACGGCGGCAAGCACCTTCTGCAGAACGTCGAGTTCAGCGCCGGGCCGGGCACCCTCACCGCGGTGATCGGCCCCTCCGGCGCCGGCAAGTCGACGGTGTCGAAGATCGTCGCCGGACTCAACTCGCCGACCAGCGGACAGGTGACCTTCGAGAACCGCAGCGTCCACGACGAGTACGACGCGCTGCGCACCCGGATCGGGATGGTCCCGCAGAAGGACGTTCTGCACCACAAGCTGACCCTGCGGCAGGCGCTGCGATACGCCGCCGAACTCCGGCTGCCGCCGGATCTGTCGAAGTCCGACCGCGACAACGTGATCAACGGTGTGCTCGCCGAGCTGCAGCTGACCGAACATGTCGACACCCGTGTGGAGAAGCTCTCCGGTGGCCAGCAGAAACGTGCGTCGGTGGCGATGGAGCTGCTCACCGGCCCGTCGCTGCTGATCCTCGACGAGCCGACATCCGGCCTCGACCCGGCACTGGACCGTCAGGTCATGTCCACCCTGCGGCGTCTCGCCGACGCCGGCCGTGTGGTGCTGGTGGTCACCCACTCGCTCACCTATCTGTCGATGTGCGATCAGGTGCTGCTGCTCGCGCCGGGCGGTAAGACCGCCTACTGCGGTTCTCCGGATCAGGTCGGTGCGGCGATGGGGACCTCCGACTGGGCCGAGATCTTCTCGTTCGTCGCCGACCAGCCGGACACCGCGCACATGCGGTATCTGCAGGGCCGGCGCGCGCCGACGCCGCCCCCGCCGCCGCGACCACCGGGCCCGCCGATCCCGGTGCCCCAGACCAGCTTCGGCAGGCAGTCGAGCACCATCGCCCGACGCCAGGTCCGCCTGATCTTCGCCGACATCGGCTACCTGGTGTTCCTGGTCCTGCTGCCGGTGGTGCTGGGTCTGCTCACCCTGGTGATCCCCGGCTCGACCGGCTTCGGGAAGGCGCTCGCACCGCCCGGTTCACCGCCGGGTACCCCACCCAAGGACGGTGCCGAGGCCATCCAGGTGCTCGTGGTCCTCGTGGTCGGGGCGGCCTTCATGGGGGCTGCCCTCACCGTGCGAGATCTGGTGGGCGAGCGCGACATCTTCGAGCGTGAGCGTGCCGTCGGTCTCCGTCCCGGCGCCTACCTGTGGGCGAAGGTCGTCGTGTTCTTCATCGCCGCGATCGCCCAGACCGCGGTGATGGTGGCGATCACCTTCGCCGGGCGCGGCCTGCCCGAGATGGGTGGACCCGGGGTGCCTCCGCCGGTCGCACTGTTCGTCGCGGTCGCCGCGCTGGCGTGTGTGTCGACCCTGGTGGGTCTGGCCATCTCGGCGGCGGTGAAGTCCAACGAGCAGGTCATGCCGCCGTTGGTGATCGTCGTGATGGTGCAGCTGGTGTTCTGCGGTGGTCTGTTCAAGCTCGACGGCCCGGGGCTACAGCAGCTGTCGTGGATCTTCCCGTCCTTCTGGGGCTATGTGGGTGCCGCCGGCGCGGTGGATCTCGACCAGATCAATCCGGCCGCACCCCAGCGCATCCCGTTGTGGGAGACATCCTGGGCCCACACCGCCCTGGCGTATGGTGTCCTGCTGCTGATGGCGGTGCTGCTGTATCTGTTCACCTACTCGCGGTTGCGCCTGAAGAAGCGCTGACCGACACCCACCGTCGCCACACCGACGACGATGCCCCGTCACCGGAGAGGTGGCGGGGCATCGTCGGTGTCGCGGGTCGTCGACCGTTACGGTGCCGCCGGATAGGCCACCAGGCCCAGCTCGGCGTTGTCGGCGAGCAGGCTGTGGGTCGGCAGTACCCGCGCGGTGTAGCCGACGACCCCCGATTTGAGCGGGTGGACCACCGTGGCGTAGCGCGTGCGACCGGCCGCGTCGGCGTCACCCACCGGCGACATCGTGGTCAGGATCGGGTGGCTGATCTCGCCCTCGTCGTCGACCCGGCCGAGCACCGCCTGCACCGCCACGTCGTCGGGGGAGAGCTCGCCGAGGGCGACCTGCGCGGTGAGTTGCAGCGCCTCGGCACCCGACTCGGAGTCCTCGTCGATGGCTGCGATCGCCACCGCGGGCCAGGCCGCGGTCAGCCGGGCGCGGTAGGCGGCGAGGTCGCGGGCCCCGGCGTAGTCGTCGGCGACCGCAGCGGTGTAGGCCTGTGCGGCCGGGGTGTACAGCTCGTCGGTGTAGTCCCGAACCATCCGCGACGCCAGCACCTTGGGCCCGAGGACGCTCAGCGTGTGCCGCACCATCGCGACCCAGCGTTCGGGCAGACCGGTGTTGTCACGGCCGTAGAACAGCGGGATCACCGAGTTCTCGAGCAGTGAGTAGAGTGCCTCCGCCTCGAGGTCGTCGCGACGATGCTCGTCGGTGACGCCCTCGGCGGACGGGATCGCCCACCCGTTGTCGCCGTCGGCCATCTCGTCCCACCAGCCGTCGAGGATCGACAGGTTCAGTCCGCCGTTCAGCGCCGACTTCATCCCGGAGGTTCCGCACGCCTCCATCGGTCGCACCGGATTGTTCAGCCACACATCACATCCGGCGTAGATGTGGCGGGCCATCGAGATGTCGTAGTCGGGCAGGAAGACGATGCGGTTGCGCAACGCCGGGTCCTCGGTGAACCGCACCACCTGTTGGATGAGGGCCTTGCCCCCGTCGTCGGCGGGATGTGCCTTGCCGGCGACCACGAGCTGGATCGGCCGATCGGGGTCGGTGAGCAGCCGACGCAGTCGGTCGGGGTCGCGCAGCATCAGGGTCAGGCGCTTGTAGGTCGCGGCCCGTCGAGCGAACCCGATGGTCAGCACCTCGGGATCGAAAAGATCTGCGGTCCAGCCCAGTTCGACCTCGCTGAACCCGCGTTCGCGGCCGCTGGCGTGGGCGCGGCGACGGACCTCGTCCACGAGCTGGGCGCGCAGCTCCTGGCGGGTCTTCCACAGAGCGCCGTCCGGTAGGTCGGCGTAGCCCGCAGCAGCGGAGTCCTCGTCGTGACCGACGAGCTCTCGCCACGGACGTGCCACCCAGGTGAAGCCGTGAACGCCGTTGGTGACCGACCCGATCGGCACCTCGTCGGCGTCGAATCCGGGCCACAGGCCGGCGAACATCTCGCGACTGACCGCACCGTGAAGCTGCGACACACCATTGGAGCGCTGGCCGAGACGGAAACCCATGTGCGCCATGTTGAACACACCGGGGTCGCCCTCCGAGCCCAGTTCCAGGACGGTGCTCGCAGGCAGCCCGGGCAACAGCCGCGACGACCCGGCGTCGTCGGCGTCGAGGTAGTACGAGACCAGATCCCTGGGAAAGCGGTCGATGCCCGCGGGGACCGGGGTGTGGGTGGTGAAGACGTTCGATGCCCGCACCACCGACTCGGCGCAGTCGAGGTCGAGACCGGAGACGACGAGCTCACGGACGCGCTCGGCACCCAGGAACCCGGCGTGACCCTCGTTCATGTGGAAGACGGTCGGCTCCGCGCAGCCGGTGATGCGCACGTACTCGCGCAGCGCCCGGACACCGCCGATGCCGAGCAGGATCTCCTGCTTGATCCGGTGATCCTGGTCGCCGCCGTAGAGGCGGTCGGTCACCAGGCGCAGCTCGTCGTCGTTGGCCGGGATGTCGGAGTCGAGCAGCAGCAACGGGATCCGGCCCACGGTCGCCACCCAGATCTGGGCGTGCAGCACACGGCCACCGGGGACCGAGATGGTCACCGTCACCGGGCGGTCGTCGGCGTCGGTGAGCAGGCTCAGCGGCAACACTCCCGGATCGTTGACCGGGTAACGTTCGAGCTGCCAGCCGTCGTGCGACAGGCTCTGCCGGAAGTACCCGGACCGGTAGAACAATCCCACGCCGATCAGCGGCAGACCGAGGTCGGAAGCCGCCTTGAGGTGGTCGCCGGCCAGGATGCCCAGACCGCCGGAGTAGATCGGCAGGACCTCGGTGATCCCGAACTCCATGGAGAAGTAGGCGATGCCCTGGGGCATCTCCCGCCCGGCCTCGGCCTGCTTGCCGAACCACTGCGGTGCCGACCGGTAGGTGTCGAGTTCGGTGCGCAGGTCGCGCAGCCGAGTGCGGAACCCCTCGTCCTCGGCGAGTTCGTTCAGGCGCGCCGAGTCGATCTCGGCGAGCAGTCGTAGCGGATCGCCGGACGCGGCCCACAGGGCCGGATCGATCGTCGCGAACAGATCCTGGGTGGCCGTGTGCCACACCCAGCGGAGGTTGTGGGCGAGGACGGCGAGGTCGACCAGCGGTGTGGGCAGGGGAACTCGGACCGTGAACCGGCGGAATGCTTTCACAGGTGCCAACGCTACCGAGTACGGGGCCGACCTGCGACCGATGCGATGGTGGTGCGTGCGCCGTTCACGAGCAGGACATCTAGGCTCGTTCCCATGCAGCGAATCATCGGTACCGAGGTGGAGTACGGGATCTCCGCACCCGGCGACCCGACCGCGAATCCGATCATGACGTCCACACAGGCCGTTCTGGCGTATGCCGCGGCCGCCGGGGTGCCCCGCGCCAAGCGCACACGCTGGGACTACGAGGTCGAGTCGCCTCTGCGCGACGCCCGCGGATTCGACCTCGGGCGGGGTGGTGGACCGGCCCCGATCATCGATGCCGACGAGATCGGTGCGGCCAACATGATCCTGACCAACGGGGCGCGCCTCTACGTCGACCACGCGCACCCGGAGTACTCCGCGCCGGAGGTCACCGATCCGCTCGACGCGGTGCTGTGGGACAAGGCGGGCGAGCGGGTCATGGAGGCCGCCGCCCGGCACGTCGCCAGCGTGCCCGGTGCCCCGCGACTTCAGCTGTACAAGAACAACATCGACGGTAAGGGCGCCTCGTACGGCACCCACGAGAACTACCTGATGAGCCGGGATACGCCGTTCACCGCGGTGATCAACGGGCTCACCACCTTCTTCGCCTCCCGGCAGGTGATCTGCGGGTCCGGCAGGGTCGGGATCGGTCAGTCCGGCGACGAGGCCGGCTACCAACTGTCCCAGCGGTCCGACTACATCGAGGTCGAGGTCGGGCTGGAGACCACACTGAAGCGGGGCATCATCAACACCCGCGACGAGCCGCACGCCGACCCCGAACGGTATCGCCGGCTTCACGTGATCATCGGCGACGCCAACCTCGCCGAGACCGCCACCTACCTCAAGGTGGGCACCACCGCCCTGGTCCTCGACCTGATCGAGGCCGGCGTGGACCTCTCCGATCTCGAGCTGGCCCGCCCGGTGCAGGCCGTGCACACCATCAGCCACGACCCCTCGCTGCAGGCGACCGTCGCGCTCACCAGCGGTCGGGAGCTCACCGGCCTCGCCCTGCAGCGGGAATACCTCGATCGTTGCATCACCTTCCACGAGCGCGAGAACTCCGACGACGAGCGCGTCGTCGACGTCCTGCACACATGGGCCGACGTGCTCGACAAACTCGAACGCGATCCGATGGAATGTGCCGACATCCTCGACTGGCCGGCCAAGCTGCGGATCATGGAGGGCTTCCGCCAACGCGAGGGGCTCGGCTGGTCGGCGCCGCGGCTGCAGCTGATCGACCTGCAGTACTCCGACGTGCGACTGGACAAGGGGCTCTACAACCGGCTCGTCGCCCGGGGTTCGATGAAGCGCCTCGTCGACGAGGCGGACGTGATGCGGGCGATCACCGAGCCACCCACCAACACCCGCGCCTACTTCCGTGGCGAGTGCCTGCGCCGCTTCGGTGCCGACGTCGCCGCCGCCAGCTGGGACTCGGTGATCTTCGACCTCGGGGGCGACTCGCTGGTCCGCATCCCGACGCTGGAACCGTTGCGCGGCAGTCGCGCCCACGTCGGGAAGCTACTCGACTCGGTGAATTCGGCGGCGGACCTCGTCGACCAGCTCACCACCTGATCGCCGCCCGGCGGTCAGGCGGTGTGGGACCGCTGACCACCGCCGGGCGATCATCCGGACTTCTCCTCGTGTTCTGCCCGACCTGAACCGACTCTCGCCGGTAGTGTGGACCTACCGACGGGAGTCGGGATGCACGACCGGCAACGAGTTTGCACCGCGCGGCGGCCGCCGGGCCGCCGCCGAGAGAAGGGGCCAGGCAGATGGCGCAGGAACAGACCAAGCGTGGTGGCGGCGACGATGACGGCGAGCTCGGCCCCGACGGCGGTGCGGGCCAGGAACGTCGGGAGAAGCTCGCCGAGGACACCGATGATCTGCTCGACGAGATCGACGACGTGCTCGAGGAGAATGCCGAGGACTTCGTCCGCGCCTACGTGCAGAAGGGCGGCCAGTGAGCGACAGGTTCGGTTCACTGCCCGGCAATCCCACTGATCGACCCGCACCGAGCCTCGGCGCAGACATCTCCTCGTTCTCCGACTACATCCGGGCGCACGCGCCCGAGCAGTTGCCGTCTGTCCGCGCCGACCGGATGGCCGCGATGACCGGCGGTGATGCCTCCGAGATCCCGCACGGCACCACGATCGTGGCGGTCAGCTTTCCCGGCGGGGTGATCCTTGCCGGTGACCGGCGGGCCACCATGGGCAATCTGATCGCCACCCGCGACGTGCAGAAGGTGTATATCACCGACGAGTATTCGGCCGCGGGGATCGCCGGCACCGCCGGGATCGCGATCGAGATGGTGCGGCTGTTCACCGTCGAACTCGAGCACTACGAGAAGATCGAGGGCGTCCCCCTCACCCTGGACGGCAAGGTCAGTCGCCTCGCATCGATGGTGCGCGGGAACCTGGGCGCGGCCATGCAGGGCCTCGCCGCGATCCCGCTGCTCGTCGGATACGACATCGACCACGACGACCCGTCCGAACGGGGCCGGATCTTCTCCTTCGACGTCGCCGGTGACCGGCACGAGGAGTTCGGCGGGTACACCGCGATCGGTTCCGGTTCGGTGTTCGCGAAGTCGTCGCTGAAGAAGCTCTACCGTTCCGACCTCGACGAGGCAGGAACGCTCGCGGTGGCCGTCGAGGCGTTGTACGACGCCGCCGACGACGACACCGCCACCGGTGGACCCGACATCGTCCGCAGGATCTTCCCGACCGCCGTGGTCGTGGGTGCCGACGGCGCCCGGGAGATCGACCGGACCGACATCGAGTCCGCGGCCCGCGCGATCGCCGACCGCCGCGCCGCCGAGCACGAAGGAGATGTGCGGTGACGTTCCCGTACTACGCCAGCGCCGAGCAGATCATGCGCGATCGTTCGGAACTGGCCCGCAAGGGAATCGCGCGGGGACGCAGCGTCGTGATCCTGACCTACGCCGACGGTGTCCTGTTCGTCGCGGAGAACCCGTCCAACACACTGCGCAAGACCAGCGAGATCTACGACCGCATCGGCTTCGCCGCGGTCGGCAAGTACAACGAGTTCGAGAGCCTGCGCAAGGCCGGGATCCAGCTGGCCGATCTGCGTGGCTACAGCTACGACCGCAACGACGTGTCGGCGTTGTCGCTGGCCAACACCTACGCCAATGCGCTCGGCTCGGTGTTCACCGAGCAGGCCAAGCCGTACGAGGTGGAGTTGTGTGTGGCCGAGGTGTCACGACCGGGAAAGCCCCGTCCATCCCAGCTCTACCGGATCTCCTACGACGGCTCGATCGCCGACGAGACCCGATTCCTCGTGATGGGCGGTGCGACCGAGTCGATCGCGGCGGCGCTGCGGGAGTCCTATCAGCCCGATCTGCCGTTGGCCGGTGCGCTCGGCATCGCCGTCGCGGCGCTGTCCACGCCCGCCGACACCGGCAGTTCCGGCCAGTCCGCCGCACCCCGGGAGCTGAACCCGTCGGATCTGGAGGTCGCGGTGCTCGACCGCAACCGGCCCCGGCGCGCCTTCAAGCGGCTGACCGTGGCGAGGGTGGAGGAACTGCTCCCGGCCCCGCCCGTCGAGATCACCGACACGGGGACCACCGACACGGGGACCACCGGTGCCGGGGCGACCGGCGGTGAGGGGAGTGACAGTGAATCCTGAACCGAACAAGGCCAATCCTGAACGGGGCGCGGGGAATCCGCCGCGCGCCAACCGCCTCGGCCGGGCCTTTCACGAGTAGGGTTGAACCGTGCAGCGTCGAATCATGGGTATCGAGACCGAGTTCGGTGTCACGTGCACCTTCCACGGTCACCGTCGGCTCAGCCCCGATGAGGTGGCGCGTTACCTGTTCCGGCGGGTGGTGTCGTGGGGTCGGTCCTCCAACGTCTTCCTCCAGAACGGCGCCCGGCTTTATCTCGACGTCGGGTCGCACCCGGAATACGCGACCGCCGAGTGCGACGGGCTGATCCAGCTGATCAACCACGATCGCGCGGGGGAGCTCGTCCTCGAGGACCTCCTGGTCGATGCCGAGCAGCGACTGGCCGACGAGGGCATCGGCGGCGACATCTACCTGTTCAAGAACAACACCGACTCCGCGGGCAACTCGTACGGCTGCCACGAGAACTACCTCGTGGTGCGGGCGGGCGAGTTCTCCCGGATCTCCGATGTCCTCCTGCCGTTCCTGGTGACCCGGCAACTGATCTGTGGGGCGGGCAAGGTGCTGGCCACCCCGAAGGCCGCGACGTTCTGCCTGTCGCAGCGCGCCGAGCACATCTGGGAGGGCGTGTCGTCGGCCACCACCCGGTCACGGCCGATCATCAACACCCGAGACGAACCGCATGCCGACGCCGAGAAGTACCGCCGTCTGCACGTGATCGTCGGCGACTCGAACATGGCGGAGATGACCACCATGCTCAAGGTCGGCTCCGCGGCACTGGTCCTCGAGATGATCGAGGCCGGCGTGACATTCCGGGACTTCGCACTGGACAACCCGATCCGTGCGATCCGCGAGGTCAGCCACGATCCCACCGGACGGCGTCCGGTGCGACTGGCCGGCGGCCGTCAGGCGACTGCGCTGGAGATCCAGCGTGAGTACCATGCGCGTGCCATCGAACACCTCGTCAACCGGCAGCCGGATCCGGAGATGGACATGGTGGTCGACCTGTGGGGTCGGGTGCTCGACGCGGTCGAGGCCGACGACTTCTCGAAGGTCGACACCGAGATCGACTGGGTGATCAAGCGCAAACTGTTCCAGCGCTACCAGGACCGGTACTCGATGGAGCTCTCGGATCCGAAGATCGCCCAGCTCGACCTGGCCTTCCACGACATCAAGCGGGGCCGCGGCGTGTTCGATGTGCTCACCCGCAAGGGGCTGGTCCGGCGGGCCACCACCGACGAGGCGATCGCCACCGCGGTCAACGAGCCACCGCAGACCACGCGGGCGAAGCTGCGGGGCGACTTCATCTCGGCCGCACAGAAGGCCGGCCGGGACTTCACCGTCGACTGGGTACACCTGAAGCTCAACGACCAGGCCCAGCGCACCGTCCTGTGCAAGGACCCGTTCCGCAGTGTGGACGAGCGCGTCGATCGCCTGATCGCCTCCATGTGAGCCGTAGGGTCACAGGCGTGGCAACCAAGGCTTCCGCGACGCGGATCTCGAAGGTGGAGCGTCAGCTCAATCTGGTGATCTGTCTGCTGACGACACGTCAGTACGTGACCGCCGACTACATCCGACGCAATGTCGCCGGCTACCAGGACGACGACCGGTCCGCAGAGGCGTTCAACCGGATGTTCGAGCGGGACAAGACCGAACTGCGTGAGCTCGGGATCCCGCTGGTCACCGGCCAGTCGGTGGGCGGACACGGCAGCGACGGCTACCGGATCAACCGGGACAGTTACGACCTGCCCGACATCACCCTGGATCGCGACGAGGCCGCCGCGATCGCCATGGCCGCGGCGCTGTGGGACACCCCGGAGATCTCGGCGATCTCGCAGACCGCGGTGCTGAAACTCCGCGCTGCCGGATTCGACGTCCGCGCCGAGGACGAGATCGGGGTGTCGGCGGCCGATGCAACCCGATCGATGGGGTCGGAGGCCAGCCTCGGTGCCCTGCTCGCCGCGATCGACGCCCAACAGGCGGTCACGTTCACCTATCGTGCGGGCAGCACCGCGGCCGGCATGAGCCGCACCCTGGAGCCGTGGGGTGTGGTGACCCACCGCGGACGCTGGTATGTCGTCGGCCACGACCGTGATCGTGCGGACACCCGCACGTTCCGGTTGAGCCGCATATCGGAGGTCACCCCGCTGACCGAACCCGATCCGGTGGCGGTCCCGGAGGGGACCGATCTGCAGGCGATCGTCACCGCGGCGGTCGACTCCGCGGTCGGGTCCGACGGACGAGTCGCCGGCATCTGGGTGGCCGCCGGGCGCGCCGCCGGGTTGCGCCGGCTGGCCCGCGCCTCCCGAACCCTCGAGTTCGACGGTGAGGTGGGATCGCTGCTCGACATCGAGATCAGGTCGCTCTCGGCGCTGACCCGGCTGGTCCTCGGCGCCGGTCCCGACGCCGTGGTGCTGTCCCCGCCGGAACTCCGCTCGGCCGTGATCGACGCTCTCGACGAGCTGACCGGGGCGGAAGCGTGATGGTCACCGCACAACCGTCCCGGCTGAACCGGCTGCTCGCGCTCGTCCCGTACTTCCTCGCGCGCAACGGGATCTCGGTGGAGCAGGCCTCCGCCGACCTGGGCGTCACCCCGAAGCAGCTGACCAAGGACCTCGAGCAGCTGTTCGTCTGTGGATTGCCCGGCTACTATCCCGACGACCTGATCGAGCTGGAGTTCAGCGAGGGACATGTCCACGTCGGTTTCACCGCCGGGATGGACCGACCGCTGCGGCTGACCCCGAGTGAGGCGAGCATCCTGCTGATCGCGTTGCGTGCACTGCTCGACACCCCCGGTGCGGTAGATCGTGAGGCCGCGGGTCGCGCGATAGCGAAGATCGAGCTGGCGGTCGGTTCGCCGGCGCTCGGGCCCGGGCGACTGTCGGTGGCCGCCCCGTCGGCGGGGGTGGGGGAGAGCAGTGAGGAACCCCGCTACCGCGCGGTCCGGGAAGCGGTCCGAGAGCACCGCGCCCTGGAGATCGACTACTACTCGGCGTCGCGCGACACCGTGGCGCGTCGAATCGTCGACCCCATCTCGCTCGAGGCGGTCGAAAACCACACCTATCTCCAGGCATGGTGCCGGAGCAGCGAGGGCATCCGGCTGTTCCGGTTCGACCGGATCGACGCTGCCACCGTGCTCGACGAGGCCGCCGCTCCACCGGCCGCGGCCGGACCGACACAATCGCCGATCCTGTCGGAGAACCCCGGGTTGCCATCGGTGGTGATCGAGATGGACGCCGACGCGCAGTGGATACTCGACTACTACGACCTCGAACCGATGGAGAACCTCACCGACCGCCCGGACCCGTCGTCGCCGGTCCGCGCCCGGCTGGTCTACGGCTCGGCCGAGTGGCTGACCCGATTCCTCCTCGGTTTCGGCGGCCGGGTTCGTGCGGTCGACGAACCGGACATCGGTCGGGACGTCGCCCACAGCGCCGGGCGGGCCCGCGCGCGCTACGATGGTTGACGAGACGAATCAAAGGGGCTTTCCGATGGGTGCATTGTCGTGGTGGCATTGGGTGATCGTATTGGTCGTCCTGGTGCTGCTGTTCGGTTCCAAGAAGCTGCCCGACGCGGCACGCGGTCTGGGACAGTCGCTGAGGATCTTCAAGAGCGAGGTCCAGGAGATGCAGAAGGACGGCACCACCGAGGCGCCGTCGTCCCAGGTCGAGACGCCGCGTGAGCTGCCTGCTTCGGACAAGTCGGTGGACGCCGGCCCGGTGACCGACAACACGAAGAAGTCCGCCTAGGCGAAGCCCGGTGCGGATTCCGTTCGACCCGAGGCACCGCAAACGCAAGATCAACCCCGACGGCACGATGCCGTTGGTGGAGCATCTGCAGGAGTTGCGTTCTCGCCTGCTCATCTCACTCGCCGCGATCGTCGTCACGACGATCTTCGGCTTCGTCTGGTACTCCCATGGCATACCCGGTGTCGGGTCGCTCGGTGATCTGCTCCGGGAGCCGTACTGTTCGTTGCCGGCGTCGTCACGTGCGACGCTGACCCCGGACGACAGTTGTCGTCTGCTCGCGACAGGTCCGTTCGACCAGTTCATGCTGCGCCTACAGGTTGCGCTGACCGCAGGTCTGGTCCTGGCGTGTCCGGTGTGGCTGTATCAGCTGTGGCAGTTCATCACGCCGGGCCTGCACCAGAACGAACGCAAGTATGCGATCAGTTTCGTCAGTGCCGCTGCGGTCCTGTTCGTCGCCGGTGCGGTGCTGGCCTACATGGTGGTCGCCAAGGCCTTCCATTTCCTGCTGACCGTCGGCAACGACGTGCAGGTCACCGCACTCGCCGGCGACCAGTACTTCGGGTTCATGATCCACCTGCTGATCATCTTCGGAGTCAGCTTCGAGCTGCCCTTGCTGATCGTGGCGTTGAACCTGGTCGGTGTGCTGACCTATGCGCGCCTCAAGGCGTGGCGGCGTGGCCTGATCTTCACCATGTTCCTGTTCGCCGCGATCGTGACCCCGGGCCAGGATCCCTTCACCATGCTCGCGCTCGCGCTGGCGCTGACCGTCCTGCAGGAGATCGCCATCCAGATCGCGAGGCTCAACGACCGTCGCCGCAACCGGGCGTCGTCGGACTGGGCCGGCCTGTCCGACGACGAGGCGAGCCCGCTGCCCGAGCCCTCACCGCGACCGACGGCGTCGACGATCCCCGTTGCCACCCCCGCACCGGCACGGTCCTCGGTGCGCGACCGCGCCACCTTCGACGACGTCCTTTGAGTACTGTGCCGGGGTGGGGTGTGCCCCGGCGGGCCGGACACCGCCGACGCATCGCCTCCGGCAGGCGCATCGGGTGCCGGAGGTGACATGCTGGAGGCGATGACTTCCAGCGATCATGTTCTCGAGCAGCCCGCTGTCCCGACCGCGTTCGACGAGTTCGCCGCACGGCTCGACTTCCGTCTCGACGACTTCCAGAGCCGCGCCTGCCAGGCCCTCGAATCCGGACACGGCGTGCTGGTGTGCGCGCCGACCGGTGCAGGCAAGACGATCGTCGGCGAGTTCGCCGTCCACCTCGCCCTCGCGGGTGGCACGAAGTGCTTCTACACCACGCCGATCAAGGCGCTGAGCAACCAGAAGTACCACGATCTCGTCGAGGTACACGGGGAGGCGGCGATCGGCCTGCTGACCGGTGACACCTCGATCAACTCCGATGCCCCGATCGTGGTGATGACCACCGAGGTGGTCCGCAACATGATCTACGCCCGGTCACCGGCACTGCGCGGACTGTCACACGTCGTGATGGACGAGGTGCACTTCCTCGCCGACCGCTTCCGCGGCGCGGTGTGGGAAGAGGTGATCCTGCATCTCGAACCGTCGGTGCGGGTGGTGAGCCTGTCGGCCACGGTCAGCAATGCCGAGGAGTTCGGTGACTGGATCCAGACCGTTCGCGGCGACACCACCGTCATCGTCGACGAGCACCGGCCGGTGCCCCTGTCGCAGCACATGCTGGTCGGGAACCGGCTGTTCGACCTGTTCGACCCACACCCCCATGACCATGGTGGCCGTGCCAAGGTGAATCCGGAGCTCAAACGGCACATCCGGCACAAGATCCTGCTCGCCGACGAGCACGACACCAGGCGCGGCGGCCACCGGTCGGGGCGCGGTCGGGGCGGTGGTCGGGGCGGTGGGTTGCCGCGTCCCCAGGTGGTGGCCCGGCTCGAACGAGAAGGGCTGCTGCCGGCGATCGGGTTCATCTTCAGTCGTGTGGGGTGTGATGCCGCCCTCGCCCAGTGCCTGCGGTCGGGACTGCACCTGCTGACGCCCGAGCAGGTGGTCGAGGTCGACGAGGTGGTCGACCGGCATCTCACCGAACTGTCGCCTGCCGACGCCGACATCCTCGGAGTGGAGGAGTGGCGGGCCGGGCTGCGCCGCGGCTTCGCCGCGCACCACGCGGGTCTGCTGCCGACCTTCCGGCACACCGTCGAGGAACTGTTCGTCCGTGGCCTGGTACGGATGGTCTTCGCCACCGAGACACTGGCGCTCGGAATCAACATGCCGGCCCGGTCGGTGGTCCTCGAGCGGCTCGTCAAGTTCAACGGCGAGGCACACGTCGACCTCAGCCCCGGCGAGTTCACCCAGCTCACCGGCCGCGCCGGGCGTCGTGGCATCGACGTGGAGGGACACGCCGTGGTGGTGTGGACCCCGGAGATCGTGCCCGAACAGGTCGCCGGCCTGGCCGGTGCGCGTACCTTCCCGCTGCGCAGTTCGTTCGCCCCCGAGTACAACATGGCGGTCAACCTGCTCGGCCGGCTCGGACTCGAAGGGTCGCGGGACCTGCTCAACCGGTCGTTCGCGCAGTTCCAGGCCGACCGGTCGGTGGTCGGTGACGCCCGCAAACTCGATGAGCAGTCGGTCCGGCTGCGACGACTCGACGTGCAGCTGACCACCGCCGCCGAGATGCGGGGGATCGACCCCGGCGTGGTGACGACAGGTGGCGCCGATACCCCCGACGACCCGTACGGCGACGACCCCCATGCAGGATTCCTCGGCTACATCACGCTGCGCGAGGACATCCGCCGCCGGGAGCGGGAGGTGCGATTCGAGCGGCGTACCAACACCCACGAGAACATCGCCGCCGAACTCGCCTCGCTCAAGCGCGGCGCGGTGATCGGGCTCCACGGGGGCCGTCATCGCGGTCTCGCGGTGGTGCTCGAGACCGCCGGGCACCCCGCCGACCCCCGTCCGCTGGTGCTCGTCGAGGACGGCTGGTGCGGTCGCGTCGGTATCCGGGACTTCGTCAACCCGCCCGAGGTGCTCGGCGGCATGCGACTGCCCAAGAACCCTGACCGCCGGACCGGGCGCGGTCGGCGCGACCTCGCGTCGGCACTGCGGTCGACCGGGATCGAGGTACCCAAGGGTCGCAGTGGCAAACGTGCCACCGCCGGTGAGGACGCCGAGCTGGGACGGTTGCGGCAGCGTCTCCGCTCGCATCCGGCGCACAGGATCGACGGGTCGGACGATCTGTTCCGGCTCGCCGAACAGCGCAATCGAGTGCTGCGGGACATCGTCAACATCGAACGCCGGATCGGCGAACGTACCTCCACCCTTGGCGTGACCTTCGACCACATCGTCGGGGTGCTCAGCGAACTCGGGTACGTCGAGTACGTGAAGGGTGCCGTCCAGGTGACCCCCACCGGCGTCCTGCTCAGCCGGATCTACAGCGAGAGTGATCTGCTGGTCACCGAGTGCATCCGTGCCGGTGTCTGGGATCGGCTCGGCCCCGCCGACCTCGCCGCCGTCGTCGCGTCGATGGTCTTCGAGTCACGCCGTGAGTCCTACTCCGGGGCCGATGTCATGCCGGGTAACACCGCGTTGCGCACGGCGATCGCCGAGACCGTCGAGATCTGGCGCGATCTCACCACCGTCGAGAACCGTCATCGGGTCGCGCCCACCCGTGAACCCGACACCGGGTTCTCCATTGCGGTGTCGTTGTGGGTGTCGGGGCGTTCGCTCGCCGAGTCCCTCGCCGCCGCAGGAGAACGCGGCCAGCTGCTGTCCCCGGGCGACTTCGTCCGCTGGAACCGGCAGGTGGTCGATCTGCTCGAGCAGATCCGGCTCGGGGTGGGCGACGATTCTCCGCTCGCGGCGTCGGCCCGTTCGGCGGTCGGAGCGATCCGACGAGGTGTGGTGGCCGCAGAACTCAGTTGAGCGGACGGGACCCGGGTGAGCGACGTCGGTGGGGGAAGACGCCATCCGACGGACACCACGACGACGCGTGGTCTCGAGTCGGTGTCTGCGCCCGATTGCTGCGGTACGGTTGCGCACAGCAGCACGCCGGAGTGCTCCGACCAGAGGCGGGAGACAGATGAGCCACCCGAACGACCCGAACGCGCCCAGCACTCCGCCGCCGGGCGGAGACGGTGAGGAGCGCACCGAGGTCGTGCAGGTTCCGGGTACGCCGCCGCTGACGCCTCCGGGCGGCACCCCACCCACGACGCCCGCGCCGCCGACAACCGTCACCCCGCCCCCGGGATATGCCCCACCGGGGTACGCGACACCACCCGGCCAGGCGAGCAGCCCGTACGGAGCTCCGGCTGCGGCGCCGGGCTCACCGGGGAATTACAACCCGACCCAGGTGGCCCCGACCGGGCAGCCGGGCCGGCCCGGTGACGTCGGGCAACCGGGCGGTTACGGTCAGCCCGGGGGTTACGGTCCGCCGGCCGCCTATGGCCAACCCGGCGGTTACGGTCAGCCGGCAGCCTTTGGTCAGCCGAGTCAACCCGGTACCGGGGGCTTCGGGCAGTTCGCCCAGCCCGGTCAGGCACTGCCCATGCCGGGGCAACCCGGGCAGGGTCAACCGGGACCGGGGCAGGGGCAGTTCGGGTACGGACAGCCCGCCGACCAGTTCGCCGGCATGGCGACCCCCTCCCAGAAGAAGGGCCCGTGGCGCATTCTCGTCGGCGTCGGGGTCCTGCTGATCATCGCCGCGGTGGCGATCGTGGTGACCGGCTGGTTGTGGTGGTGGCCCCGTGAGCTCGATCAGAATGCTGCGCAGGACGGTGTCAAGAGCGTCCTGGTCGAGCAGTACAAGATCGACAACGTCTCCGACGTCAGCTGCCCGTCCGGCCAGCGGGTGAAGCAGGGCAACTCGTTCACCTGCTCGCTCACCGTCGGCGGTCAGAAGCAGCAGGTCAAGGTGACCTTCCTCGACGATGACGGCAAATACGAGGTCGCGCGTCCGACCAGCTGACCTGCCACCTGCCCGATCCCATCCGAGCGCTCGCGCGGCAGCGCCGCGTGGTCAGCGTGTGGTCGTGAAGTCCCAGCCCAGCGCCTTGGACAGTCGGGTGACCGACGCGCCGATACCGAGTTCGGTGACGAGGTCGGCCAGCCGGGCCGGGTCCGCCGGTGCCGCCGGCAGCGGGTCGGGCCCACTGCCGACGGTGTCGGCGTCGGTGCGCACGAACACCACCGGACGTGCCACCCCAAGGTAGTCGGTGGCGGCGATCATCGCCTTGCGGGCACGTGTCGCGAGCCCCGACCCCGGGTCGACGGCCGCCGCCTCGAGGGCATCCAGGTCGCCGTATTCGCTGATCAGCTTGGACGCGGTCTTCTCACCGATCCCGGCGACCCCGGGCAATCCGTCGGACGGGTCGCCGCGGAGGATGGCCATCTCGGCGTAGGCGGATCCGGCCCGTGCCACCGGTACCGCGTACTTCTCGGCCACCTCGAGCGGGCCCATCAGCTCGGCCTTGGCCAGGCCACGGCCGACATAGAGCACCCGCACGGCCACCGGATCGTCGGTCACCACCTGCAACAGGTCGCGGTCTCCGCTGACGACCAGCACCGGATCGGTGGTCTCGGCGAACGCGAGGGTGCCGATCACGTCGTCGGCCTCGCAGCCCTGCGCACCCGACGTGGCGATCCCGGCGGCAGCGAGTACGTCCATGATCATGTCGACCTGCGGGGTCAGGGTGTCGGGCACCTCCTCGACATCGGCACCAGCTCGATGACCGTCGGCGGCGACGGTTGCGGCCTGCGCCACCCGATGCGCCTTGTACGACGGGATCAGCTCGGTCCGGAACGCCGGCCGCCAGTCGAGATCGAGGCAAACGACCAGCCGGGTCGGCGACTCACGGTTCACCAGATTCGCGATGGTGTCGATGAACCCGCGCACCGCGTTCACCGGACGGCCGTCCGGGGCGGTCATCTTCTCCGGCAGGGCGTAGAACGAGCGGAACCACAGGCTGGCCCCGTCGAGCAACATCAGCGATCCGGTCATGCCCACACTCTGTCATCCCGGCCCGACACGCGGCCATCGGATCCCGACACGGCTCGGCGAGGTTCGGCATGCCGACGCGTAGGCTGCCCTCCATGACCACCGCCCCCCGCTTCGGTTCGGATGTCTACGGCACGCGCCTGGCCCGCGCCGCCCGCCTCACCGCCGACGCAGGCCTCGACGCCCTGATCGTCTCGCCGGGACCGGATCTGCGATATCTGCTGGGATCGCGCGCCGACACCTTCGAACGGCTCACCGCGCTGGTGGTACCGGCGGACGGTGCACCACGGCTCGTCGTCGCGCGCCTGGAGGTGCCGTCGCTGACGGAGTCGGCGGCCGTCGACCTCGGTCTCGAGGTGGACGACTGGGTCGACGGCCAGGATGCACACGCCCTCGCCCTCGGCGCCCTCGGTATCGGGGCCACCGTCGCGGTGTCCGAGGCGATGCCCGCACTGCACGTGATCCCCTTTGCCGAGAAGATCGGCGCCACACCACAATTGGCGACACCGGTGCTGCGGGAGCTGCGAATGGTCAAAGACGACGCCGAGATCGAGGCGCTGCGTACCGCCGGAGCAGCGATCGACCGTGTCCATGCGCGGATGGCGGAGTTCCTGCGACCCGGACGTACCGAGCGGGAGGTGGCCGCCGACATCGCCGCCGCGATCGTCGAGGAGGGCCACACCGGTGCCGAGTTCGTGATCGTCGGCTCCGGCCCCAACGGCGCCGACCCGCACCACGAGTACTCCGACCGGGTCGTCGAGGCCGCCGACATCGTCGTGATCGACATCGGGGGACCGGTGGAACCCGGCTACAATTCGGACTCGACCCGGACCTATTGCTTCGGCGAACCGTCCGCCGAGATCGCCGATACCTACGCCGCGCTGCAGCACGCCCAGGCCCTGGCGATGGCGGCGGTGCGTCCCGGGGTCAGCGCGGAGTCGATCGACGCCGCCGCGCGCGACGCGCTGCGCGAGCAGGGGCTGGCCGACGTGTTCATCCACCGCACCGGACACGGGATCGGGCTGTCGGTGCACGAGGAGCCCTACATCGTCGCGGGCAACGACCTCGTGCTGCGACCGGGGATGGCTTTCAGTGTGGAACCGGGCGTGTACTTCGCGGGCCGCTGGGGTGCCCGGATCGAAGACATCGTGGTGGTCACCGATGACGGTGGTGAGCCCCTCAACACCCGACCGCACGATCTCGTCGTCCTGTAGCGAGCCGACTCCACGGGTGCGCCGTCGGGAGCGGGTCAGCCCAACAGCGTGCGGGAACCCATCACCCGCTCCACCTGCACCTCGATCACCACACGCCGGGGGTTGGGCTTCGGTTGCCGGTACCGGGCGGCATAGCGGCGTTCGGCATCGGTGACCTGATCGGGTTCGCGTCGGATCGTCGCCTTGCCCTCCAGGGTGAGCCAGCGCGGGCCGTCCACATGGGTCAGGGCGGCGTATCCGCCGCGCTCGACGTTGCGGACCTTGTGGCTGCCGTCGACGGTGATCACCCGCGCCACGGCCGCCTCGGCGTCGTAGGTGAACCCCACCGCCACCACATGGGGTGTGCCGTCGGCCCGCAGGGTGGCCAGGCTGGCCAGGTGGTACTCGGACAGGAACGCGAGTGCGGCCGGGCCGAGCTGGGCGTGCGAGCGTGACATGGCCCCAACCCTACGGGCGGTCGGCGGCCGGTGGGATACTCACCCCGTGACCTCGCATCGCAGCGCCCCGGGTTCCATCGTCGTGTTCGGTGGACGCAGCGAGATCGGTGTCGCGCTGGCCACCCGGCTGTGCGCGGACCGGACGGTGGTACTCGCGGCCCGGCGTCCGGACGACCTCGCAGATCAACGGGCGGCGCTACTCGGTGCCGGTGCCCGTTCGGTGGCCACGGTCGGCTTCGATGCCGACGACACCGCTTCGCATCCCGCCCTGATCGAGCAGGTCGTCGCCGACCACGGGCCCATCGAGGCGGCGATCATCGCCTTCGGCATCCTCGGCGACCAGACCCGCGCCGAGGCCGATGTCACCCACGCGATGCAGATCGCCCACACCGACTACCTCGCGCAGATCAGCGTGCTGACACCGCTCGCCACCGCACTCCGCACTCAGGGGTCGGGGACTCTGATCGTGTTCTCGTCGGTGGCGGGTGTCCGCGTCCGGCGCGCCAACTACGTCTACGGTTCCACCAAGGCCGGTCTCGACGGATTCGCCAGCGGACTCGCAGATGCCTTGTACGGCACGGGCGTTCGGTTGCTGCTCGCGCGTCCCGGGTTCGTCGTCGGGGCCATGACCGCGGATCTGATGGCATCCGGGGTCCAGCCCGCACCGTTCTCGGTGACCGCCGATCAGGTCGCCGACGCGGTGGCACGCGCGTACCGGAAGGGACGCGGCGAGGTGTGGATCCCGGGTCTGCTGCGTCCGATGTTCTTCGGGATGCGCCTGCTCCCTCGCGCGATCTGGCGGCGACTGCCCCGATGAGCGAGATCGACCCACGGACACCGGAATCCGGCTCCCCGGGCCCTGTTTCCCCGGGTGGTGTCACCCCGAGCATCGTCGTCGTCGGGATCGGCGCCGATGGATGGGACGGCCTGTCCGGCCGCGCCCGCCGGGCCCTGCAGTCGGCGACGACGATCATCGGGTCGCGTCGGCAGCTCGATCTCCTCCCGCCGCTCCCGGCCGCCCTCGTGGCATGGCGGTCACCCATGTCGGCGCACCTCGCCGAGGTGGCCGGCCGCGTCCGGTTCAGCCACGCCCGGGCCGATACCCCGATCGATACCGCCCGAACCGCCACGGCGTCGGACACCGATGATGCGCCGGTGCACATCCTGGCCAGTGGCGACCCGATGTTCCACGGCATCGGCACATCCCTGGTCCGGGAAGTGGGCGCCGACCGCGTCACGGTCATCCCGGCGGTGTCCAGTGCCGCGTTGGCCTGTGCGATGCTCGGCTGGGATGCCGCGCACACACCGGTCGTGAGCACCGTCACCGCACCGGTGTCGGTGGTCGCGAGCGCCGTCTCCGGGGGCAACCGTTTCCTGATCCTGAGCCGCGATGGCACCACGCCTGCCCAGGTCGCGGATCTGTTGACCGCCCTCGGGTTCGGCGATTCGCCGATGACGGTCCTGGAGCAGCTGGGCGGCCCTGCCGAGCGCCGGCATTCTGCGCGCGCAGTCGCCTGGGACGAGGCACTCGTCGACCCCCTGAACATCGTCGCGGTGGAGTGTGTCGGCCCGCGGCGCACCCTGCTGCCGGGCCGACCGGACGACACCTACTCCCACGACGGTCAGATCACCAAGTCCACCGTGCGTGCACTCACCGTCTGCGCGCTCGCGCCGGCCGGTGCACAGGTGTTGTGGGACATCGGTTCCGGGTCGGGCAGTGTCGCTGTCGAGTGGCTGTGTGCCGACGCCGGCGGGCACGCCGTGGCCTTCGAGGTCCGCGCCGACAGGTCTGCCCACATCCCCGACAACGCGGACCGTTTCGGGGTCGGTCATCGGCTCCGGGTGCTCGGCGGGTTCCCGCAGTCCCTCACCGACTCCATTCCACGACCCGACGCGGTGTTCATCGGCGGGGGTCTCGACGAGCCGCTGCTGGAACGGGTCTGGGCCGAACTCGGTGTGGGCGGCCGGCTCGTGATCAACGCGGTGACCATCGAGAGCCAGACCCTGCTGACCGCGTGGTCCGCCCGCCACGGTGGCGTGCTACGCCGGATCGGCGTCGAGACCGCTGCGCCGCTCGGCGTTTTCACCACCTGGCGACCCGCGCTTCCGATCGTGCAGTGGATCGTCGACAAGCGCCCGGATGGGGGAGAGTCACCATGACCGTCTACATGATCGGTGCCGGTCCCGGCACCGCGGACCTGCTCACCGTGCGCGCGGCCCGCATCCTGGCGCGTTGTCAGACCTGCGTCGTCGCCGGATCGCTGGTCCCCGACGACGTGCTCGACCTGTGCCCTCCGGGCGCCACGATCGTCGACACCGCGCAGATGCGGCTGGCCGACATCATCGAGCACATCGTCGCCGCCGACGCCGCAGGCCACGACGTTGCGCGCCTGCACTCGGGCGATCTGTCGTTGTATTCGGCGCTGACCGAACAGGTCCGGGAACTGAAGGCGCGTGGCCTGGAGGTGCGGTCGGTTCCGGGCGTCCCGGCCTTCGCTGCGGCGGCGGCCGTTCTGGAGACCGAGCTGACGGTGCCGGGGATCGGGCAGAGCCTGCTCATCACCCGGGTGTCGACGCTGTCCACCGACATGCCGCCGGGGGAGGACCTCGCCGAACTCGCGGCCACCGGCGTCACCATGGCGTTGCATCTCGCCGCACATCGCGCCGAGCAAATCGTCGAGGCGCTGACCCCGCACTATGGTGCGGACTGTCCCACCGCCACCGTCGCGTTCGCGTCCCGGCCCGAACAGCGGACCGTGCGGTGCAGGCTCGTCGAGCTCCCGGATGCGTTGGCGCGGGCCGGAATCCGCAAGACCGCGGTGATCTTCGTCGGCCGGGTCCTCGACGGGATCGACAACCCGGACCGGCTCGACAGCTATCTGTACTCGCAGTCACGGATGACCAAGCTGCGCAACGACTCCCAGGCACATCCGTGACGGTCCTGATCCTCGGTGGGACCGGTGAGGCCCGCGCCCTGGCCCGCTCACTCGACGACGACGGTGTGGATCTGATCAGCTCCCTGGCAGGCCGGGTCGCCGACCCGCGACTGCCGGTCGGTCCGGTCCGCATCGGCGGCTTCGGCGGCATCGGGCCGATGTCGGAGTGGTTGCGCAACAACGGAATGTGTGCGGTCGTGGACGCCACCCATCCGTTCGCCGCCACCATCACCACCCACGCGGTGGCCGCCTGCGCCGACGCCGGTGTTCCGCTCCTGCGGCTGCGTCGTCCGGCGTGGGAGTCCGGACCGGAGGACGACTGGCACCGCGTTCCCACCCTGGCCGACGCCGCCACGACCATCGGTGTCGGTCCCGCCCGGCGGGTGCTGCTCACCACCGGACGACAGGACGTGGGCGAGTTCGCGGGCGTCGACTCGGCATGGTTCCTGATCCGCGTCGTCGACCCGCCGACCGCGAGTCTTCCGGCCCACCACGAGATCCTGCGTTCCCGCGGGCCATATCACCTGGACGCCGAGCGAGAGCTCCTACGCACACATCGGATCGACACCCTGGTGACCAAGGACAGCGGCGGGGAACTGACCCGCCCGAAGCTCGACGCAGCACGCGAACTCGGTGTGCGCGTGATCATGGTGGATCGCCCGACCGAACCGGCGGGGCTGCGCACCGTGGACGCCGTCACCGATGCCCACACCTGGGTGAACCAGCAGCTGAGCTGACCGATCTCGTCATGGTGTTGGCCAAGGCCCGTCGGATCGGAGTGGTTGGTTACCGGCTCGATCGTCAACGGGTGGTGGATCGTTGGTGGTTGAGCCGTCGAGGAGCGGAGCGACGAGACGTGTCGAAACCTCGGTCGGCGGGGCTCGCGCCGTGACCACCTCAGGGGTGGGCGGCATTCGGCGTGGGCTGCGGAGATTTCGACTCGGGTCCTCGCCCTTCGGGCTCGGTCCCGGCTCAATCATCAACGGGTGGTTGATGGTTGACTGATCCCGCGAGCTATCGAAGGAGGCTCACGTCTCGATCATCAACGGGTGGTTGGTAGTTGACTGTTCCAGACAACTGTCGGGGATTGGCCTCGCCTCGATCATCAACGGGTGGTTGGCGGTTGACTGTTACCGCGAGCTATCGAAGGAGGCTCACGTCTCGATCATCAACGGGTGGTTGATGGTTGACTGCTCCCGCGAGCTGTCGACGGAGGCTCACGTCTCGATCATGAACGGGTGGTGGATCGTTGGTGGTTGAGCCGTCGAGGAGCGGAGCGACGAGACGTGTCGAAACCTCGGTCGGCCGGGCTCGTGCCGCGACCACCTCAGAAGTGTTCACGAACTCATCGCGCCGCGCCTGAACGCGAGGTCACTCAACCGGCGGGCGACTCCGTCGACCGGGCATACCCCGAGTGGCTGCGTGGGGTGAAGACCAGATCCCCGGCGGCGCGGTGCGCCACGCGGGTCGCCGACGACCCGATGATCACCAGCGTGCGCATGTCCACGACCGACGGGTCGAACTCGCCGACGGTGGTCACGGTGAGCGACTGCGTCGGACCGCCGACATCGCGTCCGAGAACCATCACGCGGTCGGCGTCGACGGTCTCGGTGAGGATGTCCTTGAGGGCGGGAACCTGCCAGGCGCGGCTTGCCGAACCCGGGTTGTAGATCGCGATCACCAGGTCCGCCGACAACGCATGACGGATCCGGTCGGCGATCACCTCCCACGGCTTGAGCCGATCCGACAACGACACCACGGCGAAGTCGTGCCCGAGTGGCGCACCGACTGCGGCTGCCACGGCATTCGCCGCGGTCATCCCCGGGACCACGCGCACCGGGACCTGCGCCCAGCGCGGTTCGGATGCCACCTCGGCGACGGCGGTCGCCATGGCGAACACACCCGGGTCACCAGACGACACCACCGCCACGCGTCCCCCGCGGGACGCGAGATCCAGTGCGAACTCGGCACGTTCGGCCTCGACCCGGTTGTCACTCGCGTGCACACGCTGTCCCGGGCGGGGCGTCACCCGCGCCAGGTACGTCGTGTACCCGATCAGGTCGGTGGCCGCATCGAGCTCACGGGTCACCTCGGGGGTCGTCCACTCCGCCGATCCCGGACCCAGTCCGACGACGACGACCTCGCCCGGCGAATCCGAATCGACCTCGCGCAGTGGATTGTTGGTGCGTCCGGGGACGACGATCATCGAGAAGTACGGCACGGCAGCGGGATCCACCTCGCGTGCGGGCGCCACCTTCTGAACGTCGGTGGAGGCCCGTTCGACGTACCACGCCTCGTCCAGCCGGCCCGCCTCGTCGAGGGCGTCACGCACCCGGGTGAACGTGCGACCGAGCTTCATCACCGCAAAAGCGTCTGCGCGACCGAAGAGTTCACGCATGCGGGCCTGGGGCAGGGTGCCGGGCACCACGGTGAGGGTCTCCTCGCCCTCGACCAGTGGCACCGCGATGGCCGCCGACGACGCACTCACCGACGTGACCCCGGGGATGATCTCGGCACGGAACTCGCCGGACAGTCGCTTGTGCATGTGCATGTAGGAACTGAAGAACAGCGGGTCGCCCTCGGCGAGTAACGCGACGTCGCGCCCGGCCCGCAGATGCTCCGCCAGCACCGCGGCGCTCTCGGCGTAGAAGTCCTCCAGCGCACCGGCATAACCACCGGGATGCTCGGTGGTCTCGGTGGTCACCGGATACATCAGGCGTTCTTCGATCTGCCCGTCCCGCAGGTACGGTTGCGCCACCGACCGTGCGATGCTCCGGCCGTGGCGGGCGCAGTGATAGGCCACGACGTGGGCGGCGTCGATCACCCGCGCGGCCTTCACCGTCACCAGTTCACTGTCGCCGGGACCGAGGCCCACTCCCCAGAGGGTGCCCGATCCGGGCGTACCGGGGTCGGTGACGTGCGAGTTGTCGGATACCGGGTCGGACACGCTCATTCCTCCGGGCTGGCGAGTGCGTTGACGGCGGCCGCGGTGATCGCCGATCCGCCGCGGCGGCCGGTCACGGTGATGAACTCGAGGTCGGTGCGCGCGGCCAGTTCGGCGCAGGACTCGGCGGCCCCGACGAATCCGACGGGAGCACCGACGATCGCGGCGGGCCGCGGTGCGCCGGCGTCGATCATCTCGAGCAGCGCGTAAAGGGCGGTCGGGGCGTTGCCGATCGCGACCACCGCGCCATCCATCTCCGATCGCCAGAGTTCCAGCGCGGCAGCGGTTCTGGTGGTTTCCAGGCGGGCGGCGAGCACCGGCACGCGCGGATCGTGGAGATGGCACAGGACATCGTTGTCGGCGGGCAGGCGCTGACGTGTCACACCGCTTGCGACCATCGTCGCGTCGCACAGGATCGGGGCGCCGCCGGTCAACGCCGCCCTCGCCGCCGACACCACGCCCGGCGTGGCCATCACGTCACGGGTCAGGTCGGTCTGTCCGCACGAGTGGATCATCCGGACGACCACTCCGGCCACATCCGGCGCGAACGCCGACAGATCGGATTCCTCGCGGATGATCGAGAATGATCGGCGATAGATCGCGGCGCCGTCCCGCAGGTACTCGCTCATGGTGACGACCAGCCTAGGCCACCGGCGGAAGCGGGCGTGCCGGTGCCCGATCGGCTACCGCTGCTCCCGGCGATAGCCGTCGGCGGTGGCCTCCACGCGGAGATGTGGACCGGGTGGGGTCCCGCAGCCGCGTGCACACCCCACCCAGTGCTCGCGGGCGGTGATCGGCTCCCCGGACGACACGTGCTGCAGTACATCGGCCCGCACCGGCGACAGGCCTTTGGCGCAGCCCGGCGATCCGGCGCAGCAACTGACCTGGGCCCACGGCGATGACGCATCGAAGATGAGTCCCATCGGGGCCAGCACCCGCACGACGGTCTCGGCCACACCCTCGGTCAGATCGCAGAGGAGGATCTCGCGGTCGGGGGTGACCACGATCGGTGCCTCGACGGCGGCCAGGAACTCGCCCAGCCGGGCGGGCAGCCGCCCCAGTTCCACCACGGCCCCGAGCAGGATCCGCTCATCGTCCTGGGCGAACCAACCGACGAGCGGGTCGGTCGGTGCCGTCGGAATGGCCTCGTCCACCGGCGCCGACAGCCGGCCGCGTGCCCGCGCGCCCAGTTCTGCCCGTGCCGCGGCATCCAGGTCACGGATCCGCCAGGCACGTCCGTCGCGCCCCACCTCGACCATGTCGGCGGCGACGGCGGTCAGCGCCGCCGGGATGTCGGCCACATCCGTCACCGACCCGACGACCTGGCCGTCGAGCACGATGTCGGCGGAGGCTTCCGGGCCCGGACGGTCCCGCAGCAGCGCAGCCGCATCGGGACCGCGGGACACGATGTCGCCGTGCCCGTCGTCGAGTCCGAACAGGAACCGGCCGGACAGGCCGGCGAGGGCGGTGTCGGCGCGGATCGCGGCGTCGAGCGCCGACGCGGTGGGCCGCAGGTCGCCGAGCCCGCCGATCCGCCCGGTCGTGGCGCTGACCTCGATGTTGCGGACCTTCTCGTGGCTGCTGCTCGGCACCAGATCGGCGTCGGTGAGCGCGTCGGCAACCGCGTCGACGTCGCCGATGCCGCGGATCTGGAGATTGGCGCGTCCGGTCAGTTCGATGAAGCCGTCACCGAACTCGGCGGCGACCCGGGCGACGGTCTGCATCTGACCGGGTCGGATCGTCCCGCCGAGCAGCCGAATCCGTGCGAGGGCACCGTCAGCGGCGGGGTGCGGATCGAACACCCCGGGGCACCGGTCGTGGGCTGGTCGTCGGTCCGGGTCGGTCACGTCCACCAGCGTAGGCCCGCGCGGGTGCGGGGTTCGCGCCGCCGTTCACCGATCGGGTCGGCCGGTGCGGTGGGGCACCCCCGGGCTGCACTAGGCTCGAATCCACCCAGCGTGCAGAAGCCGGTGCGAGTCCGGCGCGGTCGCGCCACTGTGTCGGTGTCCGGTGTGTCCGGATCGCCGAAGTCAGACCTGCGGGCTGGGTACACCGACCCCGTGACCGGGCGCGCCACCCCGGATGAGGAGTTCCGTTCATGATCCTGCTGTTGTCCACCTCCGACACCGACCTGATCACCGCGCATGCCGGTGACGCCGAGTTCGCCGTCGCCAACCCGGCGCGTCTGCTCGTCGACGACGTCGCCGGTCTGGTCTCGGCCGCCGACCTCACCGTCGTCCGCATCCTCGGTGGCCGGCGCGCATGGGAAGACGGCCTCGACGCGGTGCTCGCGGTGGGGCGGCCGGTGGTGGTGCTCTCCGGCGAACAGCAGCCCGACCCCGACCTGATGGCGCTGTCCACCGTCCCGGCCGGCGTCGCCGCGCAGGCACACAACTATCTCGCCGCCGGCGGCGTACCGAACCTGGTGAATCTGCACAACTTCCTGTCCGACACCGTCCTGCTCACCGGACTCGGCTTCGTGGAGCCGGTGCAGACCCCGGCGTGGGGTGTGCTCGAGCGCGTCGCCACCACCGCCGTCGCCGACGATGCACCGACCATCGCGGTGCTCTACTACCGGGCGCAGCACCTGGCCGGCAACACCCGCTACGTCGACGCCCTCTGCGGGGCGATCGAGGCCGCCGGCGCACGGGCGTTGCCGGTCTACTGCGCGTCCCTGCGCACCGCACCGGACGAGCTGATCGCGCTGCTGGGCACCGCCGACGCGCTGGTGGTGACGGTGCTCGCCGCGGGCGGAGCCACCCCGGCCACCGCGTCGGCCGGCGGCGACGACGAGGCGTGGAACATCGAACGTCTTGCCGCACTGGATATCCCGATCCTTCAGGGCCTGTGCCTGACCGGTCCGCGAGCCGACTGGGCGGCCAATGACGACGGGTTGTCGCCGCTGGATGTGGCCACCCAGGTCGCGGTGCCGGAGTTCGACGGTCGGATCATCACCGTCCCGTTCTCGTTCAAGGAGTTCGACGAGAACGGGCTGCCCTGGTACCAGCCCGACACCGAGCGCTGCGCCCGTGTGGCCGGCATCGCCGTCGCCCATGCCCGTCTGCGGCACACCGCTGCCGCCGACCGCCGGATCGCGATCATGCTGTCGGCATATCCCACCAAACATGCACGCATCGGCAATGCCGTCGGCCTCGACACCCCGCGTAGCCTGCTGCGGTTGCTGTCGGCCTTGCGCGCCGCGGGCTACGACCTCGGCGCCGAGTCCGGAGCGGATGCGATTCCCGGTCTGGCCGAAGACGATTCCGATGCCCTGATCCACACGATCATCGCCACCGGCGGCCAGGACCCGGACTGGCTGACCGAGGAGGCTCTGGCCGCCAACCCGATTCGGGTGTCGGCCGCCGACTACGCCGCCTGGTTCGCCACCCTGCCCGAGGGACTGCGCACCGGCGTGATCGAGCACTGGGGGCCGCCGCCGGGAGAGATGTTCGTCGACCGCTCGGTCAACCCCGACGGTGACATCGTCGTCGCCGCACTGCAATTCGGGAACATCGCGATCATGGTGCAGCCGCCGCGCGGGTTCGGTGAGAACCCGGTCGCGATCTACCACGACCCCGACCTCCCGCCGTCGCACCACTACCTGGCGTCCTACCGCTGGCTGGCCGGTCGCGGCGGTGCCGCCGACGTCCCGGGTTTCGGGGCCGACGCGGTGGTGCACGTGGGCAAGCACGGCAACCTGGAATGGCTGCCCGGCAAGACCCTCGGCATGTCCGCCGACTGCGGCACCGATGCCGCCCTGGGCGATCTGCCGCTGGTCTACCCGTTCCTGGTCAACGATCCCGGCGAGGGCACCCAGGCCAAGCGTCGGGCGCACGCGGTGCTCGTCGATCACCTGATCCCACCGATGGCGCGTGCCGAGTCCTACGGCGACATCGCCCGGCTCGAGCAGCTCCTCGACGAGCACGCCAACATCTCCACCCTCGACCCGGCCAAGCTGCCCGCGATCCGCCAGCAGATCTGGACCCTCCTGACCGCGGCCAAGATGGACCACGATCTCGGTCTCGCGGAGCGGCCCGATGAAGAGGTCTTCGACGACATGCTGCTGCACGTCGACGGCTGGCTGTGCGAGATCAAGGACGTCCAGATCCGTGACGGGCTGCATGTGCTGGGCGAGCCGCCGGTCGATGCCGCCGAGGTCGACCTCGTGCTCGCGATGCTGCGGGCCCGCCAACTGTGGGGCGGCACCAGCGCCCTGCCCGGATTGCGTGAGGCCCTGGGCCTGGTCGAGGGCAGCGGCGCGGCCGCCCGCACCGATGTCGACGACGTGGAGGAGATCGCCCGCGGGCTGGTCCAGGCGTGCGCCGACGGCGACTGGTCGGCGGACGCGGTGACCGCCGCGGCGGCCGGCCGGCCCGATGCCGTGGCCGCCATCCTGCGGTTCGCGGCCACCGAGGTGGTGCCACGGCTGCGGCAGACCGCCGGCGAGATCCCGCGGGTGCTGCACGCCCTGGAGGGCGGGTTCATTCCGGCGGGACCGTCCGGCTCGCCGTTACGCGGGCTGATCAACGTGCTGCCCACCGGTCGCAACTTCTACTCGGTCGATCCCAAGGCCGTCCCCTCACGGCTGGCCTGGGAGACCGGTCGGGCGATGGCCGACTCGCTGCTCGAGCGCTACCTCACCGATCACGGCGAGTATCCGGCTTCGGTGGGCCTGTCGGTGTGGGGGACCTCGGCCATGCGCACCTCCGGCGACGACATCGCCGAGGTATTCGCGCTGCTCGGTGTCATGCCGATCTGGGACGAGGCATCGCGCCGCGTGAGCTCCCTGGAACTCATCGACCTCGCCGAGCTCGGCCGTCCCCGGATCGACGTCACCGTCCGCATCTCCGGGTTCTTCCGCGATGCCTTCCCGCACGTGGTGACGATGCTCGACGATGCGGTCGCCCTCGCGGCGGGTGCCGACGAACCCGACACGGAGAACTTCGTCGCCGCCCACGCCCGGGCGGCGCTCGCCGAGCACGGTGACGAACGTCGCGCCACCACGCGGATCTTCGGCTCGAAGCCCGGCACCTACGGCGCCGGCCTGCTGCAGCTGATCGACTCCCGCGACTGGCGCACCGACGAGGACCTCGCGCGGGTCTACACCGAGTGGGGCGGCTACGCCTACGGCCGTGACCTCGGCGGGGTCGCCGCGGTCGACGACATGCGCGCGGCCTATCGGCGGATCGCGGTGGCGGCCAAGAACACCGACACGCGCGAGCACGACATCGCCGATTCCGACGACTACTTCCAGTACCACGGCGGCATGGTGGCCACCGTCCGGGCGCTCACCGGCCACTCGCCGGAGGCCTACATCGGCGACTCCACCCGCCCCGACGCGGTGCGCACCCGCACGCTGACCGAGGAGACCAGCCGCGTGTTCCGGGCGCGGGTGGTCAACCCGCGGTGGATCTCCGCGATGCAGCGGCACGGTTACAAGGGTGCCTTCGAGATGGCCGCGACCGTCGACTACCTGTTCGGCTACGACGCCACCACCGACGTGGTCGCCGACTGGATGTACGAGAAGCTCACCGAGGCGTATGTGCTCGACGCGGACAACCGTGAGTTCATGACGCAGTCCAATCCGTGGGCGCTGCACGGCATCGCCGAGCGGCTGCTCGAGGCCGTCGAACGCGGCATGTGGCACGAGCCGCCGGCACAGCTGCTCGACGATCTGCGTGCGGTGTATCTGCAGACCGAGGGTGACATCGAGGGTCGCGACGAGGACTGAGTGGTGACGCGAACGGGGTGCCGGGAGAAAAACCGGCATCCCGTTCGTTGTGCCCACAACACACCCCTCGGGAAGGCACGATCATGCGTCTGGCAGCTGTACTCCTCTATCTCGCCATCGAGATCGGCGCATTCGTGGCGATGACGATGACCCTCGGCTTCGCCTGGGCGGTCCTGATCAGCATCGCCGCGGCGGTCGCCGGATTCGCCATGCTGCGCTGGCAGGGCGCCAAGGTGTTCGGGAGCCTGCGCCGGGCCGCCCGCAACGAGGTCGACCCCACCGCTCCGCTCGCCGACACCGCACTGGTCGCCGGGGCGTCGTTCCTGCTGATCGTGCCGGGCGTGGTCTCCACGGCGCTGGGCATGATCGCCCTCACCCCACCGGTGCGTCACCTGCTCCGGCCCGCGGTCGCCGCCTTCGGTGCGCGTCGTGTGGTGGTCGCGATGGACCGCGCGGGGATCTACGCCACCGGGTTCGCCCGCGGGACGGTGATCGACGGCACCGTCGTCGACGACCCCACCGTGATCGACGGTGACGTGATGAGCACCACCGGGCCGGGAACGGGTCTGTCCGGAGACCGGGAACTGCCGCGGGGTCGCTGACAGATCACATCCTCGATCAGGGCACACTGGACGACCGTGACTACCGAACTCCTCCTGGGCGGTCTGGTGTATTCGTCGAGCGTCCCGGACGCCACCGCGTTGGCCGTCACCGACGGCATCGTCACCTGGGTGGGCACCGACTCCGTCGGCCGCGCGCTGCATCCCGACGCCCAGGTCACCGACCTCGCCGGACGGTTCGTGGCGCCGGCCTTCGTGGACTCCCACGTCCACCTGACCTCCACCGGTCTGGCCCTGTGCGGGCTGACCCTCAACGAGGCCGACGGCCGCGCCGACGTGCTCGCACGGCTGGCCGCCGCGGTCGCCGTCACCGCCCCGGACGAACTGCTCTGGGGACTCGGCTGGGATTCGTCCACCTGGGACGGCGCCGACGCCGACGACCGACGTGCGCCGACCACCGCCGAGATCGACGCGGTCGTCGGTGACCGGCCGGTGTACCTGGCCCGTGTCGACGAGCACTCGGCTCTCGCCTCGACCGGCCTGCGGCGTCTGGTGCCCGACCTCACCACCGCCGAGGGATACGAACCCGAACTCCCGCTGATCGCCGCTGCCCACCATCTGGTGCGTGGCGCCGCGCAGCGCCTCATCACGCCGGCGATGCGTACGCGGATGCAGCGCACCGCCCTCGATGCCGCCGCCGCGGCCGGCATCGTGATGGTCCACGAGAACGGTGGACCCGACATCACCGGACTCGACGACTTCGTCGCCCTGGCCACCCTCGACCATCCGGTGGGTGTGCGCCGCCTGTGGGGCCAGGCCGCACGCAGCCCGGAACACGCCACTGAGCTGATCGGCGCCACCGGGGCGCACGCCCTGGCCGGAGACCTGTTCATCGACGGCGCGATCGGCTCGCACACCGCCTGGCTGAGCGAGCCGTACACCGATGCGCCGGGGGAGTGCGGGATCACCCACATCGACCCCGACACCGTCCGCGCGCACATCCACGCCTGCACCGTCGCCGGGATCCAGGCCGGCTTCCACGTGATCGGCGACGCCGCGGTGAAGACCGCCGTCGCCGCATTCGACGCCGTCGCCGAGCAACTCGGTACGCCCGCGGTGGCCCGGTGTGCGCACCGTCTCGAGCATGCCGAGATGGTCGATGCCGCCGACGCCGCGGTCCTCGCGCGCTGCGGCGTGATCGCCGGGCAGCAGCCGTTGTTCGACGCCGAATGGGGCGGGGCCGACAAGCTCTACGCCCGTCGCCTCGGCGTCGAGCGTGCCGCCACACTCAACGATTTCGCGATGCTCGCCAAGACCGGCGTGGCGCTGTCGTTCTCCTCGGACTCCCCGGTGACACCGATGAGCCCGTGGGCCACCGTGCGGGCCGCGGTGCACCATCACCGCCCGGAGAGCGCCCTCTCGGCGCGTGGCGCCTTCTCCGCGTGCACTCGGGGCGGCTGGCGGGCCGGCGGCGTCCACGACGGCCTGACCGGCACCCTCGAGCCCGGCGCCCCGGCGCACTATGCCGTGTGGGAGGTCGACGACCTCGTGGTCGCCGGCTCGCACGCCCGGGTGCAGCGGTGGTCCACCGACCCGCGGTCGCGGGTGCCCGCACTGCCCGACGTCAGCCCCGGTGCCCGGCTACCCCGGTGTGTGCGGACCGTCCGTGACGGACAGGACATCTTCGTGGGTACCGATCGGTGAGCCACCCGTCGACGCACGGGTGGACCGGCCTGCGTCTGCCCACCCTCCAGCCGCGCGCGGCGTTGCTGGTGCGCACCGTGGCCGCCGCCGCGGCCGGTGCGGCGATGTGGACGTCGTTCCCGCCGCGGGACTGGTGGTACATGGCGGTGCTGTCGCTCGGCGTGCTCTACGCACTGCTGGGCCAGGGGCGTCCGCGTGTGCGGACCGGTGCATGGATCGGCTTCGTCTACGGGCTCGGTTTCTTCATCCCGCTGTTGCCGTGGATCGGCGTGTACGTCGGCCCGCTGCCGTGGCTGGCGCTCGCCGCCGCACTGGCCGGCTGTCTCGCGGTGTTCGGTGCCTGTGCCACGATCGCCCTGCGACTGCCGTTCCCGCCGGTGTGGTTCGCCGCCGTCTGGGTGCTGGTCGAGGCGGTGCGGTCGGCGTTCCCGTTCGGCGGCTTCCCCTGGGGTCGCACCGCGTTCAGCCAGGTCGACGGTCCGCTGCTGCCCCTCGCGTCGGTCCTGGGCACCGCGGGGGTGAGCGGCGCGGTCGCGCTGTTCGGTGCGTGCCTGGCCTGGGTGGTGCAGTTGTTGCTCTTCCGGCACGCCGCCCCGGGTGCACCGACCCACGGATCGCTGGTCCGTCCAGGTGTGGTGGCGGTGGTCCTCGCCCTGCTCGGGCCGATCGCGGCCATCGGGTTGACCCCCGACACCCTCGACCGCAACGTCTCCGGCACATCCGCGCAGGTCGCCGCCGTGCAGGGCAATGTGCCGCGCCTGGGTCTGGACTTCAACGCGCAGCGTCGGGCGGTGCTCGACAACCACGTGCGCAGCACCTTCGGACTGGCCGACGCGATCGACTCGCACGCCGCCGCGCGCCCGTCGTTCGTGGCCTGGCCGGAGAACGCCTCCGATATCGACCCGCTCGCCAATCCGGATGCCGCCGCCGAGATCACCGAGGCGTCGGTGGCGGTCGGCGCACCCATCCTGGTGGGCACGCTGGTCCGGGATGCCGACGGCCGACCCACCAACACCGTCCTCGTGTGGGATGGCGAGAAGGGCCCGGTGGGGCGCTACGACAAGCACATCATCCAGCCGTTCGGCGAGTATCTGCCGTGGCGTCCGTTCTTCCGGTTGTTCTCGTCGTATGCCGACATGGCGGGCAACTTCCGGCCGGGCACCGGGTCGTCGGTGTTGCAGGTACCCACCGATTCGGGCACGATCCCCGTCGGGGTGGCGACCTGCTGGGAGGTGGCCTTCGACCGGGCCGCACAGACCGCCGTCGACCAGGGCGCCCAGATTCTCTACGTCCCCACCAACAACGCCACCTTCGGCCGCACCGACATGACCTATCAGCAACTCGCGATGTCACGATTCCGTGCCGTCGAGCACGGCCGGGCGGTTATCGTTGCCGCCACGAGCGGGGTCAGCGCGCTGGTCGAACCGGACGGAACGGTCACCGCGCAATCGGGGATCTTCACCGCCGCGGTGCTCTCGGCCCGGATGCCACTGCGCGGTGAGACCACCATCGCGACCCTGCTGGGGGCATGGCCGGAGCGCGTGATCGCGGGGGCTGCACTGGTGGCGCTTTTGTTTGCGATGGCAACGCGTACTAGGTTCTCTCAGAGGTTCACGACCGGGCGGCGCCGGAAGACCAGCCCAACCGGAGCAGTACAACACAAGTCAGAGGAGTTCGCCGGTGACGAACAGTGAGGGATCGCCCGCGACCGGAATCGGTGTCCAGCCGGTGGTCGCGGCCGACGGCGCGGGGGCGCTGGTCGTCATTCCCACCTACAACGAGCGGGACAATCTTCCGCTGATCGTCGGACGCCTTCAGGCCGCCCTGCCGGGCATCCACGTCCTGGTGGTGGACGATTCCAGCCCGGACGGCACCGGTGACGTGGCCGACGAGCTCGCCGGCGCCGACGATCTCGACCGCCTCCACACCATGCACCGTGTCGAGAAGGACGGCCTGGGTAAGGCCTATCTCGCCGGGTTCGCGTGGGGACTCGCCCGTGATTACCGGGTCGTCATCGAGATGGACGCCGACGGCAGCCACGCGCCCGAACAGCTGTCGGGTCTGCTCGACGCGATCAACGGCGGCGCCGACCTGGCGATCGGCTCGCGCTATGTGCCGGGGGGCAAGCTGGTCAACTGGCCGCGCCGCCGCGAGATCCTCTCCCGTGGCGCCAACACCTACGCGCGGCTCGCGCTGGGCGCCGGGATCCACGACATCACCGCCGGGTACCGGGCGTACCGCCGCGAGGTGCTCGAGAAGATCGACCTCGGCTCCGTGGAGTCGGCCGGATACTGCTTCCAGATCGACCTGGCGTGGCGTACGGTGCAGGCCGGTTTCACCGTCCGGGAGGTGCCGATCACCTTCACCGAACGAGAGATCGGCGTGTCCAAGATGAGCGGCGGGGTCATGTCCGAGGCATTCCTGAACGTGGCGCGATGGGGACTGGCGAGCCGTCTCGCCCAGCTGGGCATCCGACGCGGCTGAGCCGACACACCCGAGGACACGGACACAGACGGCACGGCCGGAGAGATGAAACCCTCTCCGGCCGTGTCGTCTGTGGTGCCCCGTGGGGCGATCGATCAGTTGCCCACGCCGCGTCGACGCTGCTTGAGCAGATCGAGACGCTCGTTGAGCAGCACCTCGAGCTCTTCCTCGCTGCGACGCTCGAGGAGCATGTCCCAGTGCGTGCGCGGCGGCTTGACCTTCTTCTCCTCGGTGACGGCACCCTCGAGGATGGTGCCCTCCATACCGTTCTTGCACGGCCACTTCGACGGCACCTCGGCGTCGTCGGCGAAGGGGACGTCGAAGATCTCACCGTTGTCGGTGCGGTACTGAACGATTCGTCGGGGCGCGAGATCGTGATCACGATCGGTCTCGTAGCTCACCGCACCGAGGCGGCTACCCCGAAGTACTCGATCTGCCATGCTGCGTTCCTTCCGGGTTCTCGTCGCTGAACAGGCCCATTCTACCCGCTGGCCGGGCCGGACCCGTCCGGGTGGACGAGTGGACGATCCGGGCGGGTCGGACCCGTGGGCGCGACCGGCCGCACGGTACCGTCTGTTGTCGTGGAGACGACCCGAACCCGGCAGCGCCCTTACGCCTGTGCGTGGTGCGGGTCGACGATGGTCGATTCCGAGATGGGTCGTCGTCGCAAGTACTGCAAACGGTCCTGCCGGCAACGCGCCTATGAACAGAGAGCGCAATTGACCGGGTCAACTATTCCCGGAGCGTCCGGATCCGGCATCGTCATCCCGCCGGATGCGGTGATCCTGACCGCCGCCGACGTGGCGGATTTCGGTGACCGGATGTTCGCCCTGCGATGTGCCGCAGAGGATCTCGCGACCGCGGTGGACGAGGACGCGGACACCGCGACCCTGGCCGGACTCGCTGCGGAACTGCTCGCCCGGGCGCGCGAGGCCGAGCGGCTCCGGTGATCCGGACGATGCGATCGACACGGCCGCAGCGACACGCGTGATCCTCGCCACGAACACCGGTCGGCAGGGTTAACCTCGAGGCTGACGAAATGTCTGTCCTCGGTCACCCTCACGGTGTACAAAGGACGTCACTCGAGCACCGAACCCCGACCGTTCCCGGAGAGTCTCGCGGGGCACGACGAGGTGATCGCGCAACGGAGTTCACCGACATCCACACATGGCTTGGGGGCCACATGAGCGCACACAACAGCACCGCATTCACCACCGCCACGATCACCGACGACTCGGTCGGTGGCGGCATCGACACCACGCAGCAGAAGATGCTGGACTTCGAGACCAATTGGTACTCCCTCGGCGGCGGTTCGTCGTCGGAGATCACCGAACAGTTCGGCCTGACCGACCGCGACTTCTTCACCGAGGTCGACCGCCTGGTCGACACCTCTCCGCCGGCATCGCTGAGCAGCGCCGAGCTGCGTCGCATGCGGCGCGTGATCCGTCATCGGCTGTGGATGGCCGGCTGAGCACACCCGGGCCCCGGCGGGTAGCGTTCGGGTATCACCCGTATCCGGATCCGAGAGTGCTGCACATCCCATGGCCACCTTCTCCGACGACGAACTCGAGGAGTTCTATCGCCGGATCGAGATCCTCACCGAACTGACGCCCGAGCGGCGCGCACCGCGCCGCGCGGTGCCGATCGTCGACTGCCCGACCCCGTACAAGGACGCCTTCGTCTCCGAGGCCGCGGCCCGCGAGGGTGTCGACCGGATCCGTCAGGCCGGCCGACGGGCACCCGACCTGCGGTGCTACCAGTGCCGGTGCGGCCGGTGGCACGTCACGAGTTCCCCACCTCGCGACGATCTCCCACGTCGCGTCGACCACCGCCGAGGACGTCGCCGATGACATCACGCCCGCCCCGAGTTCCCGACCGGCACCCGACCGCATCGGAATCGGATGCGGTGGCCGTGCTCGACCTCGTCACCGCCGACCCGGCCGGTTCGGCAAAGGCCTACCAGCAGCTGCTCGGTCATGTCACCGCCGACGCCGACATCCATGTCGGGAATGCGCGAATCCGGTTGCACGACAAGGAGTCGGACGATCCACACCGGGTCCTGTTCACGACCACCGACGCCGACGCGCACGTCCGATTGCTGCAACGACGCGGACTCGACCTGCACAACCGGCGGGTCGACGAATGGCATGCCCCGGACCTGCCGGTCGGCGTCATCACCCGCGCACCCGCGGCGCTGCCGGCCCGGGCTGACGACATCGCCGGTCTCGATCACCTCGTCTTCGAGAGCATCGACCGCGATCACGCCGTGGCCCTGTTCGGATCGACCCTCGGACTCGACTTCCGGCTCGACCGTCAGGTGTCGGCGGGATTGCGTCAGCTGTTCTTCCGGGCAGGCGATCTCGTCGTCGAGGTGGTCCTCGCCGACGGCGCACCGGCCACCGAGCCCATCTCGCTGTGGGGGATCGCCTGGCGCAGCCACGACGTGACGGCCACCCACCGTCGCCTCACCGATCTCGGTGTCGGGATCTCGGAGGTACGAACCGGCCGCAAACCCGGCACGGCCATCGCCACCGTGCACGACCCGCTGCTCGCCACCCGGACCGTGGTGATCGGGCCCCTGCCCGACTGACCGTTCGGCCGACCGCCGGTACCGGGAGTCGGGCCCGGCTGGGCTTGGACCATGATCGAACATATGATCTATCCATGGGGATGGCTCGGATCGGCGGCGACAGTGGACGACCGCACCGGCCGGCCTTCATCCGGGTCGGTCACCGGGCGGTGCAGATCGACCTCAATGCGCTGTATCCGCAGACCCCGCACCACAGCGGGACCTATCACCCCGACGGACTGCAGGTGCGCAAGATCGTCACCGGGGTGCTCACCGAATGGGCGTTGTCGGAGTGGGGCGAGTGGTACGGGAAGGTGACCTACACCCTCACCGCCCGCGACCGTCAGGAGTCGGTGACCCATTGGGTGCCCGGCTGGGCGCTGCGGCCCACCGATGTGCATCCCACCGACGGCAGTCGCAGATCCACCGACGGCAGTCGCAGATCCACCGACGGCAGTCGCAGATACACCGACGGCCGTCGCAGATACACCGATGGGCGACCGGACGATCCCCAATCACGGTCGCCGCAGCGCTGAACCGGGTCAGGGCTGAACCCGGGTCAGGCCGGAGTGCCGATGACCGCCGTCCCGAGGAGTTCACAGGCGGTCAGGGCGAGCGCGAGATCGAGGCGATCACGGTCGGGTGGTACCTCGGCGAGAGCCTTGCCGACGCGGTACTTGACCGTGTTGCGGTGCAGGTTGAGCTGGGCCGCGGTGTGGAGATGGCTGTCGCGGGTGGCGAAGAAGACCGCGAGCGTCTCGCGCAGCGTCGCCGCCGTGGGCGTGTCGTCGGCGAGCGGTCCCAGGATCTCGTGTGCCCAGGCCCGGGTCGCGTCGAGGTCCTGGGCGAGCATGGAGACCACCGCGATGCCGCGGTCGTCGAACCCCACCACCTGTCCGGTGACGCTGCCGGGCATCGACGCCACCGAGTACGCGGCGTATGCCTGCCGGTGCGACCGCCGGAACCCCGCGACTCCGTCGCCGGCGAGACCGATGGCCACCCGGACCCGGGTGTCGGATCCCGACGCCGACGGCAGCACGCCGCCGGGGATCTCGGGGACGCGTCCCGCGGCGAGCCGCCCGGATCGGACGCCGAACGGAATCCACAGCCACGCCGTCGTCCGGTCGATGGCGGTGATGATGGGCCGGGACTCGGCCCGGACGGCCACAGCGAGGTCGCGGGCCACCCGGTCGAGGAATCCCGCGTGACGCGGGTCGGTGGCATCGGTCCACACGATCGCGGCGAGGTGCCGCTGGGCGAGCCGGTAGCCCGTCTCGGATTCGAAGGCGTGGGGATCGGCGTCGGGGGAGTCCAGCAGCCGTCGGATCGCCGCCGCGGCCACATTGGCATCGGCACCGAGCCAGCGTCGGCGTTCGGTCTCGTATGCCTGGAACACATACCTGGTGATCCAGTCGATGTAGTCGAACATCACGTCGGAGATGTGTCGGGTCACCGCCATCGCGCGGTCCGCCGGTAGTCCCAGCTCCTCGATGATCGCGAAGCAGGTCATCATCACGCTGTTCTGGCCCAGGTGATAGGCGCGGACCAGCGAGTTCGACGGCACGTCGCGCTGGGCGAGTCGCAGCGCGTACTCGACCGCGGCCGTCGTCGGCTGAAGGTGGTCGATCGGGATGTCGTTGGCCAGCACGTGGATGATCGTGGACACGTTGCCCTGCACGCTCGCGTGCAACATCTCGACGAGGTTCGGATCGGAGTCCAGGTGGTCGATCTCCCGCGCCATCATTCCGGTGAGGTCGGTGACGATCTCCGGTTCACGCTCGCGCAGTCGTGTGGCGATCGCGGCGACCTGGTCCAGCAGTTCGGCACTCGCGGCCGCCGCCCCGGGATTCGGGGACATCGATGTCATGGCCACCTCCGTCGGTCGAGTCCGGCCAGCGCCGACCGCGCGGCGTGGTATCCACACAGGCCGTGGACGCCCGCGCCGGGCGGTGTCGCCTGGGAACAGAGATACACCCCGTCCACCCCGAGTGTGTAGGGGTTGTACGCCGGCCGCGGCCGGAAGATCATCTGCAGCCCGTCGTTGGCCCCGCCGATGATGTCGCCGTCGGCGAAGTTCGCGTTGTGTCGCTGCAGCTCGGTGGTGCCGGTGCTGTGTGTGGCGACGATGCGATCCCGGAAGCCGGGGGCGAACCGTTCGATCTGCGCGGTGATCACCCCGGTGGCGTCCCCGTCGAATCCGCGTGGCACATGGGCGTAGGCGTAGACCGGGTTGAGCCCGCCGTGGCTGCGGGAGGGGTCGGCGACGTACTGCTGTCCGAGGAGCACGAACGGGCGATCCACCATGACCCCGGCGGCGCGGCGGCGCTCGGTGTCGGCGATCTCGTCGAAGCCGCCGCCGAGGTGCACCGTGCCGGCCCGGGCGCAGGCCGGGTTGCGCCACGGGATGTCACCGTCGATCGCATAGTCCACCTTGTACGCCGACGAGCCGATCCGGTAGCGCCCCAGACCGCGGGCGATCCGGCCGGGCATGAGGTCGCCGTAGAGCGAGAGTGCCTGTGCGGGGGACAGATCGAGCAGTACCAGATCGGCGGACGGGAGGTCGTCACGGCTGCGTACCGGGGTACCGGTGACGATGGTGCCGCCGAGTTCGTGCAGGGCGGCGGCCGCCGCCGCGGTGATCGCCCCGGATCCGCCCTCGGCCACCGGCCACCCGTACCGATGTCCGCTCGCGGTGATCATCATGCCCAGCGATGCGGTCAGCGGCCGGTCCAGCCGGGTGAACGCATGTGCGGCGATCCCGCCGAACAGGGCACGCCCCTCGTCGGTGCGGAACCACCGTGCCATCACCGTCGCCGGTAGCATCGCCCGCGGCCCGAACGCCCCCAGCCGCAACGGATGTCGGGGAATGTGCACGATCGGCCGGAGCAGATCGGTGGCGAGGTCGTCGAAGCCGCCGACCAGATCACCGAAGGCCGCACGCCACCTCCGTCCGTCGGCGCCGAGTCCGGCGGCGGTCTCGGTGATCGACCGGTGGAGCAGTCCTGCCCGGCCGTCGTCGAGCGGATGGGCGCAATCGATCGGGGGGAGCAGCCACCGGAGTCCGTGGCGGTCGAGGTCGAACCCCTGCCAGAACGGGGAACCCACACCCAGCGGATGGAATGCCGAGCAGTGATCGTGGATGAGCCCGGGAACGGTGAGCTCCCCCGAGCGGGCGCCGCCACCCACCTCCTCCTGCGCCTCGAGCACCGTGACCTCGACCCCGCTACGGGCCAGGTGTAGGGCGGCGGCGAGCCCGTTGGGCCCGCCGCCGACGACGACCGCTGTGGTCATCGGGTTCCCTGTGCCGGGGTCGGGACAGCCGGGGTGGTGGTCGGGGTGGTGCCGGCGCCGTCGGGGTCGGCGACGATCCGATCGGTGGTGGCCATCGACCACTCGACGTCGACGGGGATCGGGCCGTTGGGCAGCCACGGCTGTTCGGCGACGGCATCGGCCACCCGGTAGGTGCCGGTCTCGATCACGCCGAGTGCCGCGTCGATCACCTTGTACCGCTGGGTGCCCTTGTGGATCGGCTGGGACTCGATCCACGCGATGGTGAATTCACCGGGTGCGAAATCACAGCGCCGCTGCAGGGCGGCGATGAGCCTCTCGTCGTGTAGGTGACCGTCGCCGAAGTTGAACGCCACCAACGAGTTACAGGAGAACTCCGCCTCGCGGAGGGTATAGGTGTCGATGTCCGGGCCGAGGTGACGCAGCATCAGCGAATACAGCCCGCGTCCCTGACTGTGCAGAGAACGCCACGCGAGCATCTGGTGCATCACCACGTCGGCCACCTCCGGGGTGTACATCGAGAGCAACTGGGTACGGGTGTTCTTTGATGACCGGACCACATGCCGGTCGAGTTTATCCTCGGCGCCGGGTGCGAAGGCCCAGGTGGCCGAAGCCCAGTTGCCCGCGTACTGACGCATCGACGGCAGGAACGACACCAGATCGGGGCGCAGGTTGCCCAGCACGGGGAAGAAGCACAGGCCGATCGTGATCGCGACCATCACCCACGGCATGGTGGTGTCGCTCAGCGCGTAGCCGTCCCAGGCGGGGTGGCCCCAGAACAGGAAGATCGTCGCGTAACCGAACAGCAGATTCCATTCCAGCGGCACGGCGAGCGGGAAGGTCGAGAAGATGAACAGGTGGAAGCCGACCATCAGGATCACCGCGGCCAGGGTCAGCCACTTGTTCGTGGAGAACAGCAGCACGAGCGGGGTGCCGATCTCGACGATGGTGCCCAGCACGTGGCCGATCCCCGACGCCAGGCGTGACGGCCGCATGTCGGTGGGGAAGTTGCGATAGTGGGCGCGCTTGATCGACCTGAACGGCAGCCACGGCGTGTTCGACAGCATCGGTGGGATCACCATCGAGAAGTGATGGCCCAGTTTGGAGACACCGGCGCCGACCCAGACCACGACGATGAGGAGTTTGAGCGCAAGGATCATGTCGACGAAGGGCAGGAACGCGAAGAAGATCACCGCGGGCAGGTACTGCTCGGAGCGGGCAGCGATGAAGATGACCTTGTCGCGTAGGCCGATCACCACCAGCAATGCGATCAGCGGGTACATCAGTGCCGGGTTCACCAGGCCGTGATCGTCGGCCGTCACCGCATCGAGCGACGAGGAGGCGACGCCGGGGAGTGCGAGTGCGACGACGAGGTTCACCAGCAGCGCCGCATACAGCACGACGTCGCCGACGGTTCGGGTGTCACCCGAGGTGAACGGCACCCGGGCGGGCCATGGCGGTAGCCGAATGGTGTTCGGCCGCAACCAGAACAGGAATCCTCCGGTCATCGGCTTGAAGTGACCGGCCAGTGGCCCCCAGGAGCCGCCGAGGCCGAGTGCCTCCAGCAGCATGGTCCACAGGACGGCCTTCTGGTAGACGATGGCCTGATCCCACCAGGCCCCGACGTCGAGGACGTTGAACCCGGAGGTGAACGTCGCAACACACAGTCCGCCGGCGACGAACAACAGGCCGCACTTGAGCAGATAGATGATGTGGATGAGTTTGGGTGTGCCGAAACCGTATTCGGCCCAGTGCAGGCCGAGGATGCGGATGCGTTCGAGGAACGGACGCGCCAGGAAGGTCTCGGGATCCACCGGTGGTGAATCGGGTGTGGTCAGTCCCATGGGATGTCCTTCGTGTCGTCGGGGAGGGGGACTACTGGTGGTGAGAATGTGGGCGAACGGATGTGGTCGTGTGCAACCGGAACGAAACCGGTCGTCGTACAGGACAGGCGAAAGGTCGGATGACCCGAAGGCCGTCGTCAGGAGTCGGACGGGACGAGATCGCGCCGCAGTCCGGGCTTGTCGATCTTGCCGACGGGGTTGCGTGGCAGGGACTCGACGACGTGAATCCGGCTGGGCCGCTTGCTCTTGGTGAGCAGGGGCTCGAGATGCGCGGTGAGAGTTGCGGTATCGGCGTCGGCGCCCGGGTAGGTCACCACGAAGGCCACCGGGACCTCCCCGTAGAGATCGTCGGGTGCGCCGACCACGGCGCATTCGAGGACGGCCGGATGGGCCGCCAGGGCGTTCTCGATCTCCTTGGGGTACAGGTTCTCTCCGCCCCGGATGATCATGTCCTTGATCCGGTCGACCAGGGTGAGATAGCCGTCGGCGTCGAGGCGCCCGACGTCGCCGGTGTGCAGCCATCCGTCGACGACGGTCTGCGCCGTGGCATCGGGCCGGTCGAGATAGCCGCACATCACGTTGGGTCCGGCGATCACGACCTCACCGATTCGTCCGGTCGGCACGTCGTCGCCGGCCACGTCGACGATGCGGATCTGCTGCCCGGGCAAGGCGGGGCCGACCGTGCCGAGTCTGCGAGGGCCGTGCAGGGGGTTGCAGGCCGATGCGCAGGTGCCCTCGGTGAGACCGTAGCCCTCGACGATCGGGATACCGAAGGTGTGCTCGACGCGGTCGAGCAGTTCCTTGGAGACCGGGGCGGCCCCGCAGATGGCGAACCGCAGTGAGTCGAGGTCCGGCGCGGCGCGGTCGGTGCCGGCATTCGCGACGAGCAGGGCGTAGATCGTGGGGACGGCGGAGAAGTAGGTCGGCCGCAGCCGTGCGACGTCGCCGAAGAACCGAGAGACCGAGAAGTGACCGGTCACGCTGATCTGGCCACCGGCCAGGATCGGTGCGAGCACACTGACGCAGATCGCGTTGACATGGAACAGGGGCAGGACCAGCAGGGCGTGATCGGTGGGCCCCATGTCGAAGTGCCGGGCCATCGTCGAGCCCATGTAGTGCAGGTTGGCGTGGGTCAGCCGAACACCTTTCGGCCGGCCGGTGGAGCCCGAGATGTAGATGAGCAGCGCGTCGGCGTCGGGCGCCGGACCGGCGGCGGGTGCCTGCCACCCATCGGTGGGCCGGTCGGTGAACTCGTCCACGTGCAGGTGGATCCGGTCGGGATCGGACCCGCCGGCGCTCGTGCCGACCACCACTCGCGCTCCGGCATCGGACAGCTGGTACTCGGCCTCGTCGTCGGTGAACGTGGGATTGACCGGGGTGGCGATCGCGTGCAGCCGCCAGGCCGCCATGAGTGTGATCAGCAGTTCGACGCGGTTGGGCAGGAAGGTGGCCACGACGTCGCCGCGACCGACCCCGAGGTGGTCGAGACGTTCGGCGCACGCCTCGACGCGTGCGGCGAAATCCCGGTAGGTCAGCTCGATCCGGTCGTCACGGACGCAGGGTGCCGACCCTCGGGCGGCGAGGTCCCAGGCGAAGTAGGAGGGGGAGATCACGGGCGTGCCTTTCGGTCTGTGTGATCCCAGACACTATGGACGACCTGTGTGATCTGATACGGCCTGGCGGGCCAGACTTTCGGGAGGCCGTTGTCCCCGGAGGACAAACGCCGAGCTCACCGCGCCGCGGTCGGCTCCACGTCCGTGTGACGGCGCGGGGTGGATGCCCCGGTGTCAGTCGTGGGAGACCTTGGTACCGAACAGGACGGCGGCGTCGGTGGCCGCGAGATCACCGATCCGGCGGCGGCCGCCGAGATATCCGAGCGGACCGTCGGGGGCGAACTCCCATGTGGCACGCAGGGTGCGCAGGTGCCCGACGATCCGGTTGGTGGAGTACGACCGCACCCCCCCGAGGACCTGCGCGGTGGGCAGCGGGACCTGGCGGGTCCCGGGCAGCACGCGTCGTCCGGGTCGGGCGGTCATCGACGCCACCGGCGCGCCGTCGATACGCATCACCGTGCGGACCGTCGGGCCGTCGGTGCCGCGTTCGAACTCGGCGAGATGTTTGGGGATTCCCCAGAGTTCGCGGCCACCGGTGCGGGAGTGCGGGCTCGTCACCCAGATGTGCGGGATGCTCACGCCCGCGCCATGGCGTACCGAGATGACCGGGAACGAGGTGAGCAACTCCTCGTACTGCAACACGCCGCCGTCGGTGTAGTGCACGAATGCCGCCACGACGACGATGTGCTTGCCGATCACGAGCGGACGCGAGCCCACCGGTACGACGTCGAGGGTGTCCGCCGGGAGTGCGGCGACCGGCACGAGGAACGCCGATGCGAGCAGGTCACCGCCCAGGTACCAGGGTTCAGGAGGGTAGGGCACACCGTCGGCACCGAGGTGCCAGTCGCGGTCGATCGAGACAGCACCGACGGTGCGTGCCATGTCTGTGTCCTTCCCCCCGAAAAAGGACTCCGACCGAGATCGCCGGGTCGGGGGTCTGGCAATCTCGATCGGAGCCAACCATGACATCGACGGCGCCGCGAGCGGCGTTACATCGAGTCGCCGAAGTCTAGCGCGTCAGGCGCGGAACAGGAGCCCACGATGGGAGAGATCATCTACGCGGACGACCTGCGGGTCGGTGAGGTCCACGATCTGGGTCCGCACACCGTCGGCGAGGCCGAACTCGTGGAATTCGCCTCCGCGTGGGATCCGCAGTCCTTTCACACCGACAGGGCCGAGGCCGAGGCGGGTGGCTTCCACGGGCTGATCGCGAGCGGGATCCACACCCTGGCGATTGCCCAGCGCCTGTCGGTGACGCAGGTGATCGACTCCTGGAGCGTGATCGCGGGACGTCGGCTACGCGAGATCACCTTCACCGCGCCGGTGCGGCCCGACGACACCCTCACCGGAACGTTCCGGATCGACGCGATCGACGTCGAGGAACGTCGGGGTCGTGCGCTGATCAGCTATGCGATCGACCTGCGCAACCAGCGGGGCATCGGTGTGATGCATGCAGACGTCGAGGCCTATGTCCGGACGCGGTCCGTGGCGACCGACTGAGGGCGGCGAGCCGACTCGCCGGGCAGACCCCGACAACTCCGATGGTGCCGGCCTGTCGGCCACCTGTGTCACCATGGCGGTCATGACGTCACGGGCCGACCCCGAGCAGCGACTCCGCGACCTGACGCGGCTGCGACGGGTCCGCGACCGGATCGACCGTGAGTACGCGCACCCCCTCGACGTCGAGGCACTCGCCCGGGGTGCGCACATGTCGGCCGGGCATCTGAGTCGAGAATTCAAGCGGGCCTACGGCGAAACGCCCTACTCGTACCTGATGACGCGGCGGATCGAGCGTGCGATGACGCTGCTGCGTCGCGGCGACCTGAGCGTCACCGATGTGTGCTTCGAGGTGGGCTGTTCCTCGCTGGGCACCTTCAGCACCCGCTTCACCGAGTTGGTCGGGATGTCCCCGCGTGAGTACCGGACGCGGGCCGCCGACGCCACCGCGGGCATCCCGGCATGCATCGCCAAACAGGTGACGCGACCGGTCAGGAATCGAGAAGTGAGGGCCGTGTGAGGCGGCTAGCGTGGACGGCATGACCATCACCATCCAGTACACCTTCCTGCCGCAGACCGATCCCGAGGCCGCGCTCGGCTTCTACCGGGACACCCTCGGATTCGAGGTCCGCAACGACGTCGGCTACGAGGGGATGCGGTGGCTGACCGTCGGTCCCGCCGACCAGCCCCAGACCTCGATCGTGCTGCATCCACCGGCCGTCGATCCCGGCATCACCGACACCGAACGGGAGACCATCCTCGAACTGATCGCCAAGGGCACGTACGGTGCCGCGCTCACGCTGTCCACCGACGACCTGCAAGGTCTGTTCGACCGGCTGCAGGCGTCCGGCGCCGACGTCGTGCAGGAACCGATGGACCAGCCGTACGGTGTGCGCGACTGCGCCTTCCGTGACCCCACCGGCAATCTGCTCCGCATCAACCAGTCCTGACCCCGCCGCCCGCCGATTCCCGTCCACACCCGACCCGGAGAAACCTTGAGCCGCACCGCGTCCCCGTCCACCCCACGCTCTGCCGCTGCACGTACCGACACCCCACATCCTGCCGACCTCCACGACACCATCCGGGTGCACGGCGCCCGTGAGAACAACCTGCGCGATGTCGACGTCGAGATCCCGAAGCGACGTCTCACCGTGTTCACCGGGGTGTCCGGATCGGGTAAGAGCTCGCTGGTGTTCGCCACCATCGCGGCCGAGTCACAGCGGATGATCAACGAGACCTACAGTGCCTTCGTACAGGGCTTCATGCCCAGTCTCGGGCGGCCCGACGTGGACGTCCTCGAGGGGCTGACCACCGCGATCATCGTCGACCAGGAACGGATGGGCGCGAATCCGCGCTCGACCGTGGGCACCGCCACCGACGCCAATGCCATGTTGCGAATCCTGTTCAGCCGGTTGGGAACCCCGCACATCGGTTCGCCGCAGGCGTTCTCGTTCAACGTCGCCTCGGTCAGCGGGGCCGGCGCGATCGAGGTGGAGCGGGGTGGCCGAAAGGTCAAGGAGCGCCGGGAGTTCGCCGTCACCGGTGGCATGTGCCCACGCTGTGAGGGCCGCGGTGACGTCTCCGACTTCGACCTCACCGCCCTCTACGACGCCGAGAAGTCGCTCAACGAGGGTGCCCTACTCATCCCCGGGTACACCATGGACGGCTGGTACGGCCGGATCTTCCGGGGCTGCGGCTTCTTCGACCCGGACAAACCGATCAGCAAGTTCACCAAGCGCCAGCTCGACGCCCTGCTCTACAAGGAACCGACCCGCATCCAGGTCGACGGCATCAACGTCACCTACGAGGGACTGATCCCCAAGATCGGAAAGTCGATGCTGTCGAAGGACCGTGAGGCGATGCAGCCCCACATCCGCGCCTTCGTCGACCGCGCCATCACCTTCACCACCTGCCCGGACTGCGACGGCACGAGGCTGTCGGAGGCGGCCCGGTCGTCGACGATCGCGGGCAAGAGCATCGCCGACGTCTGCGCCATGCAGATCACCGATCTGGCCGAGTGGGTCCGCGGACTCGACGAGCCCTCGGTGGCCCCACTGCTGACCTCACTCGGCGAACTGCTCGACTCGTTCGTCGAGATCGGCCTGGGGTATCTGTCGCTGGAGCGCCCGGCCGGCACGTTGTCGGGTGGGGAGTCACAGCGCACCAAGCTGATCCGACACCTCGGATCGTCGCTGACCGACGTCACCTATGTCTTCGACGAGCCCACCATCGGGCTGCATCCGCACGACATCGCCCGGATGAACGAGCTACTGCTGGCGTTGCGCGACAAGGGCAACACCGTGCTCGTCGTCGAACACAAGCCGGAGGCGATCGCAATCGCCGACCACGTCGTCGACCTCGGTCCCGGCGCCGGCGCCGGCGGTGGGCAGATCGTGTTCGAGGGCACCGTCGACCAGTTGCGTGGCGCCGACACGCTCACCGGCCGTCACCTCGACGACCGTGCCTCGCTGAAGGCCGAGGTGCGCACCCCCACCGGAACCCTCGAGGTGCGGGGCGCCGACACCCACAACCTCCGCGACGTCGACGTCGACATCCCGCTCGGGGTGCTCGTGGTCCTGACCGGGGTCGCCGGATCGGGTAAGAGTTCGCTGATCTCCGGGTCGGTGGCCGGACGGGACGGCGTGGTGTCGATCGACCAGGGCGCCATCAAGGGTTCGCGACGCAGCAATCCGGCGACCTACACCGGGCTGCTGGAACCCATCCGTAAGGCCTTCGCCAAGGCGAACGGTGTGAAACCTGCTCTGTTCAGTGCCAATTCGGCCGGGGCCTGCCCCAACTGCAAGGGTGCCGGGGTGGTGTACTCCGACCTCGCGATGATGGGCGGGGTGTCGTCGCCGTGCGAGGTCTGCGAGGGCAGGCGGTTCCAGGCAGAGGTACTCGAGTACACCTTCGGTGGGCGCAACATCGACGAGGTGCTGACCATGTCCGTGGCGGCGGCCGAGGAGTTCTTCGCCGACGGCGATGCGAAGGTGCCTGCGGCGCACAAGATCCTGCGGCGTCTCGCCGATGTGGGCCTCGGCTATCTGACCATCGGTCAGCCGTTGACCACATTGTCCGGCGGTGAACGGCAACGGCTGAAGCTCGCCGTCGAGATGGGGGAGAAGGGTGAGATCTACATCCTCGACGAACCCACCACCGGTCTGCATCTCGCCGACGTCGAGCAACTGCTGTCGCTGCTCGACCATCTCGTCGAGCAGGGCCGGTCGGTGATCGTGATCGAACACCACCAGGCGGTGATGGCCCACGCCGACTGGATCATCGACCTGGGTCCGGGTGCCGGCCACGACGGCGGGCGGGTGGTGTTCGAGGGCACCCCCGCCGAGTTGGTGGCCGACCGGCAGACACTCACCGGCCGTCACCTCGCCGACTATGTGGCCGGCTGACCGGGTCCGATCAGCCGGGTCCGATCAGCTGACGACGTCCTGGATCTCGATGACGAAGACGAGGGTGTCGCCGGCCTGGATACCGGCGGACGGCTGCCCGGAGGTGTACCCGTCGGCGGGGGCGATCGAGACCACGACGGTGGAACCGACCTTCTGACCGGCGATCGCCTTGCTGAACCCCGGGATCACGTTGCCCAGCGGAAACTCAACGGGCGTGCCGCGGCCATAGCTGCTGTCGAACTCCTGGCCGTCGCGCCCGTTGACGCCGAGGTAGTTGACGCGCACCGCCGCGGTGTCGGCGACCACGGCACCGCTTCCTTCGGCGAGGACATGCACCTGGGTCTCGGTGACCGTGTACGGCGTGGTCACCGCGATCTTCGGTGCGGTGTCGCCGCTGGGCGGGGTCACCGAGATACTCCCGGTCGCGCCCTTCGACTCCCACGTGTCGGCGGCCGATGTGTCGTCGGAACCGCACGCGGCGACCACGGTGACGAGGAACAGGGACACGAAGGCAGCGCACAGGCCGCGGTACAGACGCATGCGGTCACGCTAGCCGACGCGCCGACCGTCCCTCGCCGGTGGTGTCAGGGGTGCCGACGCCCCGGAGATCACGGCGTCGGGGTTCACGACACCAGCGTGGCCAGCTGCTCGACCTCGGCGACACTGCCCGGCGAGACCAGCATGGTGGACACCCCGGCCCGTTCCCAGACGCCGATCTGCTCACGAACATGGTCGAGATCGCCGACGATCGCCGAGTCGTCGACCACCTCATCCGGGATGATCGAGGCGGCCTCGTCCTTACGACCCGAGCGGAACAGTGCGGTCACGTCGTCGACCACCTCCGAGTAGCCCATCCGACGGTAGACCTCGGCGTGGAAGTTGGTGTCCTCGCTGCCCATTCCGCCCATGTACAGCGCCAGGAACGGCTTGATGGCGGCATAGCTGGCGTCGCGGTCGTCGGTGATGACGATCTGTGCGGCCGCACAGATCTCGAAGTCCTCGCGGCTGCGTCGGGCACCGGGCCTGGCGAATCCCTCGTCGAGCCACTCGTTGTAGGTGTCGGCCAGGCGCGGGGTGTAGAACAGCGGCAGCCAGCCGTCGGCGATCTCGGCGGCGAGGGCGATGTTCTTGGGGCCTTCGGCGCCGAGCATCACCGGGATGTCGGAGCGCAACGGGTGGGTGATGGCCTTGAGGGGTTTCCCCAGGCCGGTGCTCCCGGGGCCGTCATAGGGCAGCGGGTAGTGCGGGCCCGCACTGGTGACCGGGGCCTCACGTGCCCACACCTGCCGCATGATGTCGATGTATTCACGGGTGCGCGCAAGGGGTTTCGGGAACCTCTGCCCGTACCAGCCTTCGACGACCTGTGGGCCGGACACGCCGAGTCCCACGATGTGGCGTCCGCCGGACAGGTGATCGAGGGTCAGCGCGGCCATGGCGCAGGCGGTGGGTGTGCGCGCCGACAACTGCAGCACCGACGTCCCGAGTCGGACACGTTCGGTGGACGACCCCCACCACGCGAGCGGGGTGTAGGCGTCCGAGCCCCACGCCTCGGCGGTGAAGATGCTGTCGAATCCGCTCGCCTCCGCGGCGGCGACGAGCTCGCGGTGCGCCGGGTTCGGGCCGGCACCCCAATATCCCAGTTGCAGACCGAGTTTCACTGAACGTCCCTTCGTCGACGGAGTGGGGTGAGGGTGTGGGTGCCGAGGTCACGGCACGTGTACTGGTAACCGAACCTATCCCGTCGGTGCACCGGTCACAACCCCCAACATAGTCATATCCATGACTGATGGCGTGGCTAGAATGGTTCAGACCGTGACCACTGTGCGAAAGGGGGCCCGATGGCTCTGCGTCACGCCATCCTGGCCGAGCTGCTCGACGACGCCGGCGCGTCGGGATACCGGCTGACGAAGACCTTCGACGTCGCCGTGGCCAGCTACTGGTACGCCACCCCGCAGCAGCTGTACGCCGAGCTCACCCGGCTGGAGGCGGAAGGGCTGATCAGTGGACGCGAAGTGGTCCAGGAGCGCCGCCCCACCAAGCGGGTGTACACGCTGACCGACGCCGGCCGCAACGTGCTCGAAGGCTTCGTCGAGACGACGTCGCGCCCGACGTTCATGCGCGACGACCTGCTGGTGAAGGTGCGCGCCTGCGACATCGGCGAGGTCCCGGCCCTGATCGACGACCTCCGTGCACGGTCGCAGCAGGCGCTGGCCAAGGCCGAGTTCATCGAGGGCCTGCTCGCCAAACTGCGTGGCGACATGTCCGAGGACCGGTTCCTCGCCGAGAGTCCGCACATCGGGCCATATCTGACCGGCCTCCGGGGAATCGCCTACGAGCGGGAGAACGCGGCGTGGTGCCGTCGGGCCGCCGACGTCCTCACCGCGCGTGCCGACGGGCGACCCGCGACCGATCCACCGGCGTCGGCCTGAGGGCCCGTCGGCCGGCGAACGACTGCGGCTACTCGACGCCGAGTTCGGTCGCCACCTCGGCCTTGATCTGCTCGAACTGCGCACCCATCGCCGCGGCGAGTGCGTTCGCCCCCGACAGCGGTCGCACCATCACCATGAAGTCGTCGATCCGGCCCTCGTCGTCGAGGTGCAGGAAGTCGCACCCGGTCACGGACTTGTCGCCGACCTTCGCCTCGAACACCAGCGCATGATCGCGTCCCTCCGGATCGCCGATCTCGCGGATGTAGCGGAAGTCGCTGAACACCCGCAACACGCCGCGCAGGATCGCCGCCGTCATGGGCTTGCCCTCGTACGGACCGAACGCCACCGGGCTGGTGAACACGACGTCGTCGGCCAGCAGGTCGGCCATCGCCTGCGCATCATGGTTCTCGACGGCCTCGCGGAATGCACGCATCAGATCCCCTTTAGTCATGGATTTGAGTATTGGACCCCACCCTAGGATGACCGCGCCCTGGTGTCCAGGGAATCGGTGTGTGGGCTCAGCGTGGAGCGGGCATGTCACACACCAGGTCGACCAGATCGGCGACGAGGGGTTCAGCGGCGGCGCGGCGTTCGCGCCACACGGCCACGGTGCTGATGTGGGCACGGGTCTTCTCCAGTGGGATCACCTGGACCGGTTCTCCCTGGAACATCCGGCTGACCACACCCTCGCCGAGGGTCACGAGTGCGAACGCCTGTCCCGTCGCCACCAGGTGGGCGAGTCCGGCGAAGTTGCCGTCGCTCAACGTGATCCGCTTGTGCACGCCACTGCGTTCGAGGAGGGCGTCGAGGTTGCGGTAGATCTCGGGGGCGGCGTCGTGGTTGATCGAGGCGAACGGGATGTCAGCGAGGTCGGCGAGCGAGATCGACCGCGGCGAGCCGGTGACAAGGCTTGATGCGACCGCCGCACCCACCGGCTGACGATCGAGCATCACGCTGCCGAGGCCCTCGCCTCCCGCCGGTCCGTGCACCAGGGCGAGGTCGATCTCGCCTGCCCGGAGATCACGGAGCAACGGAGCGGTGCTCGCCGGAACGAGCCGCGGTCGGATGTCGGGATATGACTCGGCCAGCGCATCGAGCAGACGATCCCGCAATGCCGGGGTCACTTCGGGGGCGATGCCGATGACGGCCTGTCGGTCGGACTGCTCGTTCGCCGCGGACACGACGGCCGGAAGTCCGTCCACCTGGTCGAGGATGTCGACCGCACGTGGCAGCAGGGCCCGACCCGCATCGGTCAGGTCGATCCGTCGGTGCGCCCGGACGAACAACTCGGTGCCGAATTCGCGCTCCAGGTCTTTGATCCGCTGACTCAGCGGCGACGCCGCCATGTGCAGACGCGCCGCGGCCCGGCTGAAGCTGCGCTCCTCGGCCACGGCGACGAAGTATCGGAGATGGAGCAGATCCACGCCGCTCAGCGTATGCCACACGCCAGGTCGACCCCCGTGTGGTCGACGGCCGGTTGCTGATTGAGCCGGGACCGAGCATCGCGAGGACCCGTGTCGAAATCTCTGCAGCCTGCATTGGGTGCGTGACCACCTCGGGGGTGGCGGCGTCGGCGAGCCCGGCCGGCGGGGGTTTCGACTCGTCTCGTCGCTACGCTCCTCGTCGGCTCAACCATCAATGGCCACACGATGATTGAGCCGGGACCGAGCATCGCGAGGACCCGTGTCGAAATCTCTGTAGCCTGCGTCGGGTGGTGACCACCTCCGGGGTGGCGGCGTCGAGGAGCCCGGCCGGTGGAGGTTTCGACGTCTCTTGTCGTGGTCCGGTTGCTGATTGAGCCGGGACCGAGCATCGCGAGGACCCGTGTCGAAATCTCTGTAGCCTGCGTCGGGTGGTGACCACCTCGGAGGTCGCGGCGTCGAGGAGCCCGGCCGGCGGAGGTTTCGACTCGTCTCGTCGCTACGCTCCTCGTCGGCTCAACCACCAATGGCCACACGCTGATTGGGCCGGGACCGAGCATCGCGAGGACCCGTGTCGAAATCTCCGCAGCGAGGGCTGGGTGTCAGGTGTCGATGACCACTGCGGTCATCGACGTGTTCGCGGATCGGTCGTGGTGCGCGTGGTCATCCACCGATAGCGTCGGACTCGAACCACTCGCCGGCGACCGAAAGGAAGAACCGATGACCCGCGCACCGATCAGGATCGCCAACTTCTCCGGATATCTGGGGGATCGGCGTACCGCCATCGACGAGGCGCTCGCCGGTGACCCGGTGGACGTACTCATGGGCGACTACCTCGCCGAGATCACCCTCGCCTCGCTGTCGGCGGCCTACCACCGTGACCCGAGCCGCGGATACGTCGAGTATTTCGTACGCCAGCTTCGTCCCCATCTGGCGACCATCGCCGAACGCGGGATCAAGGTGGTGACCAACGCGGGCGGATTCCATCCGGCACGGCTGGCAGAGGTGTTGCGCGCCGAGATCGTCACCGCCGGGGTGGATCTGCACGTCGCCCACATCGAGGGCGACAACGTCCTCACCGACCTCGAACGACTCCAGTCCGAAGGCCATGTCTTCGACAACCTGGACAGCGGTGCGCCACTGAGCAGCTGGACCGCCACGCCGATCGCCGCCAACGCCTACCTGGGCGGATGGGGAATCACCGAGGCCCTGCACGCAGGCGCCGACATCGTCGTCTGCGGACGTGTCACCGACGCATCGCTCACCGTCGGCCCGGCAGCGTGGTGGCATGGCTGGTCCACCGATGACTGGGACGCCCTTGCGGGGGCTGTCGTCGCCGGCCATATCATCGAGTGCGGACCCCACGCGGTGGGCGGCAACTTCTCCGGCTTCCTCGACATCCCCCACCGCACGGTGCCGGGCTTCCCGATCGGCGAGATCGCCGCCGACGGCACGTGTGTCATCACCAAACATGCCCGCGATGGGGGTGCGGTCACCGCCGACACCGTCACCGCGCAGTTGGTCTACGAGATCCAGGGCCCGGTCTATCTGAATTCCGACGTCACCGTGCGGCTGGACCACGTTCGCGTGGACGAGGTCGGACCGGACCGGGTGGCGGTCACCGGAGCCGCGGGTGCGCCCCCACCTTCCACCACCAAGGTCGCACTGTTCGGCCAGGTCGGCTTCAGTGTGGTCAACACGGTGTTCGTGACCGCACCTCACGTCGAGGAGAAGATCGCGCTGATCCGCGATCAGCTCGTCCGGGAACTGCCCGATGGTGTCGACGTCGACCTGACTCCGATCGGTACCGCCGCCGACGATCCCGAATCGCAGTGGGCGGCGACCGTCGCGCTGCGGGTGATGGCGACCGCCGACGACGCCGAGACACTCACGTCGGCGCACGTCGGCGCTGCGCTCGGCAGCCTCTACCTGCAAGGAATCCCGGGATACTTCCATGACGGTGCGGCCGGCCTGCACTCGGCGCCGCAGCCTCGGATCGACTACTGGCCCGGTCTGCTCGACCAGACCGCAGTCGAACACCGGGCGGTGTTCGCCGGCGGCAACTCGCTGCCCGCGCCGGTTCCGGCCACCGCACCGGTGATCGCGCAGCCGGTCCACCCGGAGCCTCGCGAGGCTCCGTTGTCGGATCGGGTCACCCGCGTCCCGCTCGGAACCCTGGTGCACGCCCGTAGCGGTGACAAGGGCGGCAATTCCAATGTCGGTGTGTGGACGCCGGATCCGCGTGCATGGCTGTGGTTGCGGAGGTTCCTGACCACCGACGAGGTCCGGCGACTGCTGCCGGAGACCAAAGACCTCGACATCGTCCGACACGAGTTCCCGGACCTGCGCGCCATCCACTTCGTGTTCAAGGGACTGCTCGGCACCGGCGGATCGTCGAATCTACGTATCGACCAGGTGGGCAAGGCGATCGGGGAGTACCTGCGCTCTCGGCAGGTCTTGATCCCCGACGATCTCCTCGGCACCGCCGACCCCGAACTCGGCACCGCCGGGCCCGCAACCGCCGGTGTACCCGGACACACCGACACGGAGGCCGCGCAGTGACCGCCCTGACCGAGCGACTCCGGCACGCCGTCGCCAACCCCGCGACCGACGACACCTTCGATCCCACAACCGAACTCGGCGACGTCCTCGCCGGAATCGGCATGACAGCCGCCGACACCGGCGGTGCGATCGACTTCATCGGCGCCGACCCGGTGGTGCCGAGCACCATGCGGCTCGGCGGTGCGTCGGCGATAGCGCTGGCCGCCAAGTCCGCAGCCGTCGCGAAACTGTGGCGGATGCGCGGTGGCGCCGGTCAGGATATCGCGGTGGATCTCCGCAGCGCACCACATCGGTTGTGTCCCTTCTACGACGCGCGCTGGGAACTGCTCAACGGCTATCCCTGCGGGTCGCCCGCGAACGCGTCGAATGCCCTCGGATTCCGGTTCTATCGGACCGGCGACGACCGCTGGGTCATGCCGCTCAACCTCTATCCGAAGATCAAGATCGCCGCGCAACGTCTGCTCGGGGTACCCGAGGACACGCGGGCGGTGACCGAGGCCATCGGGACCTGGAAGGGCCGCGAACTCGAGGCCGCGGGTGCCGAGGCGGGTGTGGTGATGCCGATGCTGCGCACCACTTCGGAGTTGATCGACGAGCACCACTACCGCGATGTTCTCGCGGACATGCCGCTGATCGAGATCACCCGTATCGGCGACGGCGACCCGATCCCGCTGCCCGCGGGCGCCGAGCAACCCCTCGACGGAATCCGTGCGCTGGGAATGGGCCACGTGATCGCCGGCGCCGGCGCCGGCCGGGCCCTGGCGCTGCACGGCGCCGACGTGCTCAACCTCTGGCGCCCCAACGAACTCGAACACGACGCCACCTACGTCACCGCGAACGTCGGCGTGCGCTCGTCCACGATCGATCCCTACCTGCCCGACGGTGCCGAACGCATCGGGGCGCTGCTGCGTGACGCCGATGTCTTCTACGCCAACCGCCGACCCGGCTACCTGACCAAGATCGGGCTCGGGCCGGAGGTTTCGGCCGGTCATCGCGGGATCGTCTACGCCACAGCATCATTGAACGGTGAGACCGGTCCGTGGTCGGGCCGTGTCGGATTCGACCAGACCGCGGGCAGCCTGGCCGGCCTGATGCTGCGCGAAGGCGGGGGTGACCAGCCTGCGCTGCCACCGATTCTCGTCGTCAACGACTACATCGTGTCGTGGTTGATGACGGCCGGGATCGCCGAGGCCCTGGCCCGGCGCGCCGAGGTCGGCGGCAGTTACCGCGTCCACGTCTCGCTGACCCGGGTCGCGCTCTGGATCGCCGCTCTGGGCGTCTTCGACCGCGACTACGCCCACGAGATCGCCGGCACCGACTCCGGCGGGGGAGCACACCGCTACCTCGATCCCGAGACCTTCACCGCCGACACCCCACTCGGCACGTACCAGGGCGTGACCGACCAGGTCCGGATGTCGGGCACCCCGGGCCGCTACCGCACCGTCCTCGTCCCGCGTGGGTCGTCACGCCCGGAGTGGTTGCCGCGCTGATCCGCCATGATCGGTGTCGGGCACGGTGAGCAGTTCCGAGTCGCGCAGCTGCTGCCACGCCAGCAGTACCGCCGACAGCTGCTCTACCGAATGGCGACCCAATCCGCACTCGGTTCCATATCCGAACCGGGGAAGGAACTCCGCGGCGATCCGCGCCCGCTGCGTGGCACCGTCGGCGCCGTCCTCGGCATGGACGAGTCCCAGATGGAACTCGGTGTCATCCTCGAGGGCGAGGTCACGCAGTGGTCGCCAATGGGCCCGCCGGGTCCAGGTCGCGACGGTGGCGGCGTGGAAGGCGTCGATGCGCCGGCTGACATGACGCGACAACCCGTTGGCGAGGACCACGATGGCCGACGCGTCGCGAGGCAGGATGTGTCGCCCACCGCGGGCTGCGGCTGCCGCATCCGGTGGATCCCCCATGAACGGTGACGCCCCGAACTTCGAATCGCCGTAGCAGAGGTGAAAGGTCAGTTCGGCCGCCTCGTCCACCCAGTCTCCGAGGCGTGCCGTCGCCGTGAAGATCGCCTCGTGCCCTGCATAGGGGTTGGCGAACCAGCCTTCGATGGTCGCGAGTTCGGTGGGGAGGTCCCACTGTACGGCCAGGTCGCGCGCCGGGATCACCTCCTGCAGTGCCACCACCGACTCCCGGAGTGCGTCTTCGTAGGCGGTGGCCACCTCCACCTGGGAATCGCCGTCGACAAAGGAGTTCACCGCGTTGAACGGGGTCGGGATCGACACCAGGAACCGGGAATCCGCCGCCAGGCGTCCCGCATCACGTGCGCGGACGAATGACCGGTACGAGTCGGCGGCGGTGGTGTGGTAGTCGACCGGACCGAAGACGACCGAGGTCCCGGGACGCACGCGTGCGCGACCGTCCGTGACGTCGAGGGTCGGATTCGCGAGGAAGTGACCGGCCTGCGTCAGCACCCAGTTGGCTCGGTCGCCGGGTTCGCCGTCGGGCACACGTGTCACACCCGGTTGGAGATGTTCGCCGACGAGATCGAAGGCGGCGTCCACATCGGGGACGTTGATGCTGCCGGTGAGGTAGAAACCGGTCATCGAGATCTCAACTTTCGGTCGGTGGAAGGTTTGGTGGAATTGCGGGCCGGACGGTCAGAGCAGCAGGCCATGGCGCGGCGGGAAGGTGCCACGCAGAGTGTGATTGCCGAGATGGACGTACTTCCAGCGTGCGGGATCGTGCAGTGAATGGGTCCGCACATTGCGCCAGTGCCGGTCGAGCCCATACCGGCGGTCGGTCGCCGACGCCCCGGCGAGTTCGAGTACGCCGCCGGCGATCTCGACAGCGAATTCCTGTGCCAGCGCCTTGGCCGCGGCGACGGTCAAGGATGCTGATGCCGCCGACTCCCGGGACAGTGGTTGCTCGCCGATCGCGTGGTCGATCAGCGCGGTGCCGCTCTGCAGGACGGCCTCCAGCGCGTACAGTCGTGCGGTGAGTTCGCCGATCCGGCGGACGACGTGCGGTTCGTCGGCGGCGCTGTCGACTCCCGCCTCGAACCAGGGCCGGCTGCGAGTTGCGATGAATCGGGCGCCGTCCTCCAATGCGGCACGGGCGATCCCGATGTCGACGGCAGCGTGCAGGGCCTGGTCGAAGGCGCCGAGAACGGTCGGGGCCGCGGTGTACGGATCGGGGTCGGTGCCTTCGTCGATCACCCGCTCGTCGACGACGACCACCGACTCGAACTGCACACGGCCACTGGCGGTTCCGCGCTGCCCGAATCCGGTCCATGCCTCGAGATCCAGGGTGACCCCCGCTGCATCGGGCCGCACGAACACCGTGGCTCCGCGTGCGGGCCCGTCGTCGTCGATCCGTGCTGCGACGGCGATCCACCTGGCTCCGAGGACCCCGGTGGCGTAGAACTTGGTGCCGTCGAGCTGCCACCGCCCGTCGGTGTCGCGGCGGATGGTGGTCGTGCGCTCGACTGCGGTACGGGTTCCGCGTTCGGTCGAGGCGTTGCCGAGTTGGGCACCGCCGAGCACTGCGGCGTAGATCTCCGGGGCGGGTGCAGTGTTCCCCAGTCCACGGATCGCGGCATTGATCACATAGTGCGACAACAGCAATTGGCCGACCGCCGAGTCGGCGCGCGACAGCTCACGGAGAACCTCGACGGCCGTCGACGGTGGGAGGTCGGGACCGCCGTACTCGGCGGGCACCAGGATTCCGAGGAGCCCCGAGCGGGCGACGACGGTCAGCGCCTCGGTCGGGAGGGTGCCGTCGAGTTCGCGTCGTAGGGCACCGTCGGTGATCTCGCCGGCCACGGCGTCGGTAACGGAACGTACGTCATCGACGGTGAAAAGTACAGGGACAGTGTTTATCTCGATAGACGTCAACGGCTTCTCCTTGGTCGGTCGCAGCCGAGGCTATCGGTGTCCACCCCTCCGGCGGGGCGGCGTCAAGCAACTCCCGCGGGGTGTTCAGGAAGTCTGGAAGCCCGCGCCGCGCCCGCGCTCTGCAGCAACCCGACGAGGATCGCCACCGGACTCTTCGGAGCGGGAACCGCGGGAGTGGCGACGGCGATCCGCCGCGATGGTCGCGGACCCGCGATCGGGCGGATCGTGACGTCGTCGCGCACCGACTGCATGGCCAGCGTCGGGACCAGCGAGATGCCCAGCCCGGCGGCCACCATCGCCTGCACCGTGGCGTAGTCCTGGGATTCGAACGACACATCAGGGATGAAACCCGCTGTGTCGCAAGCTCGTCGGAAGACCTGTGCGTCGGGACACCGACCGGTGGCCGAACTGACGATCCACTGTTCGCCGGCGAGGGCACGGAGTGGGATCGCGGTGCTCGCCGCGAGCCGGTGTGAGCGGGGGAGCACCGCGAGGAACTCGTCGTCGCACACCGGTGCGGTCACGACGCCGCGATAGAACGGACCGGTACCGGCGACCTCGGTGACCACGCAGGCGTCGGCATCACCATCGGTGAGCAGGGCGATCCCGTCGTCCGGATCCGCGACGAGGATCTGCACGTCCACGTCGGGGATCGCCCGGCGTAGACGCACCAGGGAGGGCGGGACGATGGTCGACGCCGCGCTCGAGAACGCCGCGAGGCGGACCGGCCGTGCGTCGGCGCAGGCGGCACGTTCGAGGTCGCGTTCGGTCTCGGTGATCTGATCGAGCAGATCGGGGACGTGCCGGAGCAGCCGTTGTCCGACCGATGTCAGCCGTACTCCGTTCGGAGTCCGGATGAACAGGTCATGCCCCAGATCCCGCTCGAGGGCGGTGACCTGTTGGGAGACCGCCGAAGTCGTGTATGCGGTCGCCGTCGCCGCCGCGCTCATCGAGCCGCGCCTGGCCACCTCGGCGAACACCGTCAACTTGCGAACGTCGAACATCCGCCGACCGTAGAGACCACACCGTTCGTCGACCAGCCTTGTACGCAGCACGCGGGAAATACTCCGCGGGTCGTGAAGGGGTGGATCCGCTGGATCACGGGGTGCCCCCGATGGCGGGATTCTCGATGCCGGGATGTCGTCGACAGGGGTGTCCGTCGCCCGGCCGGCGACGTCGGCCCGCGCGGTCAGCGGTCCGGGCTCCCCTCGGCCGGGTCGAGGACGTCGGTGGTCAGTACGCCGACGCCGGTCCCGCCGGCACGATCCCGTGGTGGCGTTCGGCGACGTCGGGGTGCGCGCGGGTCCGCGACTTCCAGGCGTTCTCGCCGTAGGTGTGGAAGATCGGGTTGTCCGGGTCGGTCTCCACACCGCGGGACAGGGCGGCGAGTTCGGCGGGCAGATCGATGATCGGTATCCGTGCGTCGAGCGCCGGGTTGAAGAAGAACGGGATCGACACCCGGTCGGTCCCGGGTGCCGGGGCCAGCACGCGATGCCGCGTGGCACGCAGGTAGCCGCCGGTCGCGACCTCGAGCAGCTCACCGATGTTGACGATGAACGCCCCCTCGACCGGTGGCGCGTCGATCCAGTCGCCGTCGAGGGTCTCCACCTGCAGTCCTGCCGAACCCGGCTCGACGAGGAGCAGCGTGAGCACCCCGGAGTCCTTGTGCGCCCCCACTCCCTGCTCGCTGTCGGCGGTCCCGGGATAGCGCACCACCTTCATCAACGTCGCCGGCCGATCGGCGAAGGCTGCGTCGAAGTGGTCGGCGGGTGCACCGAGCGACTGCGCCCACAGCCGCAGCAGTCGCACTCCCACCTCGCCGCAGGCATCGATCCACGACTCGAACACCTCCCGGAATCCGGCGGGCTCACCCGGCCACAGATTCGGTCCCTGCAGGTTCCAGTAGCCCTCGGCGTCGTCGATCACCGGTCGGTCCGGGCCGATGTCGATCTGTTCGCGCCAGTCGACCTGACCGTTGGTCAGTTCGCCCCCGAGTCGGGAGTAGCCGCGGAACTGTGGGCTCCCGAGCTGGCTGATCGTGTTCTTCTGCTCGTCCGGCAGGGCGAAGAACTCGCGGGCCAGGGTCAGGACGGCGGCGATCCGGTCGGCGGGGATTCCGTGTCCGACCAGGTAGAAGAACCCGTGCTGATGGGCCGCCTCCCGTAGGGCGGTGCGGAAGGTGTCCGGATCGGTGTCGGCGTCGGCGAGGTCCAGGATCGGCAGCATGACTCCATGCTGGCACCGCGTCGCGCACCCGGACCAGCCCGTGCAGACTTTCTTCACAGGGTGAGCGGAATCCGCACAGCCGCGGGTGTGGCTCACCTGACCTGCACAGTTGTCCGGTGATTCACAATCGTGCAGACGCGACGACGGTCGTGGCGGCCGGTCGTGGGAGACTACTACCTCGAATCCGATGTCCCGACAACCCTGTGAGGCGGCGATGGAGAGCACTGCGCAGCCCACGCTGACCCAGGCGTGGGATGCCAATCGGTCGATCCAGAAATCGGCGGCCGTCCGGCTGTTCGCGGCGACCAATTCGGCGTTGTACGTCACGTTGATGGAGCGTCACCTCGACTTCGGTGCGCGCCGAACGGAGACCGACCTGGCGATCCGCCTCGAACGCGACATCGCCGAGCTCGGTCTCATCGACCAGCCGAGCGGCCTGGAACTGCTCAAACTGTGGGCCAAGCACGGCTGGCTGCACCGTGTGCCGGATCCGGTGGTCTCCGCCCAGAACATCTGCCACCTGACCCCCGAGGCCCGGTCGGTCCTCGACTACACCCGCCGGCTCCGCCGCGAGGACTCCGTGGCCACCGGCGGATCGATCAACGGTGTGGCTGCCGGCCTGCGTCGGGTGGCCGGTCAGGTCAGCAACGATCCGCATCAGCTCCGAGAGGACCTCGAGCACCAGATCGAGGAGCTCGATGCCGAACTGGCCGATCTCGACGCCGGACGACGACGCGACCCGGATCTGCGGGCGGCCGAGGACGAGGCCCGCGCCATCGCCTACCAGATGGAGCAGATCCTCTCCGACATCGGCCAGTACGGCAGCATGCTCGACCGCATCACCACCGCACTGCTCGACGACCCGAACGATTCCGACCTCGCCTACCGTGACCGGCAGCGACAGATGTTCGACGACTACGAGGAGTTGCTCGAATCGCCGCAGAGCGGGTCATACCACGCGTTCACGCACATGGTCCAGGACCCGTCGCAGCGCGCCCGACTGGTCGCCGACATCCAGACCGTCACCGACCAGTTGCCCGGCATCGACCCCGGCCTGCGATCGGTGATGGACAACTTCTTCGGTCTGGTCACCGAGCAGATGGGCGAGGTGGGCCGAATCCGGCAGCGTTGCGCCCGACGTATCCGACGGTTCGTCGCCTCCGGCACCCTGGAACAGAGCCGCGGCATCGCCCGCCAGCTCAACGACGCGCTGGCCACCGCGAACGAACTGCTCTCGCTGTCGCTCGCCGACCGTCGGCTCGGCTACGAGATGCCGCTCGCCCCCCCGTCGATCATCTCCAACGGTCGCCTCGCGTTCGAGATCCGTACGCCCGAACCGCCGACGCCCGCCGTGGTGGCAGGCGGTGAGGCCAATCTGGACTCGTTCGTCTCCCTCGCCGGCCAGGTCGACACCGTCGAGCTGACCGCCGTCGTGAACACCGCCGTCGAGGACGGCCCGGTCTCGCTGGCCGACATGATCGATCAGCTCGACCAGCCCTTCCTGGCCCACGTCATCGTCCTGTGGTCGTGGGCCCTGCGACAGCCCTCCGATGCCGCCGGCGAGACCACCGTGGTGCGTTTCGCCTCCCTCGAGGGGGAAGACCGCTACATCGAGGTGCCGGCCCTCACCTTCACCGAACCGATCCCGACCGCGGAGGTCGACGCACTGTGACCAGCACGACCAACTCGACCGATACGACGGGAGGCGCCGACCTGTCCGGTACCACCGACACATCCGCTGCGGACGACGTCACCTCGCCGCCGACCGATTCCACGCCCGCCGTTCCACCCGTCCCCGACGAGTTCACCGGCTACGACGACCTTCCCGCCGTCGCCCGTGGTTCCGGTGACGACGGCCCGCGCACGCCACGTTTCGACGGCGATGTCAGCGCGATGCCCGACCGTGCGTGCTGGGCGTTGCAGAACCTGCTCGCCCGACGCTACGTCAGCGGCGACCGCACCCCGCAGCTGTGGGCCTGGGTGATCGAGTACCAGGAACTCCTGCGGATCCGGCTCTCGGAGCTCGATCTGCGGCTGCGGCTGGCCACCGAGCTCGAGGTGGCCTTCGTCGAGCAGGCCGGCTACGACTCCCGATGGGGTCGGCGCCTGCTCAAGCGCGAGACCATCCAGACCTACGACGCCATCCTCGCCCTGCATCTCGCCAAGCACGTGCGGGCCGCACGCGAGGAGCGCGTTCTGATCACCACCGAGGAGATCCACGAACTGTTCGCCGGGGTGTCGAACACCATCGACCGCGACCTCGCCTTGTTCGACAAGCGGATCGTCAAGGCGATCGACAAGCTCGAGGAGATCGAGATCCTCCGACGGCACCGGGACGATCCGGACACGTTCACCGTCAGTCCGGCGATCACCGCGATCATGACCGCATCGGTGATCACCGACCTGCAGCGCCAGTTCGAACAGTTCATCGGATCCGGCGAGGAGCCGGCCGAGTCCGGAACCACCGATCACCGCGGTGGCGGGAGCACACCCGACGGGTTCGACGGCCTCGGCCATGACGGGGACGACGACCACGGCGATCCCGGCAGCGCCGCCGCCGACGACACCGCGGACGACGACACCGAGGACACCGCAGACGAAGGAGACGACTGGTGAGCGATCGGGTCGACCAGTTCCACCTGTCCCGGCTCCAGCTGATCAACTGGGGTGTCTTCGACGGCTACCACTCGATTCCGTTCAGCACCAACGGTTCTCTGATCACCGGGTCATCCGGCAGCGGCAAATCGTCACTGCTGGATGCGATCTCGCTGGCGTTCCTGCCCGACCACCGCCGCAACTTCAACGCCTCCGGTGACGCGACCGCCGCGGGTGCGGCCAGCGGCAAGCGCACCGTCGGCAAGTACGTGCGCGGCGCCTGGGGTGAGCGTCGTGACGGCGTCACCGCGACCCGCGAGATCATGTACCTGCGGGGCACCGGACCGGCGTGGGCGGCCATCTCGGTCACCTACACCTCCGACTCCGGGACGTCGATCACCGGTCTGGTGCTCAAGTGGCTGGCCACCGGCAAGATGACCGACGCGCACAGCGCCTACTTCATCGCCGACGACGACGTCGACATCGTCGACGTGTGCAACGAGTGGGCCCAGAGCAACCACAACTCGGCACGGCTGCGCGAGCGCGGCTGGCGCGGTGGGCCGGGGGAGGGCAAGTACCTGGCGTCGCTGTACTCGCTGATCGGCATCCGCGGATCCGATGCGGCACAACAGTTGCTCGGAAAAGCCAAGTCACTCAAGAGCGTCGGCGGTCTCGCCCAGTTCGTTCGCGAGTTCATGCTCGACGAACCGACCAGTATCGCCGGGATCAAGGCTGCCCTCGACCAGATCGATCCGCTGGTCGAGGCGCGGGAACTGCTCGACGTGGCGCGGCGCAAGCGCACCATCCTGGGCAACATCGAGGCCGTCCAGGAACGGTATGCCACCGAGGCGGCCAAGTTCACCGTCCTCGACACCATCGACACCGCGGCAGCACGTGCCTATCTGACCAATCTACGGCTGCGCAACGCCGGACCCGAGATCGCCGATCTCGACGACCAGATCGCGCGTCTGGACGGCGATCTCGCCGCGCTGACCGCCCAACACGACCAGCTGCGCACCGATCACAGCCATCTGCTGTCGCGGATTTCCTCCAGCACAGCCGATCTCGCGCCGTTGCAGGAGCAGTTGGCGGCGGCGCAGAAGGCGGCCAACGAGGTTTCGGTGCGCCGCGCGTCCTACGAGTCCAAGATGTCGGCGCTCGATGTGGAGATCCCGGAGACCGCCGAGGACTTCTGGCAGCTGCGCGAGACGCTGATCGAGGACGCCACCCGTCTCGACGGCCGGCTCGAGGCGGGCAAGCACCACTACGCCGAGGCCCTGGCCGAGGAGGTCACCGCCCGCACCCGCCGCGACGCCGCCTACGAGGAGCTCACCCGCGTCCGGACGGCCGGGTCGGCGCTGCCGCGCGCCGAACACGAGATGCGCCGCGTCCTGGCCGATGCCCTGCAGATCGACGAGTCCGAGCTGCGGTACGTCGCCGAGATGGTCGAACTCGACCCGGAACAGGAACGCTGGCGTCCCGCGGTCGAGAAGGTGCTGCGCACCGCAGGCCTGCGACTGCTGGTACCCGACGACCACTTCCGTTCGGCGCTGCGGTTCGTCAACACCCACGACATGCGCGGTCGCATCCAGCTGCACCGGGCCGAACGCCGGGCCGTCCCCGCGATCGAGCCGGGCACCCTGGGCGCCACGCTGCGCGCCGTGGACCCCGACCATCCGAGTTCGGCCGAGGCACTCGCGATCCTCGGTCGCCTCGGCAACTACGCGTGCGTCGACTCACCGGCCGACTTCGCCGAGCACACCAAGGCGGTCACCGACCAGGGCCTGCGCAAGGACTCGGCGAAGCTCGCGATCAAGGACGACCGACAGGTCCTGCGCGCCTCGCAGTACATCTTCGTCGGCAACGTCGACGCCAAGATCGCCGCGCTACAAGAAGAACTCGACCACGAGGAGACTGTGCACGAGGCGGCGCAGCTCGCCAGTGCGTCACTGGAGACCGAGCGCACCGACAAGGCGCGCCGTCGTGACGCCTACCGGGCGGTGTGTGAGCAGTTCACCCAGTGGAGTGAGATCGACGTCGACACCGCCGACGACCGGGCCGAGCGGCTCAGTGATCAGTACGAGCTGCTGATGGAGGACAACCCCGACATCGAGGCGCTGCAGCGCAAGGCCGAGGAGATCTGGGAGCAGGTCCGCGCGGCGATCTCCAAGGCTGCGCTGGTCCGGGACCGGATGGCCACCCACGATCACCGCCGCACCGCCCTGCTCGACCTCGTCGACCGGATCAAGCCGGAGGACATCCCTGCCGCCGCCGAGACCGCCCTCGACGCGTTCCGGGAGGATTCACCGGCGACGCTGGATGTGCTTGCGCCCGAACCCTATCGGCAGGAACTGATGAAGGCCGTGGTCCGGGACCGTGACCGGATGCGCGCCGACGCCCGACGTTCCCGTGACGAGCTCGCCCGGATCCTCGACACCTATGACGAGGAGTTCCCGGACGCCATCCCCAACGACAGCGACGATTTCGACGAACGGATCCACGACTACGTGGCACTGTGCCGTCGCATCGACGAGCGGGAGTTGCCGTCGGCGTATGAGCGGATGCGGCGCCTGATCACCGAGCAGGCGCCTGGGGCGATCCTCAACCTGCACATGGCCGCCGACGCCGAGGAACGTCGCATCCTCGACCAGATCGAACGTGTCAACGCCGGTCTGGGATCGGTGGCGTTCAACCGTGGTACCCGGCTGCGGCTACAGCCGGGTCGCAAGGCCCTCGCCGCGGCCGCCGAGCTCACCGAGAAGGCCCGGCTGATCGCGCAGCGTTCCACCGCGGTCGCCTTCGGTGACGAGCAGGCGATCCTCGAGCAGTACGCCGACATCCTGATGCTGCGTGAGCGGCTGGCCGGCGGTACCCCGGAGGACCGGCAGTGGACGCGGGATGCGCTCGACGTGCGCAACCGATTCGACTTCTACTGCGCCGAGCACGACGTGCAGACCGGGGAGACGATCCGCACCTACTCCAATGCCGGGGACAACTCCGGTGGCGAGCAGGAGAAGCTCATGGCGTTCTGTCTGGCCGGTGCGCTGAGTTTCAACCTGGCCAGCCCCGACGGGCACGACAACCGGCCGATCTTCGCGCAGCTGATGCTCGACGAGGCGTTCTCGAAGTCGGATCCGCAGTTCGCCCAGCAGGCGTTGTCGGCGTTCCGGAAGTTCGGTTTCCAGCTGATCATCGTGGCGACGGTGCAGAACACCAGCACCATCCAGCCCTACATCGACAACGTGGTGATGGTGTCGAAGACAGAGGACGCGAACGGCCGTCCGGTGGCCACCGCGATGTCGACATCGATCGGGGCGTTCGCCGATCTGCGGCGGTCCTCGGGCAAGAACCAGCTGATCTGAATCACCGGTCGACCGGAACGAGAAGAGCCGGGGCGGAATGATCCCGCCCCGGCTCGTGCCGGTGGATTCGACGCGCGGTCACATGGGCCGGCTGCCGCCGCGGTACTTGCGGTGGTACTCGTCGTAGAGGTCGGCGTTCTTCTCGCGCTCGCGCTTGTTGATCAGGTCGGGGTCCAGGCCGTGTTGGGACAGCCGGTAGCGGCGGTACACCCGGTTCAGGGCGATCGAGAAGAAGATATAGGGGATCAGGATCGGCACGGTCATGTTCGCACGCACCACCCACTCGGCGGGAACGAACAGCAGTGGGATCAGGATGATCACACAGGGGATCGCCCACCAGGCGACCATACGGGCGGCGGCACCCGGCCCGGCGAGATCGTTGGCCACCCAGGTACGCATCGAGTCGGGGAGTTTCGCCCCGTAGACGTACTTGATGTACTGCAGACCATGCGGACGTTCGTCCGTGTCGGCCTCGGCGTCGGAGTGCGTGCGGACCATGGGGGCTTCCTCGTTTTCGACCGGTACTTCGGCTTCCAGTGTCGCAGACCCGGGTGGGGTGCGGTGGCACCACGAGCATTCGGTAGTGCGCAATTGAATTGTACTCTCGCGATCTACGCCGATGCACATCGCGCCGTGCACCCGTCCCGGGAGGGCTACGGCCGGGTCACCTCGTCAGCGGTGAGTAGAACACCAGCCCGTTGCCCTTGTTGTCGTAGACCACCGCGCGACGCTCGTGCGCGTCGTCGTACGGGCCCTTGACGATCCCGCCACCGCTCGCCTCGATCGCCTTCGCCGCGGCATCGACGTCGGCGGTCTTGATCCCGACGACCACCTGACCCGGGATCGGGTGATCGATCTCGGTCGCCAGCGCCAGGGTGACCGCGCCGCCGTCGAGGGCTGCGAAATGCGCGCCGTCGCGGAACTTGAGGGCCATGCCCAGGGTGTCGCTGTAGAACCTGATCGACTCGTCCAGGTCGTCGGTCGACAGGACGATCATGCGGACTTCGTGCTCACTCATCGAGACTCCTTCTGTGACAAACCGTCTCCCAGCCTAGGCCGCACGGGACCGATCCCGACAGGTCCCGGTCCGGAATTGGTCCAGAGGTCCCGGGTACCGACGTCAGAGCCGGTGGTGCTCGTGGCTGATCGGGTAGAGCACGTCGACGTCGACCGCGGAGGCGGCGTCGGTCCGGTTGCGGCGGATGTTCCAGATCAGGACCACCAGGGCACCGAGTCCGGCATACAACCCCAGGCACACCCACGCCGCCGTGCTGTCGGCCGACGGGAAGTACAGCGTGTTGCGGATCAGTTGGGCGCCACCACCGGTGGGTAGCCATTCACCGAGACCCGCCCAGAAACCGGGCAGGAAGGTCCATGGGATCGATGCGCCCGAGATGGTCGCACCGATCAGGAAGTAGACGCCGCCGGCGAGGGAACCCACCGGGCCGAACAGGGTGACGAAACCGGCGGTCGATCCGGTGATGGCCAGGGACACCAGAAGATAGGTCCAGAACAGGGTGATGGTGTCGGCGGAGCCGCCGATCCCGAAGAACGACGAGAACAACAGCACGATCAACGCCGACACCACCGCGTAGGCGACGAGCGCACCGACGTGCCCGACTCCGCGCCGGACCGAGCGAGGGACCCGCGGCATCAGCCGGCCGAGCCCGAGTGAGGCGATGCTGCCGCCGAGGGAGATCACCTGCAGGATGTAGCCGAGGGAGGAGCCGTTGATGTCGTCGGTGGACAGTGCCACGACATCGTCGGGGAGGGTCTGGGGTAGGCCTTGCTGTTGATTGATCTCGGCGGCAAGGGTTTTGATCGTACCGGCCGGGAGCGCACCGCCGGCGCCCGCGGTGACCGCCACGACGCCGGCGGCCGTCACGTCCAGGCCGCCGGCCACCTCGCGGGTGCGGATGGCCTCGGTGAGTGCCCTGCGATCGGGAAAGGTGGTGGCCGTGAACGAGCCGTCGGCCTGCAGGTGTGTGGTGAGGGCCTCCGTCTGGGCGCTGGGCCCGACGAGCCCCACCGGCAGGTCGCGGGGCGACGGAGAATGCCCGACGCCGAGGTAGAACGACCCGAGCCCGAGCTGGATCAGGGCACCGGCGAAGACGACTGCCACGAGCAGTCGTCGATAGCGGGTGCCGAACGACAGCGGTTCGGTGGAGATCAAGGACATGCGGGAATCCCTTTCGCGGGCGTCGCCGGGCGATGTGCTCAGGCGGCGTCGAGAACGGCCAGGTGACCGGCGACGGCCACCGAGATCTGGGTCCGGACATCGGCGAGGGTGTCGCGGTCGGGGTAGGTGTGGGTGGAGTGCCGGGCGATCGCCAGATTCGTGACGCCGAAGATCATCCGCGCGGTCAGCAGTGCGCGATCGGGGTCGGGCACGAGCCCCCGCGTGCCCGCGTCGTCGACGAGTCGTTGTGCGATGTGCCCCTCGAGGTCGCCGACCAAGGCCAGGCCCTCCTCGCGGTAGCGGTCGCCGGACACCCCGAACAGCAGTTCCCGCTGGTAACTGCATCCGTTCCCAGGGTCGGAATCGACATAGGTGACCACCGGACCGATCATCGCGAGGATCGCCTCGGTGGTGTCCGGGATGCCGGCCGCGGCCGCGACCCCGGCATCGATGGCCGCCCGGAAGTCGCCGTTGAGCACCATCAGCAGCAGCTCGCTCTTCGACGACGCGTACCGGAACACGGTGCCGGCGGCGACGTCGGCGCGGTCGGCCACCTGGCTGGTCGACACGGCCTCGAAGCCCTGCTGGGCGAAGAGGTCGGCGGCCGCGCGGAAGATCCGCTCGCGTTTGTCGCGCATGTTGCGCACCCGACGACCGGGTGACGGTGTGGACGTGGGGGTCACCTGATCTCCCTCCTGCGACGGTCGATGATCGTACTCATTTCTGAGTCTAGTCATTAATCGCCGGGAGTCCGCAAGGTGACGGCGACGCCGAGTGATCACATCGGTGGTGCGCCGATCCCGGAGGCGCCGATCCCGTAGGCGTCGGCGCCGACGTGACGATCGCCGACGTGACGATCGACGGCCTGTTGCGGTGCGCGACATTCGGGGTGGCGCGGACCGAGTGGGCCCTCGGGCGTGCTCAGCAGCCGATCGCCCGCGTCCGGTCCGGCCGCGGTCGGGACGCGGGGCGTACTCGAGGCCCGCCTGCGCATCGGTGGCGGGTGGTGCACCCGAATCGGTGACGTCAGGCCTGCGCCGGCGGGACGGCGGTCGGTCGGCACACCGAGGGCGCGGACGCCGGTCATCCCGCCGCCGCCGAAGTGGCTGCCGGTCGGGTGACGGTGAGGCCGGACCGACCGATCGGCAATCCAGGTGCCGAACCGTCCCGGCGGCCGGTGTGCGCGAAGGGTTCCCTCACCCCGGGCGTGCATCGGGCGCACGAGGATGGTCGGGCCCCGGTAACCGACCATCCCGACGCTTCCTGCCGCGGTCGCCGACCGCGCTCGCCCAGGTCCGGGTTTCACCGAGTCGTCGTGCCCGGGAACGGCCCGTGGGCGCGAGGCGGCGACGCCTCGCGCCCACCGAGGATGTTGCGTTCGCAGGTGATCGGCGTCAGCTCGCAGACCCCAGCTGCGGAAGCAGCCCGAGGCTGTTCTTGTAGGCGATCGCCGCGGTCAGCTTGCCCGGCCTCGATTCGGTCAGCGGTGTGATCAGCTTCGCGAATTCCTTCTCGTCGAACGACTTCCGCTTGCCCAGCTCCGAGGCGGTGAATCCACCGGCGATCTGCTCGTCGTTGCTCGCGGCGATCATCGTGTCGCCGATGTTGCGGAGCAGGCGCTGGTACGAATCGGCGTTTCGCAGGTCGAAGCGGGCCGGATTCACCCCGGCGTCGTTACGGTCACGAAGCCATGCGCCCCAGTAGAACTCCTGGAACGGCGGCGTACCGCCCGGGCTGGAGAAGCTCACGTCGTCCAGGAAGTACAGTGCGGCACGGTAGGTGTCGTTGCCGAACTGCCCGAGCCCCAGACTCTTCGGCAGCTGTGCCGGGCTGATCGACGCGCCGGCGGTGTTCTTCAGCCACGTCCACTTCTTGTCCCGCATGGTCTTCCAGAACTGGGCGGGGGACTGGTCGGAGAGGTTGCCGGCCACACGCAGGCGGACATGGGTGGACGGTCCGCCGCCGATGGTCTCCCAGAACGAGGTCAGGGTGTGGTGGCCGTCGGTGAGGTACAGCCGGCCACCGGGGCCGATCACGACGGTCTTCATCTCGTCGGTGTCGGCGGCGGTCTCCGAGCCGAGCGGGACCTCACAGGTGAAGCTCGCGGGATCGGAGATCCGGGAGGCCGCGGTGAACGACGAGACGCCGCGCTGTCCGTTCGTCTCGCACCAGGTGTCGAATCTGAGTTCGGCGGCGTTGGGGCCGAAGGTCCAACGCCCCAGACGGGCGTAGACCTCGTCGTATCCGAGGGAGGGCTGAGTGGGGTGCAGATCCGAGATCTGCACGTCGAGAAGCGAATCGGCGGCCGCTGCACAGTAGCGCGCACGATCGGCGGCGCAGTTCGGGGCGGCATCGGCGGCCGGTGACGCCACCAGACCGAGGGCGCCGGCGATCGCACATGCCGCGGCGGCCAGGGCGATTCGGGGAGAATGTCGGTTCACGAGCCGAAACGTTAACGGCCCCAGATGAACAGACGCCGAACCTTCGATGTCGGGCTGACGCCGTGGCCATTCGCCGAGCCGGCATCGCCACCATGAGCGGCCACGAACGCCGGAACCGCCACGACCATCGTGGTCGTGGCGGTTCCGGCGTCGATGGGGCGGATCTCGCCGACCGGCTCCGTCAGGTCGTGACCCGTCGGTTCGGCCTCGCGGGTGGGATCAGCCGAGCGCCGAGACCAGCGCCTCGTTGAAGGTCGCACTCGGGCGCATCACGGCGGCGAGCTTCTCGGCGTCGGGGGCGTAGTACCCGCCGATGTCGACGTGATCTCCCTGGACCTTGTTGAGCTCGTCGACGATGGCGGCCTCCTGGGCCGCGAGGGTCGCGGCCAGCGGGGCGAACTTCGCGGCGAGATCGGCGTCCTCGGTCTGCCCGGCGAGGGCCTGCGCCCAGTACATCGCCAGGTAGAACTGGCTGCCGCGGTTGTCGAGCTCGCCGGTGTTACGCGACGGTCCCTTGTTGTTCTCCAGCAGCTTGCCGGTCGCGCTGTCGAGGGTCTTCGCCAGGATGAGCGCCTTGGCGTTGTCGGTCTTGCGGCCGAGATCCTCGAGGCTGACCGCGAGCGCCAGGAACTCACCCAGCGAGTCCCAGCGCAGGTGGTTCTCCTCGATGAGCTGCTTGACGTGCTTGGGGGCCGAGCCGCCGGCGCCGGTCTCGTACAGGCCACCGCCCGCCATCAGCGGCACGATCGAGAGCATCTTGGCGCTGGTGCCCAGCTCCAGGATCGGGAACAGGTCGGTGAGGTAGTCGCGCAGGATGTTGCCGGTCGCCGAGATGGTGTCCAGGCCACGGATCAGGCGCTCCATGGTGTAGCGGATGGCCCGGACCTGCGACATGATCTGGATGTCCAGACCGTCGGTGTCGTGATCCTTCAGGTAGGTGTGGACCTTGGCGATCAGTTCGTTCTCGTGCGGGCGGTACGGATCGAGCCAGAACACCACCGGCATACCGGATTCGCGCGAGCGGGTCACGGCGAGCTTCACCCAGTCGCGGATGGGGGCGTCCTTGACGATGCACAGACGCCAGATGTCGCCCTCTTCGACGTTCTGGGTCAGCAGCACCTCGCCGGTGGCGATGTCGGTGATGTTGGCGACACCCGCCGCCGGTACCTCGAAGGTCTTGTCGTGCGAGCCGTACTCCTCGGCCTTCTGTGCCATCAGGCCGACGTTGGGCACGGTGCCCATCGTGGTGGGGTCGAACGCGCCGTTGGTCTTACAGAAGTTGACCATCTCCTGGTAGATGCGGGAGAAGGTGGACTCCGGGTTGACCGCCTTGGTGTCCTTGGGACGTCCGTCGGCGCCGTACATCTTGCCGCCGGCGCGGATCATGGCCGGCATCGAGGCGTCGACGATCACGTCGCTGGGCGAGTGGAAGTTCGAGATGCCGCGGGCCGAGTCGACCATCGCCAGCTCGGGACGGTGCTCGTGACACTTGTGGAGGTCGTCGACGATCTCCTCGCGCTTGGACGCGGGCAGGGTCTCGATCTTGGCGTACAGGTCGGACAGACCGTTGTTGACGTTGACGCCCAGCTCGTCGAAGAGCTCGCCGTGCTTGGCGAAGGCTTCCTTGTAAAAGGTGCGCACCGCGTGGCCGAAGACGATCGGGTGGCTCACCCGCATCATGGTGGCCTTGACGTGCAGGGAGAACATGACCCCGGTCTTGTAGGCGTCCTCCATCTGCTCCTCGTAGAACTCGATGAGCGCGTTCTTGCTCATGAACATGCTGTCGATGACGTCGCCGTCGGTCAGCGACACCTCGGGCTTGAGCACCACGGTCTCGCCGGCATTGGTGATCAGTTCCATCCTGATCTTGCGATCGCCCTTGACCGTCAGCGACTTCTCGCCGTGATAGAAGTCGCCCTCACGCATATGCGCGACATGGGTGCGCGAGGCCATCGACCACGTGCCCATGCTGTGCGGGTGCTTGCGCGCGTACTCCTTGACCGCCTTGGGGGCGCGGCGATCGGAGTTTCCTTCGCGCAGAACGGGGTTCACCGCACTGCCGAGACACTTGGTGTACCGGGTGCGAATCGCCTGCTCGGCCTCGGTCTTCGGATTGTCCGGGAAATCGGGGATGTCGAATCCCTTGCCCTGGAGTTCCTTGATGGCGGCGAGCAGCTGGGGCACCGATGCGCTGATGTTCGGCAGCTTGATGATGTTGGTGTCGGGATCCTGGGTCAGCCGGCCGAGCTCGGCCAGGTTGTCCGGAACCTTCTGGTCGTCGGTCAGGCGCTCGGGGAACTCGGCGAGGATACGAGAGGCCACCGAGATGTCACTGGTCGCGACATTGATGTCGGCGGCATCGGCGAAAGTGCGAATGACCGGCAGGAATGCGTGCGTCGCCAGCATCGGCGCCTCGTCGGTGAGTGTGTAGATGATGGTCGGCTTTTCCTGGGTCATGTTCCGCCTTCGCCTCGTAATCGTCACGCGACGTCGCGGTCCGTGTTGCCCGACGTCGCCTACATGTCGCCGTGGTCCGTGTTGCCCCGGCGTCATCCAGTATCTCGTATCACGTCCGGGGGAGCACAGTGCGCTCCTCGGTGGGATTCCGGCGCGGGTCTTGCCAGGCCAGCCTGTCAAGCGTAGCTTGACAGGCATGGTCGCGCCGTTCACGCCGGACTATCTCGGCACCGGGTTGATCGTCGACATCGCCCCGGCGGTGTCGGCGGTGATCGCCGCCGCCTCGACCGAGGCCGCCCGCCAGGCCGCCGAGCTGACCGGAGCCGATCCCGACCCGGGAGCCCACACCGCCCCGGATGCCGATGCCGGACCGGGAGCCGTGCCGAATCAGCCCGACGTCCACGCCGATGCGAAGGCCCTGGCCACCCAACTGGTCCGCCTACGCATCGAACTGGCCGCCGGACTCGACCCGATCGACACGGTCGTCGTGCTGCGCCGCGGAGAGGTCACCTGGGCCGCGATCGCCCAGGCCGCCGGGACCTCCCGACAGGCGGCCCACGAACGGTGGGGGCGTCGTGTCCGCGAAGAGGTCGACGGCCAGGATCCCGACGACTGACCGAGATCCCGACCACTGACCGAGATCCAGACGACTGACCGACGGCGCCCGGGTTGCCCGTCGGGTCGACCCGGAGCTGATCCCGGCCTCACCTGATCCCGCCCGGTCGATCGACCGCACGGACGCCGATGCCCGGCCGGTACATCACCGGCCGGGCATCGTGTCTCGGGCGCGGTCACCTGCTTCCGCGTCCCCGGACTCAGTTCGAGTAGTCGTAGAACCCCTTGCCGCTCTTCTTACCGAGGTAGCCGGCCTCCACCATGCGCTGCAACAGCGGCGGCGGGGCCAGGTGCGGCTCGCGGAACTCCTGGTAGAGCGACTCCGCCACATCGAGCACGACGTCGAGGCCGACGGTGTCGCTGAGGGTGAGCGGGCCCATCGGATGGGCGCAGCCGTTGACCATGCCGGCGTCGATGTCCTCCTTGGAGGCGTAGCCGCTCTCGTACATGCGGATCGCGCTGACCAGGTAGGGGATCAGCAGGGCGTTCACCACGAACCCGCCGCGGTCGCCGGCGGCGATGGTGCGCTTGCCGAGGTGATCGCGGGCGTACTCGGTGACCTTCTCGATCGCGGTCGGCGAGCTGGCCAGGCTGGAGATGATCTCCACCAGGGGCATCACCGGTACCGGGTTGAAGAAGTGCACACCCACCACACGACTCGGGTCGGCGACGTCCTTGGCGATCCGGATGATCGGGATCGACGAGGTGTTGGTGGCCAGGATCGCATCGGGCGAGGTCACCTTGTCCAGCTCGGCGAAGAACCCCACCTTGAGCGACTCGATCTCCGGCAGCGCCTCGATGACGAGTTCTCGATCGGCGAAGTCGCCGATCGAGGTGGTCAGGGTCAGGCGCGAGAGCGCCTGCTGCGCATCGTCTTCGGAGATCTTGCCGCGGCTGACGCCACGGCCCAGCGACTTCTCGATGCGGGCACGAGCACCGTCGGCCGCGGCCTGGTCTCGCTCGAGCACCAGCACGTCGTCGCCCGCACGGATGGCGATCTCGGCGATGCCGGCACCCATGGTGCCGCCGCCGACCACTCCGAGCTGTGTCATGAAAAGCCTCCCGATGTCGGTGTTGGATCGTGGGCAACGTTAGTCCGTCAGAACGTCCCACGTGCGCGCGGATGGCCGCCGACACCACCTCCTGGCAAGCAGGTGCGACGCAGGTCACGACACCCGCCTCGACGGCCCACGACGCACTGTCGGAAAATCTGGGACGGCATTCGATCGAGGAGAAGTGAGGCCATGGCAGACGTGTCGTATGTGATCGCCGGTTCGGAGTCGACCGGTGGCGCCGGGATCCAGGCGGATCTGCGCACCTTCGCGCAACTGGGCACCTACGGGGTGGGCACGCTCACCTGCGTGGTGTCCTTCGACCCGAACGACGGGTGGGGTCACCGGTTCGTCCCGATCGACGGGTCGGTGATCGCCGACCAGATCGAGGCCGCCACCACCGCCCACGATCCCGAGGTGGTCAAGGTCGGCATGCTCGGCACCCCCGAGACGATCGAGGTGGTCGCCGATGCGCTCGGCGCCCGCGAGTGGCGTCACGTGGTGGTCGACCCGGTGCTGATCTGCAAGGGCCAGGAGCCCGGGGCCGCCCTCGACACCGACAACGCCCTCCGCTCCCGCATCCTGCCGCTCGCGACCGTGGTGACCCCGAACCTGTTCGAGGCCGCCACCCTGGCCGGGATGGAGACCCTGTCGAGCGTCGACGATCTCGCCGAGGCCGCCAGGCGGATCGCCGACCTCGGACCGGAATTCGTCATCGTCAAGGGCGGGGTCGGCCTGGCCGGACCCGACGCCGTCGACGTCGTCTGTCACGGTGGCGAGGTGACCGTGCTCAGGGCACCGAAGGTGGGCGAGGAGCGTGTGTCGGGGGCCGGCTGTACCTTCGCCGCGGCGACCACCGCCGAACTCACCAAGGGTGCCGGGGTCCTGGACGCCGCCCGTACCGCCAAGCAGTTCACCCATGACGGCATCGTCGGGCGCCTGGCGTCGAACGTCCCGTTCGACGCGGTGTGGCGTCGCGGCTGACCCCGGTCCGATCCGCCGTCCCGGCCCCACGGGGCTACTCCCGGGTAGGGGCCGGGAATGCCGGAGTCTGTGCCGCGCGCCACACGCGGCGCGTCGGATCCGTACTCGCGCGTAGCGAAACAATTCGCAAGAATCGATCGGGCCTGCCCACTGATGTCCCGGTCTGCCGACCGGGACCTGCCGAAATGTGACCCGACGCCCCCGTCGGATCGCACCGCGACCGTCGCGCGGCCGAACCCGGGCGGGAGACGAAGGAGGGATATCGGTGGTGTTTGCACGTATTGCCATCGTGAACCGCGGTGAGGCCGCCATGCGACTCATCCACGCCGTTCGGGCGTTGTCCGCGGAGACCGGACAGCCCATCGAGGTCATCGCGCTGCACACCGATGTGGACCGCAATGCGACGTTCGTGCGTGAGGCCGACGTCGCCTACGACTTGGGTCCGGCGGCCGCACGCCCCTACCTGAACCTGGAGATCCTCGAGCACGCCCTGCTCGAGACCGGCGCCGACGCGGCGTGGGTCGGTTGGGGCTTCGTCGCCGAGGATCCCGCATTCGCCGAGTTGTGTGACCGCATCGGTGTGACCTTCGTCGGACCGTCGGCCGAGGCGATGCGCAAGCTCGGCGACAAGATCGGTGCCAAGCTGATCGCCGAGGAGGTCGGCGTCCCCGTCGCGCCGTGGAGCCGCGGTCCGGTCGACACCATCGACGACGCGCTCGCCTCCGCCGCGCAGGTCGGCTACCCGCTGATGCTCAAGGCGACCGCCGGCGGTGGTGGCCGCGGTATCCGGGTGATCACCAGCGACGACGATCTGCGCGACGCCTTCGACCGGACCCGAGACGAGGCCGCCCGCGCCTTCGGTAGCGGTGTGGTGTTCCTGGAGCGTCTGGTCACCGGTGCCCGCCACGTCGAGGTGCAGGTGATCGCCGACGGGCAGGGCACCGCCTGGGCCCTCGGCGTCCGCGACTGCTCGGTGCAGCGTCGGAACCAGAAGATCATCGAGGAGTCGGCGTCGCCGGTGCTCGGGGCCGAACAGGTCACCGAGCTCAAGACCTCGGCCGAGCGTCTCGCGGTGGCCGTCGGCTACTGCGGTGCGGCGACCGTCGAGTTCCTGTACCACCCCGGTGAGCGACTGTTCGCCTTCCTCGAGGTCAACACCCGCCTGCAGGTGGAGCACCCGATCACCGAGATCACCACCGGCTTCGATCTGGTCCGCGCCCAGCTGCGCGTCGCCGGGGGCGAGAAGCTCACCGGTGAGGCACCCGCCGAGCGCGGTCATGCCATCGAGGCCCGGCTCAACGCCGAGGACCCCGACCGTGACTTCGCGCCGGCCCCCGGCCGGATCGAGCGGCTCGAGCTGCCCGCGGGTCCCGGTATCCGCGTCGACACCGGTGTCAGCGAGGGTGACACGATCCCCGCCGACTTCGACTCGATGATCGCCAAGGTCATCGCCTACGGCCGCGACCGTGACGAGGCACTGGGCCGGCTGCGCCGCGCGATGGCCGAGACCCGCGTCATCATCGAAGGCGGCTCGACCAACAAGAGCTTCGTGCTCGAACTGCTCAACCAGCCCGAGGTGATCGACGGCAGCGCCGACACGGGCTGGATCGACCGGGTCCGCGAAGAGGGGCGGCTTGTCGCCAACCGCCACTCGGCGGTGGCGCTCGCCGCCGCCGCGATCGAGACCTACGAGGAAGAAGAGGGCGTCGAGCGTCACCGCCTGCTGTCCACCGCCGCCGGTGGCCGCCCGCAGGTCCAGCACGACAGCGGCCGCCCGCTCGATCTCAAGCTGCGCGGGGTGGGCTACCGCGTCCGCGTGGCCCGCATCGGTGCGCACCGCTTCCGCGTCGGGATCGAGGCCGGTGAACTCACCCGCACCGCCGACGTCGACATCGAGCGGTTCGACACCCACACCTCCCAGATGGTCCTCAACGGCGTCCGCTATCGCCTGGTGACCGGCACCCACGGCCCGATCCACCTGGTCGACGTCGACGGCGTGACCCATCGCATCAGCCGCGACGAGGGCGGCGTGGTGCGTGCCCCGGCGCCCGCACTGGTCGTGGCCACCCCGTTGTCGGTCGGCGACGAGGTCGAGGCCGGGGCCCCGGTCCTGGTCCTGGAGTCGATGAAGATGGAGACCCTGGTCCGTGCGCCGTTCCGCGCGCGACTCAAGGAATGCGTGGTCTCCGTGGGTACCCAGGTCGAGACGGGCGCCCCGCTGCTGCGTCTGGAACCGATCGTCGACGACGCCGAGGACGAGACCCCCGAGGTCACCGAAGCGGTCGAGATCGAGTTGCCCGACGCCCCGGTCGACGTGTCCGCGGAGGACCGCACCAGCCGCGGCCTGGAGGATCTGCGCAGCCTGCTGCTCGGCTACGACGTCGATCCGCACGACCGCACCCGGCTGCTCAACGACTATCTGACCGCCCGTGCCTCGGTGATCGAGGGCGGTCGTCGTCCGCTGGCCGACGAGCTCGAGCTGATCACGGTGTTCGCCGATCTGGCCGACCTGAGCAAGAACCGGCCGTCGGAGGAGAACCTCGGCGACGAGCACGTGCACTCCTCACGCGAGGGTTTCCACACCTACCTGCAGAGTCTCGACGTGGAGCGCGACGGCCTGCCGGCCACCTTCCACGCGCAGCTGGGGCGGGCGCTGGCGCATTACGGCGTGCACGACCTGGAGCGCAGCCCCGAACTGGAGGCGGCGGTCTTCCGTATCTTCCTGGCGCTGCAGAACCCGACACAGTCGGTCACCGTCATCGGGACCCTGCTGCGCGAGTGGCTGCACGAGCCCACCCCCCGCGACGAACTGCAGGACAGTGTCGGCAACGCACTCGACCGTCTGGTGGCGGCCACCCAGGTGCGCTTCCCGGTGATCGCCGACCTGACGCGTGGCGTGATCTACGCCTGGTACGGCCAGCCGCTGCTGCGTCGCAACCGTGCCCGCGTCTACCGCGACGTGCGCGAGCACCTGCGGTACCTCGACGCCAATCCCGATGCCTCGGATCGCAACGAGCGGATCTCCGAGATGGTCAGCAGCACCGAACCGCTGGTGCGGGTCCTGGTGCAGCGGATGCAGCGCGAGAACGCCGACCCCACGGTGATGCTCGAGGTGCTGACCCGCCGCTACTACGGCAACAAGGGCCTCACCTCGGTCCGCATCGAGAAGCCCGCCGGGGCCACGTTCGTGATCGCCGAGCGCGACGGCAACCATCTCGTCTCCTCGGCGGTGCAGTTCGACGGGCTGGGCGCCGCCCTCGGCGAGCTCGGCCAGCTCGCCCGCGGGACCGCATCCATCGATGCCGACATCTACCTGAGCTGGGAGGACCAGCCGGACGATTTCGATGCGATGGCCGCAGCCCTCGGCGAGGTCATCGCCGGCGCGGTGCTGCCCTACTCGGTTCATCGGGTGACGATCACCGTCGCCGGTGCCGACGGTGCGTTCATGCATCACCACTTCACCTTCCGGCCCACCGCGACCGGATTGGCCGAGGAGCGCCTGATCCGCGGCCTGCATCCCTACATCGCGCAGCGGATGCAGATGGAACGACTGCGCAAGTTCGACCTCACCCGACTGCCGTCGTCCGACGACGAAGAGGTGTATCTGTTCCGCTGTGTCGCCAAGGACAACCCCTCCGACGACCGCCTGATCGCGTTCGCCCAGGTGCGTGACCTGAGCGCGATGCGCGACGAGGACGGCCGGGTCCTGACCCTGCCGACCGCGGAGACCATCCTGGCCTCGTGCGTCGACTCGATCCGCCGCGCACAGCCGCTCGCCGACCGCAACGCCGACACCAACCGGATCGTGCTCTACATCTGGCCGCCGATGGACCTGTCGGAGGAGAACCTCGACGTGGTGGCCGAACACATCCGTGGCACCGCCACCGGTGTCGGCCTCGAGGAGGTCCAGGTGATCGCGCGTCGTCGCGACAGCGAGACCAACGAGCTGAGCAAGGTCTCGATTCGCTTCGCCGCCAATCCGACCGGCAGTTTCGATGTCGTCGTCGAGGAGCCGACCGACGACCCGATCGAGCCGGTCGACGCCTACCGGCAGAAGGTGCTGCGTGCCGCCAAGCGCAACACCGTGTACCCCTACGAACTGGCCGGGCTGCTCGGTGAGTTCGCCGAGTACGACCTCGATGCCGAGCAGCGGTTGGTCCCGGTCGACCGCCCGAAGGGCGGCAACAGTGCCGCGATCGTCGCCGGTGTGGTCACCACGGTCACCGACAAGTACTCGCAGGGCATCGCCCGCGTCGTGCTCCTCGGCGACCCGACCAAATCGCTGGGCGCGCTCTCGGAGCCGGAGTGTGCCCGCGTCATCGCCGCCCTCGACCTCGCCGAATCGATGCAGGTGCCGTTGGAGTGGTACGCCCTCTCCTCGGGTGCACGGATCTCGATGGACTCCGGCACCGAGAACATGGACTGGGTGGCCCGCGCGCTCAAGCGTGTCGTCGAGTTCACCCAGGCCGGCGGTGAGATCAACATCGTCGTGGCGGGGATCAACGTGGGCGCCCAGCCGTACTGGAACGCCGAGGCGACGATGCTCATGCACACCAAGGGCATCCTGGTGATGACCCCGGATTCGGCGATGGTGCTGACCGGTAAACAGTCCCTGGACTTCTCCGGTGGCGTGTCGGCCGAGGACAACTTCGGTATCGGCGGCTACGACCGTGTGATGGGCCCGAACGGTCAGGCGCAGTACTGGGCGCCGAACCTGGCGGCCGCCCGCGACGTGCTGATGTCGCACTACGACCACACCTATGTGGTTCCGGGTGAGCGCACCCCGCGCCGCGCCCACACCACCGACCCGGTCGAACGCGACATCTCCGATTTCCCGCACGTGATGGCGGGCAGCGACTTCGCCACCATCGGACAGATCTTCTCCGTCGAGCACAACCCCGACCGCAAGAAGCCGTTCGACATCCGCACCGTGATCCGTGCGGTCGCCGACCAGGACCACCCCGTCCTGGAGCGCTGGGCCGGTATGGCCGACGCCGAGACCGCCGTCGTCTGCGACGTCCACCTCGGCGGGGTGCCGGTGTGCCTGCTGGGCATCGAGTCCCGCGAGGTCGCCCGCCGCGGCTACAAGCCGACCGACGGACCGGACGCCTACACCGCGGGCACGCTGTTCCCGCAGTCGTCGAAGAAGGCGGCCCGGGCGATCAACGTCGCCAGCGGCAACCGTCCGCTGGTGGTGCTGGCCAACCTGTCGGGCTTCGACGGCTCGCCGGAGTCGATGCGCAAGCTGCAGCTGGAGTACGGCGCCGAGATCGGTCGTGCGATCGTCAACTTCCGTGGGCCGATCGTGTTCTGCGTGATCTCGCGCTACCACGGTGGTGCGTTCGTGGTGTTCTCCAAGGCGCTCAACCCGAACATGACCGTGCTGGCGATCGACGGCTCGTTCGCGTCGGTGCTCGGTGGCGCCCCCGCCGCCGCAGTCGTGTTCGCCGGTGAGGTCGCCAAGCGGGTGGCCGCGGATCAGCGGGTACGCGAACTGGAGACCACCCTGGCCGCCTCGTCCGGCGGCGACCGCTCGGCGATCGCCGCCGAGCTCGCCGAGACCAGGCAGTCGGTGCGCGCGGAGAAGATCAGCGAGATCGCCGCGGAGTTCGACGGGGTGCACAGCATCCGCCGCGCCGTGGAGGTCGGATCGGTGGACGCCGTGATCGCCGCCTCGGAGCTGCGTCCGCAGATCATCAAGGCGATCGAGGGCAATCCCGCGTGGTCGGACAGCAACGCCCACGCCGGGGTGTCCTGATCACCTGACCCGACGACTCGGGCCCCGATCTCCTGCGAGGTCGGGGCCCGCTCGCGTTCACCGGGTCCGGCGCGGTCAGTTGCCGTCGAGATCCGGGGGAGTGGTGGTCATCAGCCGCGGATCGGGTTGACCGCCCGCGGTTCTGAGCACTCCCACCACCGCCCTGCCCAACGCGAGGAGTCCGCGCGGTCCGCGCTTGTCGATCCCACCGAGCAGCTGCTTGACGATGGTCAGCTGGTCGAAGTAGATCCGTTCGGTGACGAGGTTCTCGTTCTCGTCGAAGATGAAGTACGCGGTCATCCGCGTCCGATGCCGCGACCCGGTGGGCGGGATCTTGCCGAGGTACCCCTTCTGGGTGCCGAGCAGCCAGAACTCGACGATCACCGCATCCACGCTGTGCCGGAACGCGATCAGTTCGTGGTCCTGATCGGGGAAGGCCACGCGGGTGTCCTGGTAGTAGCCGCGGACGTCCGAGTCGCCGTCGTGCACCAGCATCTGGGCGATCAGCTCGTAGTGCGGATGCGGGAACGTCGACAGCGTCGCGTCCCAGTCCTGGGCCACCTCGTCGTGGAAGTGATCGAGGACCAGCTTCTCCCGCGCGCGCAGCACGTCTTCGGGCGGCAGGGTGAATCGTGATCGCATGGGTCTCCTGTGATCGTCGTGAGCGGGCCGTGACCTAAATACCCACACTGTGGGTAATATGGGTCACAGACTAGCGCCGACCTGATGACCGAGGCAACACCATCGGGCAGAATTGTCCGGCGTGACCACCACCTCGGGACCACGCCGTGGCCGACCCCCCAAGGGCGAGTCGGGGCTCACCCGTACGGCGATCGTCACCGCGACCCTCGCCGCGGTCGACCGCGACGGCGTATCGGCGGTGAGCATGCGGTCGATCGCGCGTGCACTCGGGGTGGACCCGAAGAGCCTCTACAACCACGTGCACGGCCTCGACGGACTGCTCGACGCCGTTGCCGAACATGTCCTCGGGTCCGTCGAGCTGCCGCAGGTCACCGGCGACCTCACCACCGACCTCACCGCGGTTGCGCACGCCTTCCGTGCAGCGGCGCTCGCGCATCCACACGCGGCGGCGCTGGTGCTGACGCGTCAACTCGACTCGGTCGAGGGTCTGGCACCGGTGCAACTGGTGCTCGCCACCCTGCGCGACGCGGGTTGTCCCGCCGAGGAGTCCGTCCACATCCTGCGCGCCCTGCTGGCGGCGGTGATCGGTGCGCTGTTGCGTGAGGTCGAGGCCGGCCCGACCTTCGGCTCCACCCTCGCCGCAGATGTCGCGAGAAGAACTGCGGCCCTGGCTGATTCAGGATTCCCTGCGGTCGCCGAGGCCGCACCGTTCATCGCTCGGTTCGACGGTCCCGCCGAGTTCGAGTACGCGGTGGGATTCGCGATCGATGCAGTCCGTGCACGGCTGCGACGCGACTCCGACGCCTCGGGTTCCCGAATCCGGCATCCAGGCCACTGACCTGCACCTATCCTGAGCCGAGGCCCGGCAACCGGCCACAGGGGCCCGGATCGTCATCGCAGTCGGATGACCAGGAGGCCGCCGATGCGTTCGCAACCGTCGACGTCATCCGACGATCCCCGGTGCGTCCGCCGGATGTCCAAGGACCATCACACCGTGGGACGAGAAGAGGTCCGCACCTTCGCCCGCGTGGTCCACGACTGGAATCCGCTCCACCACCGGGAGGCGGCCGCCCACGCGGCCGGACATCGCGCCCTGCAGGCGCCACTGACGTACGCGGCGGCCATCGCGGGACCCATGGAACAAGCCGACCTCCTCGCCGATCTGCCGGGCGGATACGACCTTTCGCAGCTGCTACACGTCGAGGAGCGGCACATCTACCACCGACCGGTCTACGTCGGTGACCGACTCTGGCGGGTGTCGTGGGTGGAGTCCTATCGCCCGTCCGAGCGTGCCGACGTCATCGTGATCGAGAACCAGTTCGTCCGCGCCGACGGCGAGGTCGTGCAATCGATGTGGACCTCACTGCTCGGGCGCAGCGGCGGTGCCGTCGACCCCGATATCGTGCGGGCGGCCCATCAGGTGATGGCGGTCGTGCCGGACATGCCCGAGACCGTCCGCATCGGCCCCGATCCGGACGCCCTCCGTGAACCCGGCGACTTCCGGCCACCCGGCCCGGCGACCACCTGCGCCGACCAGTGGGAACGCGGAATGTTCTTGCCCGAGCACACCTTCGAGATCTCGCGCACCGATCTCGTGCTCTACTCGGGCGTCTCGGCAGACCCGAACCCAGTGCACTTCAGCGAGCACCTCGCCCGGCTCGCCGGGCTCGAGACCGTCGTTGCCCAGGCGATGCTGACGATGGCGCTCGGCGGCGCCTATCTCGGGACACTCGTCGGCGACCCGGCGTCGGTGCGAGAGTACCGCGCTCGTTTCACCAGTCCGGTCTACCTCCGCGCGACCGAGCGGGCGACGCTGAGATTCGGCGCGAAGGTCAGACATCGCGACCCCGAGAGCGGGAGGGCCGAGCTGAGCATCACCGCCACGCACGATGGGCGGCGGATCTTCGGACGATGTTCTGCGACGGTGGATCTGCGCTAGGGCCCCACGGGAGGGTGGCCCCGGTCCCGCTCGTTCTCGGGGTGACGGTCACCGCTCCGCGGTGACGTGCCGGTCGGCGACGTCGAGTGCCCGGTCGAGGATCTCCAGCCCGGCCCGCGCCTCGTCGGCGGTGACGGTACACGGCGGGACGACATGGATCCGGTTGTAGTTGGCGAACGGCAACAACCCGGCCGCCTTGCAGGCTGCGATGGTCTCGTTCATCGCCGGGCTGCTCGAACCGTAGGGCGCCAGTGGTTCACGCGTCGCGCGATCGGCGACCAGCTCGACCGCCCAGAACACACCGACACCACGCACCTCGCCGACACTGGGATGCCGATCGGCGAGTTCGTGCAGGCCGGGGCCGATCACCTCGGCACCGATCGTGGCCGCGTTCTCGACGATCTGCTCGTCCTCCATCGCGCGGATGGTGGCCACCGCTGCCGCGGTCGCGAGCGGATGACCGGAGTAGGTCAGTCCGCCGGGATAAGGGCGGTGGGCGAAGGTCTCGGCGATCGCGGTGTTGATCACCACGCCGCCAAGTGGGACGTATCCGGAGTTGACACCCTTGGCGAAGGTGATCAGATCCGGGGTGACGTCGCCGTGTTCGAACGCGAACCACCGCCCGGTGCGGCCGAAACCGGCCATCACCTCGTCGGCGATGAACACGATGCCGTGGCGATCACAGATCTCCCGCACCCCGGTGAGATATCCGGGCGGCGGGACCATGATCCCGGCGGTACCGGGCACCGACTCCAGGATGATCGCCGCGATCGTGCCCGGACCCTCCATGGCGACGACCTGCTCGAGGTGCGCGAGTGCGCGCTCGCACTCCTGCTGCTGCGTCTCGGCATGGAACTGCGAACGGTACAGGAACGGCCCAAAGAAGTGGACGACGCCGCGGGTACCGGAGTCGGTCGCCCAGCGCCGCGGGTCGCCGGTGAGGGCCACGGCGGTGTCGGTGCCACCGTGGTAGGAGCGGTACCGCGACAGCACCTTCGGCCGGCCGGTGTGCAGTTTGGCCATCCGCACCGCGTGTTCGACGGCGTCGGCGCCGCCGTTGGTGAAGAACACCTTGTCCAGGCCGGCGGGGGTGTGGGTGGTGATCAGCCTCGCCGCCTCCGACCGCGCGTCGTTGGCGTGATGCGGGGCGACGGTGCACAGTTTGGCCGCCTGCGCCGCGATCGCCTCGACCACCTTGGGGTGCTGATGGCCGATGTTGGTGTTCACCATCTGAGAGGAGAAGTCCAGCAACCGCTTTCCGTCACCGTCCCACACATACGATCCCGCCGAGGCGGTGATCGTCATCGGCGACAGCTCGGCCTGTGCCGACCACGAGTGGAAGACGTGGGCACGGTCGAGCTCGTAGGCCCGGGCCGCCTCGGCCCTGGCGTCGGCCGCCGAGAGCCCGTTGGGCAGCGTCGGGGCTTCGTCGTCGATGAGGGTCATGGCCACGCTCCGTACACGGTGATTCGGGTAGTCGCCGTCATCCTAAGGGGACAGCCCGTCGTCCGCGGGATCGAGGGCGCCCCCGCGCGTTGGCGGCTCCGCCCCGCTCGCGATCTCAGGGCCGATCGTGATGATGGCGAGCCGAGGCCCAGCCCGCGTAGTCGTGCATCCAGTCATCGACGTGGACACCGGAGGTATGCCTCCACTGCACGGTGTCGGCAGCGGCATCCCGGTCCAGGGCGGCGAGTGCCGAGAGGGCGAAGCACAGCACCGCCACACCCACTGCGACCATGACCGCCACCCGGAGCCGACCGGGCCTCACCAGGACAGCCCCCGAGTGGATCGGGCCGGCGAACATGTCCTCACGCACCGACGCCCACCTCCGTTCCGGTTCGTCCCCCGGTACGGTCGACCCCGGTGACCGAGAGGTAGGCAACGAGCACCACCATCACGGCCAGGAACACCACATTGGTCACCGTCGTCCCGAACCCCAGCCCCCCGTCCGTGCGTGACTGGGTCAGAAGGTCACCGAGCGAGGCCCCCAGCGGTCTGGTCACGACGTATGCGGCCCAGAACGCGACAACCGCCGGCAGCCCGAATGAACGGTGTGCCACCGCGATCGCGACGATCACCAGTGCGAAGACCGCCGCCGACAGCCGGTAGCCCAGGTCGAGCCGTTCGGCGATCAGGTCGCCCGCAGCGGTGCCCAGCGCGAAGGTCACCAGGATCGCGAGCCAGTAGAAGGCCTCACGGGGCACGGTGCGGATCGAGTGGATCGACAACGTGCGCTCCACCCGGTACCACGCGGCGAACACGAGGATCAGCGCCACGGCGAACACCGTCGTCGAGGTGATGAGCGGAACACCCCACGAATCGGTGAGGGTGTCGGTGACGAGCGTGCCGGTCACACTGATGACCAGGACGGTCCACCAGTACACGACAGGGATGTAGCGCCGCACCGAGAACTGGGCGATCAGCGCGATCACGGCCAGCACGAGGGTCACGATGGTGGTGGTGCGCAGCCCCGCACCCAAGGTCATGTTCAGATAGTCGGCCGCGGTCTCACCGACCGTGGTGGCGAGGATCTTGATGATCCAGAAGAAGATGGTGATCTCGGGGACCTTGTTGGCCCGCAACGCCGTCCACACCGGGGTGCCGACGGCGGCGGTACGGTCGTCTCCACACGGGCTCATCTGCTGCCCCCCCGATCAGCGCAACACCGCGCGATGGCGGGCGGCGTCCGGTCCGGGTGCGGCACCCGGCAACAACTTCCGCGCCGCCGACGGCTCATGCGGACCGAACCTGGCCAGCACCGCGACGCTCAGTTCCGTGACGGTCACGCCGACCGCCACCCCCAGTGCCGCTCCGGCCACCACATCGCTGACCCAGTGCACACCGAGATACAGACGCGTACCCGCGGCGACCACGACGACCACGGTCGCCAGGAACCACGCGACCATCCGCGTCGACCGCCGGGCCCGATCGGTGACGAGCACCACCAGCGCACAGACCAGGGCGGTGGTCCCGGTGACGTGTCCGGACGGATACGAGTAGGTCATCTCGAGCACTCCGAGCTGATCGAGCGCCGGGGGCCGGTGACGGGACACGATCAGCTTGGCCACCTCACCGAGTGCCCCCGCGACGGCGACCGTGGCGATCAGCGCGACGGCACGGGTCAGAACCCGGTCCCGGATGAAGAACCCCAGTGCCGCGATCGCGGTCCACGCCGTCACGCTGACCGGACCGAACACGAGGGTGATCTGGGTGATGATCGTGGTGGCGGTACCGCCGCGGTGGGCGACGAACCAGCTCATCACCGCGTCGTCGATCCCGGTGGGTGAGCCGTCGAGCATGAAGGTGATCGCACCGATGCAGACGACGAGGATTCCGGTGATTCCGACGGCAATTCGCAGGGGATGACTTCGCACGTCCTACACCGTGCTCCGGGGCCGCTGTGAGGACGCTGAGGTCACCTGAACGGGTCGTGCGCGGGAATCCCGGGTGGATCGTCCATAGTGGGTTGCATGCGCATCCTCGTGGTCGACGATGATCGGCACGTGGCCGAGACACTGCGCCGGATGATGGTGGCCGAGGGCTGGGTGGTCGAGGTCGTCCACGACGGCGTGCGGGGCCTCGAGAAGGCCACGATCGAACGCTTCGACGTCATCGTGCTCGACATCATGATGCCCGGGCTCAACGGCTACGAGGTGGTGCGCAGGCTCCGCAGTGCCCGCGTGTGGACGCCGATCATGATGCTCACGGCCAAGGACGGGGAGTACGACCAGGCCGACGCCTTCGACTTCGGCGCCGACGACTACCTCACCAAGCCCTTCTCGTTCGTCGTGCTGATCGCGCGTCTGCGTGCCCTCGCGCGACGCGGTGCACCCGAACGTCCGGCGGTGCTCACCGCGGGTGATCTCACCCTCGATCCCTCCGCACACACCGCCCACCGCGGTGGCACCCTGCTCAAGCTCACCCCGAAGGAGTTCAGCCTCCTCGAGTACCTCATGCAGCACAAGGGTGAGGTGGTGTCCAAGTCGGAGATCCTCGACTCGGTGTGGGACCCGCACTATCGCGGTGACGACAACGTCGTCGAGGTCTACGTCAGCTATCTGAGGCGCCGGATCGACGCCCCGTTCGGCTGCAAGACCATCGAGACCATCCGGGGGGTCGGCTACAAGTTCGCCGCCGACGGAGGTGGCTGATCGGGCCAGCCGTGCACCGGGAGCGTGAACCCGATCGCCGCACCCCCCGATTCCGAATCGCCGATCGTCAGCTCACCGCCGTGTGCCCGGATGATCTCGCCGACGATGGCCAGCCCGAGGCCGGATCCGGTCGAGTCGCCCGCGCTGCGCTGCCGGGCGGTGTCCAGGCGTACGAACCGCTCGGTGATCCGATCCTTGTCCTCGTCGGGGATCCCGGGTCCGTCATCGGAGACGACGACAGTGACCGTTCCGGCCGGATCGGTGTCCACATCCGTGGCGTCCATCGGCGAGCCGTCCACATCCGTGCCGGCCACAGCGGTGCCGGCCCCCCGGGGCGGCGCGTCGCCGATCCGCTCCATGGTGATCGACAGACGCCCGCGCGCATAGCGGGCCGCGTTGTCGGCGATGTTGCGCAGGGCGCGCGTGAGCTTCTCGGCATCACCGGTGATCCGGGTGGCGACGATCCGCGTGTCGATCTCGAGGTCGGTGACGGCCTCGAGCCGGGCCACCTCGGCGCTCACGATCTCGTCGAGGTCGACGTCGTCGAGCCGCAGCGGCACGCCGCTCTCGTCGGCGCGGGCGAGCAACAACATGTCGGCCACCATCTGCTGCAGACGCAGTGCGTCCGGCAGCATCACCTCGGACGCCGTGGCCGTGTCGATCGGCTGATCGGTGGCACGCGACAGGTCGAGGAGCCCGACGAGCGTGGTCAGCGGACTGTTCAGTTCATGTGAGGCGTTGTTGACGAACTGCAGCTGGCGGCGCCGGGCGGACTCGATCCGCCCGAGCATCCCGTTCATCGTGTCCGCGAGGGCGGCGATCTCGTCTCCGGTGGCCGGCACCGGCACGCGTTCGGTCAGGTCGCCGCCGGAGATCTCGTCGACCCGATGACGGATCCGATCAACCGGTCGCAGCGCTCGACCCACCAGCACATACGTCAGCCAGGCCATTCCCACCACGACGATCGGGAAGACGATGCAGCAGAGCACGGCGACCAGTCCGACGGTCCGGTTGATCGGCTCCTTGCGTGCCCCGACCTCGACCGTGAGGACACCATCGGAGGTCGACACACCCAATGCGCTGACACGGAGGTCGTCATCCATGTCGCCCTGCTCGGCCTCGTGTTCGCTGCGGTGCTGTCCCGGTTGCAGCGTCGGCAGCAGCGGCTCGACATACCGTGGGTCGTTCGTGACGACGACGCGCCCGTCTGCGTCCACGACCTGGATCACCGCGATGTTCTGGCCGGTCGTCAGGAGCGACCGGTCGATGGTCGACAGGCCTCGGTCCCGCACATTGTCGGCGATCTGTTGCGCCCGGGCCGCGGTGGTGGCGTCGGCGCTGCGCACCAGCACATGGTGGAGGGCGAAGACCATCACCACCGCGGCGATCGCGAGCGCGATCGTGACGAGAGCGGTGGCGATCAGGGTCAGGCGCATGCGCACCGGTCGCGTCCTGCGCACCGCGCGGCTGACGGCCGTTGTCAGGTGAGCACGCATCCGTCGACAGTAACCGCGGTGCGGGACGTCGCCACGATCGTCCTCAGCGATGTCCAAGCCTGCCGATTGCCCGACGACCGGCCGGGCGACAGGATGTGCGGGTGACCAATCTGAACGGCGCGCTGATCCCGATCGGCCCCGGACTCCTGGTGGTCGTCGCCGTCCTCGCGGTGGCGGCGGTGCTGGTGAACCGATGGAGCGGGCCGGGATTGGCGACGACGACAGCTGTGGCGTGCCTGCGCGCGGTGGTCCAGCTGGCTGCTCTCGCCGCGATCCTGGCACTCGTGATCGGCCGGTTGTGGGCGTCGGCACTGTTCGTCGTGGTGATGGCGTCGGTGGCGGCGTGGACGTCGGCCGGTCGGGTCACCGGTCGGCGTGCCCGGCCGGTGGCGTTTCTCCGTTGTCTGTTGCCGGTCGCGGCTCCGACGCTGGTGCTCGTCGTCGTGCTCGTGCTGATCGGGATCCTGCCGGCGAACGGTCTGGTGATCATCCCGACCGCCGGGATCATGTTCGGCGGCGCGATGAACACCACGTCGCTGGCCGGCAAGCGGGCCCATGACGAACTGCGTACCCGGAAGGGTGAAGTGGAGGCAGCACTGTCGTTGGGATTCCTCCCGCGGGACGCGCGCCTGGAGATCTGTCGTCCGGCCGCGATCACCGCGCTCATCCCGGGCCTGGATCAGACCCGGTCGGTGGGACTGGTGACGATCCCCGGCGCGTTCGTGGGCATGGTGCTCGGTGGCGCGTCGACGACCGCCGCGGCGGCGATGCAGTTGTTCGTGTTGATCGCGTTGCTCGCGGTGAGCGCGGTCGCGGCGGTCATCACCGTGGAGATGGTGGCGCGCAGCCGGTTCGGACTCTGACCGTACTGTGGGTTCTGCCGACACACGGTCTGTCATCACGCGGTCGGTCAACCCACGCGGTCGGTCAACCCACGGCCGGGCGGATCTCACACCACCCGCAGCGACCCTCGGCTCGGGCCGGCCGCCCCGGTGTCGACCCGGAGGACGTGGCCACGATTGCGGGGCAGATCGACGACGTCGAGTCCCCGTACCTCGAAGTGGTTGCGGCGCACCCGGACCGTGACCCGTGCTCCCGGGATGATCCCGGCGGAGATCAACCGATCCATCAGCGGGACATCGTCCTGACCGCTCTCCGCGATCAGCGTGACGGTCCCGGTGACGGTGGTTCCCGGCGGTCCCAGGTCGACCAGCGGGACCGCGGAGACCGGTTCGGCGGGTGCGAAACCGAGGAGGTCGAGTCCGGGGACGGGGTTGCCCCACGGGGAGCGGCGCGGATCGTCGAGGGTCGCGGCGATCGACCGTTCGACGTCCTCGGTCAACACGTGCTGCCAACGCAGGGCCTCGGCGTGCGCCGCCTGCGCAGGCATCCCGAGGATCTCGGTGAGCATGCGTTCGGCCAGGCGGTGGCGCCTGGCGACCACGACGGCGTGGCGGAGCCCGAGGTCGGTCAACCGGACGTGGTGGTCGGTACCGACGGACACCAGCCCGGCCGAGGTCAATCGGGCCACGGTCTGGGTGACCGTGGGTCCGGCTTGCCCGAGCCGTTCGCTGATCCGGACCCGGCGCGGCACCACGCCGTCCTCGACGAGCGTGTAGATGGTCCAGAGATAGGCCTCGAGTGCGGGGGTCATCGGCACAGTCGGAATGTCCACGGCCGAGGAACCGTCGGTGACGTCGCGAGTTGAGGAGACCGGCATGGCAAGGACTCTAGGGTCGGAATGCGAGCCGTCCCAGCGCTCCTAAGCGTGCCCTAAGCTTCGCCGGTCGGCCCGCCGCAGAGAATCACCGCCGCAGAGAATCACCGCCGCAGAGGATCACCGCTGCAGAGGATCACAGCGGGAGGGGCCGATTCTCGACGACGGTCTTCATCACCAGCGTCGAGACCAGCCGCCGCACCCCGGGCAGGGTGGCGAGACGCTCGTCGTAGATCGTCTGGAATGTCTGCTGATCGCGTGCGATGACGCGCAGCAGGTAGTCGGGGTCACCGAAGAGCCGTTGCGCCTGCAGGACGTAGGGGACGGCGGCGACCGCCTCTTCGAACGCGTCGATCGCGACACGGTTGGCCGACTCCATCGAGACGAAGATGAGCGCCTCGAAGGTGAGTCCGAGGCCGCCGGCGTCCAGAAGGGCGTGATATCCACGGATCGCCCCGGATGCCTCGAGCGCTCGCAGTCGCCGATGGCAGGGGGACAGGCTCAGGTTGACCCGGTCGGCCAGCTCCGTGACGGTCAACCTGCCGTCGGATTGCAGCGCCGCAAGAATCTTCTTGTCAGTACGATCCATGAGAAAGAATCTACTCAGGTTCAGCGCTCATGACGCGATGTGCGCAAACATTTCCGCCCGTCTCCGGCATAGCGTTTCGGTAGTAGATATCGAGAAGACACAAGGGTTGAGGTGTAGGAATGGCATGGCAGTCGGTCGCCGCATTCTGGGCGGTCTCGCTGGTGTTCGTCCTCACTCCGGGCGCCGATTGGGCGTATGCGATCGCTGCCGGGGTCCGGGATCGGACGGTGGTTCCCGCCATCGGCGGCATGCTCGCCGGCCACGTGCTCGCCACCGTGGTGGTCGCGACCGGGATCGCCGCGGTGATCGCGGGCACGCCGGAGGTGATGACCGTGGTCACCGTCACGGGTGCGCTCTACCTCGCATGGCTGGGGATCGCGACCCTGCGCCATCCACCCACGCCGCAGATCGCCGAGACATCGGGTGACATCTCGTGGATTCGTCGGGCAGGCAAGGGTTTCGGTGTGAGCGCACTCAACCCCAAGGTGTTCCTGCTGATCGTCGCCCTGCTACCGCAGTTCACCACGGCAGGTTCCGGATGGCCGATCGGCTGGCAGATCACCGCCCTCGGCGCCGTCCACCTCATCGGGTGCGCGGCGGTCTATGCCGCTGTCGGCCTGGGTGCGCGGCGGGTGTTGCGGGCCCGGCCGTCGGCGGCGCGGATGGTGGCGCGGGTGTCGGGTGTGGCGATGATCGGGATCGGGGCGGTATTGGTCCTCGAGAACGTGCTGTGACCGTGACCCCGCTGCTCGTGGAGCCCGCCTGGACCCGAAGCGGGTGCGATGGACGAGACTCGCCATCGATTCGAGACCAAACGCTGCCACACCTGGAATCGGAGGGTCCGACATCCGACAGCCCCGCAGAGGGGGCCGTCCCACGAATGAGCACCAGACCGCTCGACACCGACGTGGACAACGAGGTCGACGAACTGATCGGGGTACGCCAGATCTCGGGGGACCATCGCAAGGTGGGGCGCGAGGGGGTCCGCGCGATCGCGCGTGTCGGACATGACGGTCGTCCGCTACACCGAGACGAGGCGGCCACTGCCGCCGCCGGACACCCGGCGCTACTCGCGCCGCTGACCTGTTCGGCGGTGATGGGCGGGCCGATGGCGCGAGGACAGTTGCTCGACGCGATCCCCGGCGAGTGCTCGCTGTCCCAGGTCCTCCACGTCGAGCACCGGCATGTTCATCACCTACCGCACTACGACGGCGACCGGGTGTGGCGCGTGGCGTCGATCGACTCGTTCCGCTCCTCACCCCGCGCCGACCTGGTGCAGTACTCGGGTATCGCGGGGATCCCAATTCGATCCATTTCGGCGCCCGGCTCACCCGGATGGCCGGTCTGGACACCATGGTGTCCCAGGCCATGCCGACGATGGCGATGGCCGGCGCCCACGTCAGCGCGTTCGTGGGCGACCCGGCGGCGGTGCGTGGGTTCCGCGCCCGGGTCACCAGCCCGGTGTTCGTACATCCGGACCACCCCGACGAGGTCACCTTCCGTGCCAGGGTGAAGGACCTCGACCTCGGTGCCCGGCGCGGCGAACTCGCCATCACCGCAACACATCTGGGCAAGCGGGTGTTCGATCGGTGCTCGGCGTTCGTCGATCTGCGTCAACGGCCGGTCCGAGAACCTCGACGGTTGGCCGATCAGATCGAGCTCAGCCGACCAGGTCGTCGGTCTTGTTGTCCAGGGCGAACATCCGCAACGCGGTGAACACGGTCAGCCGGTGTTCGGGATCCGACATGATCGGTCCGACGATGGTCTCGATCCGGGTGATCTTCCCGCGCAGCGTGTTCGGATGGATGTACAGGCGGCGCGCCGATTCGCTGATGTTGCAGTCGGTGGCCAGCAGCAGCCGCAGCACCCGCCGTTGTTCGAGTGCGTCGTCGGTGTTGTCGGCGATCGACCCGAGCGTCTCGGCGACGAACACGCGACGCACGTGTTCGGGCAGTTGGTAGAGGATCGCCAGGACACCGAGATCGGCGTGCCGGGTGAGCCGGTTGATCGCGCCCGTGCGGCTCCCGACCGCCGCCGCCCGACGGGCCTGGCGGAACGACCCCGTGTAGCCGCGGACGTCGCTGGCCGGATCTCCGGAACCGATGGCGATGGGAACCGGAACGGCCCGGCAGATGTCGCGGGCGACTGCCGTCAGATCGACATCGGCACGCAGGAGCACGACACACAGACCCTCTTTGACGATCGTCACCGACGCCCCGTCGAAGCGCAGACACACCGAGTGGATCTGCGCCCGGAGCCGTTGCAGCCCTGCCATGTTCACCGACACGCTGAACACCTCGACAGCAATCGCGACCGCCGGGAGTCCCGAGAACAGCGTCAGCCGCCGACTCCGGCGAACCGCCTGTTCCCGGAGGGCGAGATCGTCGCCGAGGATGTCCTTGAGCGCCCGTGCCGCTTCCATCGCGCGCTCGTCACCCATGGTCGGCAACCGCGTGTGCAGCGCGAGGAGAGGCCGTGCCAGCTCGATCATCTCGTGCTCGGACTCCCCGAGTGGACGAGCCCGCCGGATCACCAGGGAGGAGCGTGGGCCGAGCCGGACGGTGATGTCGGTGCCGCGCGAACCCACGCCCGTGCCGGCCCGGCCCGCCGTTCGGGCACCGGTGTCATCGGCGATGAAATCCACTGGCGCCTTGACCATCTCGGAGAGAACCAGCACCAGTTCGGCAGGCGACGCCGCCGCCCGCAGCAAGCGCTGCGGGATGTCGGCGGCTGCCGGTTCACTGCCGGGCTCCGGATCGCGGGGGCGCTCGACGAGCCTGCGGACCCGTTCGGTCAGACCCGGCCGTGAGTCCCGGTCCCACAGGACCGCGATCCCGCACCGCTCGGCCTCGGACACGAACGCCGCCGGCGGGTTCAACGGACGAGCCGGACACACCATCACGGCGCCGGGGGCGTGATGGTGCAGCACGGGGCCGAGGAGGGCCACCAGATCGGGCATCGGACCGTCGACCCGGTCGGGTCGCCACGTCATGAGCACGAGATCGCCCTCGCCCGGCACCGGCATCTCGTCGTCGCGGTCATCGAGGTCGACGACGCGCCGGATAATGTGCCCGGTATCGGCGCGTTCGGTGACGATCACCGTCTCGGTCTGCGCCGCCAATGTGGCGACGGTCACCGCCGGACATGACCCCGGTTCGGCTGCCAGGGGAACGTCACCCCGGTCTGCCATGTCTTCCTCCTGGGTTCACGCCGCCGTACGGCGGCCCAACGGCCGAACGGATCCCGCCGCCGGACGGCCAATGATGCACAGTAGTCGGATGACCTCGCTCCCGCCGCTCAGCCTTGCCGACGTGTGCGGTCCTTCGGCCTCCGCACGCGCCCGTCAGTTCGACCTCCTCGACGCCGCGTTGTCGAGCGTCGGGTACGCCTACCTGGACGGTCACGGCATTCCCGCCGACCTGACCACCGAACTGTTCGGCACCACCAGGGACTTCTTCACCGGCGATCCACGGATCCGGCATGAGGTGGCGCAGCCCGAACCCCAGCAGGTCCGGGGATGGTCGGGCGTGGGGTCGGAGAGCATGTCGTTCGTCCTCGACGAGGAGTCACACGGTGACCTCAAGGAGAAGATGGACATCGGCCCGCTGGACATCACTGCCGACGACGCCGACCCGTACACCCTGCGCTTCGTCAACCTGTGGCCACGTGGACATCCCGGCTTCCGTCCGGCGTGGGAGGAGTACTACCGGCACCAGCGTCGGATCGGCGCGGCCCTGCTCTCGCTGACCGCCGAGGGATTCGACCTCCCACGCGATCATTTCGAGCCGCTGTTCACCGACGAGCTGAGCATGCTGCGGGCGCTGTTCTTCCCCGAACAGGTGGCCGAACCCCTGCCGCACCAGTTCCGGGCCGGCACCCACACCGACTACGGCGCGTTCACCATCGTGTGCGCCGAATCCACCGTCGGCGGCCTGCAGGTCTTCGATCCGGACGGTGAGTGGCTGGAGATCGCCACCTCGCCGTCCCGGCTGGTGATCCTGGTGGGCGATCTCCTGGCCGAATGGACCGCCAACCGGTGGCCGGTCACCGTCCACCGCACCGTCAACCCACCTCGCTCGGTCGCCTTCGAGAGTTCACGGCTGTCTTTCGCCTTCTACCAGCATCCGTCGTACTCGACCGCGATCACCGAGCTGCCCGCCCTGGCGACCCGTTCCGGCGGATACACCGAAGAGCTCCTGGCGGGGCCGCACCTGGTGGAGAAGTACGTCCGGCAGACCACCTTCGACGACTACCCCCGTCGCTGATCGCACCCGTAGCCGAATCACCCCGTAGCCCAATCACCCCGCAGCCCAATCACCCCGCAGCCCAATCACCCCGCAGCCCAATCACCCCGCAGCCGAATCACCGGGGCCGGCGATCGGCCCGGACGACTCATCCCCCCGGCGCACGTGTGCCCGTGTTACGCGGGTGCGTCGTCCCATCACCGGGAGATGTCCGTTCGTTTCCTCTGTGTTTCCGCTGTGACGGTCGGTCAGCCACCTCGGACACATGTGGTGAGCCGTGCCCATTCTCCTGGCGTCCGCGACCCGACAGACTCATTCACGTCGGAACAATTGCTTTGTCGCTCAGGAGGTTTTCGTGACCGTAGTGCCCATCATCGACGTCTCCGCATTGCTCGGGGACGACGAGGACGCCAAGAACGCCGTGGGTGAGGCCTTCGACGAGGCCGGCCGGGAGATCGGCTTCTTCCAGGTCGTCAACCATGGTGTACCCGACGAGGTCATCGATGCCATGTACCGCGTCTCCGACGACTTCTTCGCCCTCGGCACCGAGGAGAAGCGGCTGGTCCAGCAACCCACCCCGGAGGCCGTCCGGGGCTACTCCTCGATCGGCGAGCAGGCCTTCTCCTACAGCGAGGACATCCGGCAGCCGCGGGACCTGCACGAGAAGTTCGACATCGGCCCGGTCGACGTCGATCGCTCGGATCCGTACTACTCGCCGGACAGCTCCGGACCGCACTTCCTGCCCAATACCTGGCCCGCACGACCCGACGGTATGGAGGAGATCTGGACCTCCTACTTCCGCGAGATGAACGCGCTGGCACGTCGATTGATGAGTGCCTTCGCGCGTGGTCTCGACCTCGCCCCCGACTACTTCGTCGACACGATCGACCGGGACATCAGCATGCTGCGCGCGATCAACTACCCGCATATGGACACCCCGCCGCAGCCCGGCCAGATGCGCGCCGGCGCGCACACCGACTACGGCAGTCTCACCATCGTGCGTCAGGAGGAGGCACCCGGTGGGCTCGAGGTGTTCACCCAGGACGGCGACTGGGTTCCCGTCCCCGTGGTGCCCGGTGCGCTCGTGGTGAACATCGGTGACCTGATGGCCCAGTGGACCAACGACCAGTGGATCTCCACCCGCCACCGCGTCCGCCCACCGCAGCCGGACGCCGCGGGCAACACACGTCGGATGAGTCTGGTGTTCTTCCACCAGCCCAACCACGATGCACTGATCGAGTGCCTGCCGAGCTGCGTCGAAACAGGTCAGGAGCCCCGTTACGCACCGATCAGCTCGGGTGACCACCTCACCTCCAAGTTCGAGAAGACCATCTCGTTCGCCGGCTGATGGATCGGACGGCAAACCAGGCCTTCGAGATCGAACTGGCCCGGACCGGTGAGGTCGTGGTGGTCCCGTCCGACCGCTCCGCACTGTCGGCGCTGACGGCGGCCCGCGACGGGCTGGACTCCAACTGCCTTCGGGGCGAGTGCGGCGCGTGCGTCCAGACCGTCCTGTCCGGCGAGCCGGATCACCGCGACACGGTGTTGTCGCCACGGGCGAAGGCGGCCGGGCGACGGTTCATTCCCTGCGTCAGCCGTGCGTCCGGTGGGCGCCTGGTCCTCGATCTCTGATTGCGGACCTGCGACGTCCGCCACGGCTACCGACATGGCATTCGCAGAAGTCGCTGCGGTACAGGCGGTCCCGCAGCGAGGCCACACCAGCTGTCGTCTGGGGACCGCTGTATGAGAACCGTTGTATGACAACCGCTGTATGAGAGGACACCATGCCCGGCCCCTACCTGTCGTTCGCGAGTGTGATCGCCGACGACATCGTGGCCCTGAGTTCGTTCTACGCCGAGGTCTTCGGACTCGACGAGGTCACCGAGTTGCGCTCGGAACACTTCCGTGGCCTCCGGCTCGGCGACACGATCCTCGGGTTCAGCACTCCGCATGCGTATGAACTGCTGAATCTCACCGCACCCGAGAACAAGTCGGGGACCACCTCGTTCATCACCCTCGAGGTCGACGACGAATCGTTCGTCGACGACCTCACCACCTCCGCGGTCGCCGGCGGGGCCCGCTGCGTCGCCGGCCCCGCCCGCACGTACTACGGCGCGTGGCAATCGGTTCTGCTCGATCCGGAGGGAAATGCGTTCCGGATCAACCACCTTCGACTCGGCGACCACTGACGTCCGCCCGAATCACCACCGGATGGCCACCTCGACCCGGGAGGTCGTCCACGACATCGGCGTCGACCACATCTGATTCACCGTCCGGCACGCCGGACCAGTCATCACCATCCGGCCGCGCGCCGGGTGGGGAGGAGCACCATGTCACTGTTCGGTTGGCAACGTACTGATGGCGATGGGGTGGTGGCACCGCATGAGCGGCTGCCATGGCCCGGCACCATCGGTATCGGTTTGCAGCATGTCGTCGCCATGTTCGGCGCCACCTTCCTGGTTCCCGTCCTGACCGGGTTCCCGCCGGCCACCACCTTGTTGTTCTCAGGTGTCGGCACCATCTTGTTCCTGCTGATCACCCGTAACCGGCTACCGAGCTACCTCGGTTCGAGCTTCGCGATCATCGCCCCGGTGACCGCCGCCTCCGCCTCCCATGGTCCGGGAGGGGCCCTCGGCGGTCTGATCACCGTCGGCGTCCTCGTGATGATCGTCGGCGCCGTGGTCCATTTCGTGGGCATCGGGTGGATCGAGAAGTTGATGCCACCGATCTGCACCGGTGCGATCGTCGCGCTCGTCGGCTTCAATCTGGCACCGACCGCCAAGACCAACTTCGAGCAGGGGCCGGTGACCGGCTTCATCGTTCTGGTCCTGATGCTCGCCTGCCTGGTCCTGTTCCGTGGCCTGCTGGGCCGACTGTCGGTGTTCGCCGCGGTGGTCATCGGCTACCTGATCGCCCTCGCCCGCGGCGAGGTGGACACCTCGGGGATCGCCGACGCGGCGTGGATCGGCCTGCCCGACTTCACCTCTCCCACCTTCCACTTCTCGGTACTGCCCATGTTCATCCCGGTGGTGCTGGTGCTCGTGGTGGAGAACATCGGCCACGTGAAGTCGATCAGCGCCATGACCGGTACCAACAACGACAAGTACATGGGCCGTGCCCTGTTCGCCGACGGCCTGGCCACCACCGTCTCCGGTCTGGGTGGCGGTTCGGGAACCACCACCTACGCCGAGAACATCGGTGTGATGGCGGCTACCAAGGTGTATTCGACCGCCGCGTACTGGGTGGCGGGTGTCGCGGCGATCGTGCTGGGCATGTGCCCCAAGGTCGGTGCCGTGGTGGCCGCCATTCCGCCGGGTGTCCTCGGTGGCGCAACCATCGCGCTGTACGGCCTGGTCGGCATCCTCGGCGTGCACATCTGGGTGATCAACCGCGTCGACTTCTCGCAGCCGATCAATCAGTTCACCGCTGCCATCGCGCTGGTGATCGGCATCGCCGACTTCACCTGGACCATCGGCGATCTCAGCTTCGGCGGCATCGCCCTGGGCGCGATCTCCGCCGTGGTGGTCTACCACGCCTTGCGGATCATCGGGACCTGGCGCAAGACCGTTGCCCCGCAGCCGGATCCGACCGCAGAGAACCTCGAGATCGAGCTGCCGCCCCGGGATTCGGCGTCTGCCACCGACGACCTGATCGTCCCCGCCGACACCACCGCGGAACCGGCCCGGGCCCGCACCCAGGGCTGACCGCTCGACCGCCCGCATCTCGACCCCCCGTGTACCGACGCCCGGTGTACCGGCGTCACGACAAGGAGTGAACATGGCAACGACGCTGATCACCGGAGGCACCGTGGTGTCGAGTACGGGTCGCCAGCGCATCGATGTGCTCGTCGACGGCGAACGCATCGCCGCACTGATCGACCCCGCCGCGCAGCCCTTCGGTCCAGGGCTCGCCGACAACGTGGACGAGGTGATCGACGCGTCGGGGATGTATGTCATCCCCGGCGGCGTCGACGCCCACACGCACATGGAGATGCCGTTCGGCGGCACCACCGCCTCCGACACCTTCGAAACCGGCACCCGTGCGGCCGCGCACGGCGGTACGACGACCATCATCGACTTCGCGATCCAGACCCCCGGGGAACGCCTGCAGGACACCCTCGAACTCTGGCACACCAAGGCCGCCGGCAACTGTTCCGTCGACTACGGCTTCCACCAGATCGTCGGTGACGTCAACGCCGAATCCTTGCGTGCCATGGACGAACTCGTGAACGAGGGCGTCACCAGCTTCAAGCTGTTCATGGCCTACCCCGGCGTGTACTACTCCGACGACGGCCAGATCCTGCGCGCCATGCAGACCTGCGCGGCCAACGGTGCGTTGATGATGATGCACGCCGAGAACGGTATCGCCATCGACCAGCTGATCGCCCAGCACGTCGAACGCGGCGAGACATCTCCCTACTACCACGGGGTCTCTCGGCCGTGGCAGCTCGAGGAGGAGGCCACCCACCGCGCGATCATGCTCGCCGACGTCACCGGTGCGCCGCTCTACATCGTGCACGTGTCCGCCAAGCAGGCCCTCGAACAGATCGCCACGGCCCGCGGTGCGGGCAAGAACGTCTTCGCCGAGACCTGCCCGCAGTACCTGTACCTGTCCCTCGAGGAGCAACTCGGCGCCGCCGGATTCGATGGCGCGAAATGGGTGTGCTCCACACCGCTGCGGTCGCGCGCGGAGGGACATCAGGACGAGCTCTGGAAGTTCATCCGCACCCACGACGTCGCCGGCGTGGCCACCGATCACTGTCCGTTCTGCATGAAAGACCAGAAGGAGATGGGCCTCGGCGACTTCTCCAAGATCCCCAACGGGATCGGGGGAGTGGAGCACCGCGTCGACCTGATGTACCAGGGAGTCGTCGACGGCCGCATCAGCCTGGAACGGTGGGTCGACGTCTGCTCGACGACACCGGCCCGGATGTTCGGTATGTACCCGCGCAAGGGCATCATCGCCCCGGGTGCCGACGCCGACATCGTCCTCTACGACCCGAAGGGGCACACCAGCATCGGGCTGGGCAAGACCCACCACATGAACCTCGATCATTCCGCGTGGGAGGGATTCGAGATCGACGGTGCGATCCGCCAGGTGATCTCCCGCGGCACGACGATCGTCGACAACGGCATCTACCGCGGCCAATCCGGGCACGGGCAGTTCGTCTCCCGCGCCCTGTCACAGAACCTCATCTGATCAGGAGAACGACATGGATTTCGGAGTCGTGATGCAGAACGACCCGCCCGCCTCGCGCGTCGTGGAGCTGGCGGTGGCCGCAGAGAATCGTGGGTTCTCCCATGTGTGGACCTTCGACTCGCACGTGCTGTGGCAGGAACCCAATGTGGTCTACAGCCAGATCCTGGCGGCCACCCGCACCGTGATGGTGGGTCCGATGGTGACCAACCCGGTCACCCGCGACCCCAGTGTCACGGCCTCGACCTTCGCGACCCTGAACTCGATGTACGGCAACCGGACCGTGTGTGGCATCGGGCGCGGAGACTCGGCGGTACGGGTGGTGTCGGGCAAGCCGTCGACCCTGGCCACCCTGCGCGAGGCGATCACCGTGATCTCCGCGCTCGGTAACGGCCGAGGGGTCGAGATCAACGGCACCACCGTACAGTTCCCGTGGGGGAGTCGTTCACGCCTGCCGGTCTACGGGGCCGGGTACGGCCCCAAGGCCCTGGAGCTCATCGGCACGCACTGTGACGGGTTCATCCTTCAGCTCGCCGATCCGGCGATCGTCGAGTGGACGACGAGCCGGGTCAAGAAGGCTGCCGCCGCGGCCGGCCGCGATCCCGATGAGGTGTCGATCATCGTCGCCGCACCCGCATATGTCGGGGACGACATCGATCATCAACGGGCACAATGCCGATGGTTCGGCGGCATGGTCGGTAACCACGTCGCCGACCTCGTGGACAAGTACGGTGGCGATGGTGCCGGCGATGTTCCACCCGCGCTGACCGACTACATCGCCAACCGAACCGGGTACGACTACAACCAGCACGGCCGGGCAGGCAACAGCCACACCACGTTCGTGCCCGACGAGATCGTCGACCGATTCTGCATCCTCGGCGGCGTCGAGGAGCACGTCGCCAAGCTCGAGCACCTGCGTGAGCTCGGCGTCGACCAGTTCGCCGTGTACCTGCAGCACGACGGCAAGGACCAGACGCTCGCCGCCTACGGCGACCACATCATCCCGGCACTCAATCCGGTTGCGCTCGCCCGGATCTGATCCGCGCCGACATCCGAGGAGGAACCACACCATGACCACCGAGGCAGGGGAACAGGCCATCCATGTCCCCGCAAACGCAGAAGACAGTCAGGAATTTCTGGCCGACTTCGCCCAGATGTCGACGTTCGGGGCCACCCCGGCCGGCGGTGTCGACCGCGAGGCGGCAACCGATGCCGACGCCGCGCAGCGCAAATGGCTCGCCGCGTGGCTGACCGAGCGTGGCTTCGAAGTCCGGTTCGACCGGATCGGCAACATGTTCGGTCTGCTGGAGCTGGTTCCGGGTGCACCCTATGTCCTGGCCGGTTCGCATATGGACTCGCAGCCTCGGGGCGGACGTTTCGACGGTGCGTACGGGGTGCTGGCCGCCGCTCATGCCTTCGACCGGTTGCGTCGCCTCTATGCCGACCCGGTGTGTCCGACCCGGCCGTCGTTCAATCTGGCATTGGTGAACTGGTTCAACGAGGAGGGCTCACGCTTCACACCGTCGATGCAGGGGAGCGGTGTGTTCACCGGCAAGCTCGACCTCGACGCCGCCCTCGCGACCGCCGACGGCGACGGAGTGACGGTGTCGGAGGCCCTGGGCCGTCACGGAATGCTGGGCGACGAGGTGTTCCCGCTGAACGACTCCGGTGGCTTCCGCGACGAGCGGGTGGCCGCTTACGCCGAGATCCACATCGAGCAGGGCCGCGAACTCGACAAGGCCGGCATCACGATGGGTGTGGTCCCGTCGACCTGGGGAGCCAACAAGTACGAGATCGGTGTCGTCGGGTGGCAGGGGCATACCGGTGCCACCGCGATCACAGATCGCCAGGATGCGCTCTACGGCGCGGCGCGGATCGTCGTCGCACTGCGCGAGCTCGCCGAGATCTACGGCGACGAGCTCCACACGTCGTGCGGTCAGCTCACCGTCTACCCGAACTCGCCGGTCGTCGTCCCCCGGGAGGTGCACATGCACCTCGATCTGCGGTCGTCGTCGGATGACATCCTCGCGGCCGCCGACAGTGACCTGTCCCGGATGTTCACCGAGATCGAGATCGCGGCGGACGTGCAGATCGAGAAGCGATTCGCGCACACCTGGAAGGGACACGACTATCCCGCGGGCGGAGTTGCATTGGCCGAGAGCACCATCGGTGACCTGGGATTCCGATCGATGCAGGTCCGTACGCGGGCCGGACACGATTCGACGAACATGAAGGATCTCGTCCCCACTGTGATGTTGTTCATCCCCAGCGTCGACGGCGTCTCGCATGCCGAGAACGAGTACACCGCCGACGACGACATGCTCGCAGGTGTGACCGTACTGACCGAGACCTTGGCCCGGATGGTCGAGGGAGCGCTGACCGGGTCCGATTGATCGAGCGCATCTCCGAGTCGGGTCTGCGTTCGGTGGTTCGCCCGGGCCACTTCCTACGCTTCCGTAACTTACGGTAGCGTAGGTTCATGTCCGTGACCGTCGATGTGACCCTGAACGACTTCGAGAACGTCTACGACTTCTACCGCGAGCACCAGCAGCCGGTACTCAAGGCGAAGGCGATGTATGCAGTCCTGGCGGCGAAGTATCGGCCACAGGTCCGCTACGAGACCGGTGCCCGGCGGCTGATCCGCCATCTTCGGCGGGACGGCTGCGTGATGGTGATCTCGGCCAACCACGTGCGGGAGACCGATCCGTTCGTGCTGGCCGCCACAGGATTCCTCTCCGAGGTACGACCGCACATCGGCCATGTGCGGGTGCTCGCGAAGGATCCGCTGTTCGCGGAGCCCGAGCAGCGCAGAAAGATCGACCTCCTGGGCGGGATTCCGGTCTTCCGGCCGAAGGATCACGGTGTGCGCGAGACCATGGTGCCGGGCCGGCGAATGATCGACATCTGCGTCGACCGGATGACTGCCGGCGACTGGATCGCCGTCTTCGCCGAGGGGACCTGTAATCTCACCGATCCTGCGCACATCCAGCCGCTCGGCAGCGGGATGGGGCACATCATCAAGGGGTCTCTTGCCACCGGTCGGCGGGTTGCATTGCTGAGCATCGGAATCGCCTACCGCGACAGCTCGGACAAACGTCCGGCAGTGATGATCAACCGCCCGATCGAGCTGACCGCCGACGACGCCAAGACCCCCGCTGCGGCCACCCGGCTGGCGGCGGCCGACCTGCAACGCGCGGTCGACCTCGCATGGCAACGGGCGCATCCGGGTACGTAGGTGGAAGCTCGGTCCCGGCTCAATCATCAAGAGACTGTTGGTGGTTGAGCCGACGGGGAGCGGTTCGGTCCCGGCTCAATCAGCCACCACCCGTTGGTGGTTGAGCCGACGAGGAGCGAAGTGACGAGTCGTGTCGGAACCTCTGTCGGCCGACTTCGCCAACGCGACCACCTTGGTGGTGGTCACGCACCCAGCCCACGCTGCGGAGATTTCGACTCGGGTCCTCGCGATG